>JBBIQB010000018.1:0-28382 GCA_037442545.1 Bellilinea sp.
GCGGGCTTAATTCGCCGTTACCAGCATACCCGGCTGCGATTAAGGGACGTTTATTGGCAGGTTAAGGGTGGGTCAACCCTTATTTATTCTTGTGTTGCAGCGGATCAACCCACGCCCACAAGCAATTTCAAGGAGCATTTGGCGTCAATGAGCACGTTATCCTGGTGGCAAAAAGCGGTATTTTACCAGATCTATCCGCGCAGTTTTGCGGACGGCAACGGCGATGGCATCGGCGATTTTTCCGGCATGTTGGAAAAGATCGATTATCTCGAATGGCTGGGGGTAGACGCGGTCTGGCTTTCGCCGCATTTTCCTTCCCCGCAGGTGGATTGGGGCTACGATGTCAAGGATTATTATGGCGTGGCGGACGAATACGGCACGCTGGAGCAATTCCAACAATTCCTGGATGAACTGCACCGCCGGGATATGCGCCTGGTGCTCGATCTGGTTCTCAACCACACCTCGCACCAACACCCCTGGTTTGCCGAATCCCGTTCGAGCCGCAACAACCCGCGCCGCGACTGGTATGTGTGGAAGCCGCCGCGCAACGGTGGTGCGCCCAACGATTGGTGGTCGACTTTCGGCGGCTCTGCCTGGACGTTCGATGCACAAAGCGGGGAATATTACTATCATTATTTTTTTGCCGAACAACCTGACTTGAATTGGAAGAATCCAGAGGTTAAAGCGGCGATGTTCGATGTGGTGCGCTACTGGCTGGGCATGGGTGTGGATGGCTTCCGTCTGGATGCCATTGGCACCATTTTCGAGGAGGAGGGTTTCCCCGACCAGGGCAGCGGTGAGATGCTGGATGAGATCTACCGCGCTTCCCGGCTGGCGAAAACCAGCCGCGAACAGCGAAAGGTGGGGCGGCGCTGGCTGCGCATGTTCCACAAGCAGTTCGACATGCCCGAAGTGCACGACCTGATGAAAGAACTGCGCGCCGTGGTGGATGAATTTCCGGACAAGGTCTTGATTGGCGAAAGCGAGGATTTGCGCTTCTATGGCAACGGCAGCGATGAATTGCATCTCGCTTTCAATTTCCCGCTCATGCATACCTCGCGCATCACGCCGCGCTGGGTGCGGAAAAACCAGCGCGAACGGCTGGCAGGGCTGCCGCCGGGCGGCTGGGGCTGCAACACGCTTGGCAATCACGACGCCGGGCGGATGATTAGTGAGTTTGGCGACGGCAAGCATGACCACGAGATCGCCCGCGCCAACCTGGCATTGATCCTGACCCTGAAAGGCACGCCATTTCTCTACAACGGCGAGGAGATCGGCATGGTCAATCATCTGGGTCTCGTGCCGCAGGATTTTCGCGATCCGCTCAGTGTGCGCGCCTATAACCTGGAAATTGAACTGCTTGGCTCTTTACCGGAAGAAGCCGCTGCCTATGCTTCACGTCACGGGCGGGACAAGTCGCGCACGCCGGTGCAGTGGGCAAACCAACCCAACGCGGGTTTTTGCCCGGCGGAGATTACACCCTGGCTGCCGGTGCATCCCAATTACAGTCAGAGGGTCAACGTCGCCGATCAGCTGCGGGATGATACGTCCCTCTTGCAGACGTATCGCCGGTTGCTGGCGGTACGTAAATCCAACCCGGCGTTGGTGGAAGGGGATTTCTGCTTTGTGGACGAAGATAAGCCCCATGTGTTGTCTTACCTGCGCTGGACGAAGTCGCAAACCTGCCGGGTGATGCTCAATCTCAAGCCAAAATCGACAGCCGTTACGCTGCCGGATACGGTCGGCAAACTGCGGTGCGTTTTTTCGACGCACCGCAGCGAGGGTGAATTATCCATTTCCGCCTTGCGCCTTCACCCGTTTGAGGTGTTGATTGCCCAAACGGACGAAGGTTAGATGGCGATTTTTTCTATGGTGTTCTTCAACACGTTGGCGGAATTGCGCAGTCCTTCGATTTCATCCGCGCTCAAGTCGAGCCGGATGATCCGTTCGACCCCATCCAGGTCAACGATGCTGGGCAGGCTCAGGCATACATCGCTAATGCCGTAATAATCCTCGTCGATGTAGGTGGAAACGGATAACACCGTGCCCTGATCGCGCAGGATGGCTTCACAAATGCGGGTCAAACCGCTGGCAATGGCGTAATAGGTGGCGCCTTTGCGCTCGATGATGTGATAGGCGGCGTCGCGGGTTTGTTCGAAGATGGTATCCAGGGTCTGCTCCTCGCAGCCGAGGTGATTGGTGGCGCAGTATTGCGGCAGACGCATCCCGGCAATGTTTGCCAGCGACCAGACCGGTACCTCGCTATCGCCGTGCTCGCCGATAATGTGGGCGTGCACACTGCGCGGATCGACATCGAAATGCTGCGAGAGCAGGTAGCGGAAGCGGGCGGTATCCAGCACCGTGCCGGAGCCAATCACATGATTGCGGGTGAAACCGGAGATTTTAAACGCCACGTAGGTCAGGATATCCACCGGGTTGGTCGCAATCAGCAGGATGCCGTTGGGATTGTTTTCCACGATCTGCGGGATGATCTGTTTGAAGATGGACGCGTTGCGCTGTACCAGATCCAGGCGGCTTTCGCCCGGTCGTTGGGCGGAACCGGCGGTAATGACGGTGATGATCGCCCCGGCGGTATCCTTGTAATTGCCTGCCCAAATGCGCGCCGGACGACCGAGCGGCATGGCGTGGTTGAGGTCCATGGCTTCGCCCTCGGCTTTGGCGTGGTTGGCATCGATCAAAACGATTTCGGATGCCAACCCGCTCAATAACAGGCTGTAGGCAAATGTGGAGCCGACATTGCCGGCGCCAACAATTGCTACGCGGGTTGGTTTTTTGAAGGCATGTGACATGGTTTCGTTTCCCTTCCTTGGCTGTACATGGGGTGTATGAAATTAACGTTGAGATTGTTTTTCCCTGGCTTTGCGGGCTTCCATGAACCGGTCATATACCCGCTTCCAGGACTGGGTTGGCTTTTCTGGACGATTCTTTTTATGTTCCTCGGTGCTCAAGAAAAAGGCAAAATCCTCCAACAGGCTAGCGAACGGCTCGTCCGGTTGGTGATACAGCACTGGTTTGCCCAGATTGATCGCCTGGACAAGTATATCCTGAGAATACGGCAAACTGAGGGTGATGGGTTTTTTGAGCGCCTGCTCGATGCGCTCGCGCGGCAACCCATGCCGCGGGAAGATGTTGTTAAGCACCAGCTTGATTTTCTCCGCGGGGTAGTTCAGTTTAGTATAGGTATCCAGTGCTGCCGCGGCTGCCCGTACCGAGGACAGCTCCGGCGCCAGCACCAGCAGGATCATATCTGCCAGGTCGAGCGCGATCAATGAAACCTCGCTGAAGTCGTGGGGCAGGTCGGCGATGATGTAATCATAGTGCGGGCGCAACAGTTTCATCGATACATTGAGAATTTCATCGGAGAGCATTTCCGCTTCGGTGGGAAAGGTTGGCGCGGCGATAAATGCCAGCCCGGACTTGTGCGATTCGATGATCGAGTGCAGCGCCTCGGTATCCATTTCGAGCGGATCGACCCCCGCCAGGTCTGCCCAGGTGCGCTTGAGCGGCATGTTCATCAACAGCGCCACCTGACCCGCCATCAACACCAGGTCGATCATCATCGTCGGGGCGTTCCACAAGGATCGCATCCCAATCGCCAGATTGACCGCCAGGGTTGAGGTGCCGATACCGCCGCGCAAGGAATGAACCGCGATGGTTTTGGCTTGCCTGGTCGGCTCGACCGGCTCACCCGCCGGCAGGGCGTGACGCAGCATTTCCATGCGCCGCAGCAGGACGGTTATGCGGGCGATCAGTTCCTCCGGTTCGAACGGTTTGGTAATGTGATCATCCGCGCCGGATTCAAATGACCCCAATTTATCCTGCAGCCCGGATTGGCTGGTCAATACCATGATGGGGGTGTGGGCAAAGACAGGGTCGCGGCGCAGGCGGCGGGTGACCTCGTACCCGGAAATATCGGGCAGGTTGAGGTCGGTGATGATGACATTCGGTTTGAGAATACTGGCTGCTTCCAGTCCCTGGGTTCCGGTCAACTCGGTATAAATAACGTGCCCCAGTGGGCGCAGGGCATGTTCGATCATGCGATGAAATATGATTTCGTCATCAATCAGCAAGATGGTTGCCATGGGGTGTGCCTTTCGACGAGTCGACCGCAGCGGATTGTTGGGCTTTCATTTCTGCCAGGGCTTTTTTCAATAACGGAACCTGCTGCTGCATTTCAAGATGCCATTCCTGCGCCTGGCTCAAATCTCCCTTGGCTGCCTGAACGTCCAGGCGGTGAGCAAGGGTGGTCAATTTCACAGCATCGAAGTTAGCAGCCACGCCTTTGAGGTTGTGAGCATGCAATTTTACCGCGCCGGGGTTGCCGGATTGGATGGCTTGTTCGATGTCCGAGAGTTTCCCCTGGCACTGTTGGATGAATTCCTCGAAGGTGACAAGGAAGAAGTGAAAGTCGTCGCCAAAACGCGGAAGGATTTTTTCCAGGTAGCGCGGGTCGCCCAGCGACTGGGTATTTTTTTTGAAAGCCCGGCTGAGGAATTCATCCTCGTCTGGATTGGGTAATTCGGGTATCGATTCGCTCTCCGGCAGAGTCACAGCGGTTGGCTGCGTGTTTTCGACCGCATTTTTATTGAACCGTTCCGCCTGCGACTGAAAATTCTGGACAAAAATTTCGAAATCGGTCGGCGTTTGGGCTGGGGCGGGCAGCGACGGCGGCGATTCGACGGATGCGGGCAGGGAATCGATCCGGGCTGACGGTTGCGAGGTTTTCAATCCCCATTCCTCGATGGCATCGTACAACTCGCGCGGCTTGATCGGCTTGGGCAAATAGGCATCCATGCCGCTGGCAAGGCAGCGCTCCACGTCACCGGCGAGCGCGCGGGCGGTCATGGCAATGATCGGCGTGTGCCGGCTGGCGCCTTCGGTGGAGCGTATGCGCAGCGTGGCTTCGTAGCCATCCATTTCCGGCATCTGGATGTCCATGAGGATCAAGTCGTAGCGATTGGCGGCGATTGTTTCGACCGCGATTCGCCCGTTTTCGGCTTCGTCCACCGAATGCCCGAATTTGTTGAGCAAATTAACAACCGCCTTGCGGTTGACCGGATTATCCTCGACGAGCAGGATACGATGGGGGGTGCGGGTATGCAGCCCGGTGGAAGGCGTGCGCGCGGGCAGCTTCCCTGTCCCGCCGGAGGCGGCGCCGGATGAAAAAGCGCTGTCGAGCGCGGTGTACAACGCTTGCAGGCGCACCGGTTTGATCACGCTGGCGGTGCAGCCGAGGCGGTGGCAGTCTTCTGTCGTGAAGTGGACGCCAAGAGTGGTCATCACCACGATCTTCAGCCCTTCGTGGGTCAGGGCTTCGATTTCGACCGGCAGATTGATGCGCCCGCCGTCCTGCAGCAGGCGGTAATCGATCAACAACAGGCTATAAGGGGCGACGTCGGCGAAGGCACTGGTCAACGCGTTGATGCAGGTTTGCCGTTCAGTGGCTTCCTGAACGTTGAAACCCAATTTTTGCAGTTCCTGGCGCAAGCTTTGGCGACTGCTTTTATTTGGGTCGGCGATCAACACTCGTTTGCCGCGCGAGAGTTGGATCAATTCGATGGGATTGGGTTCAGGGGACTCCTGCCGGCTAAAGACCGCGTTGAATGAAAAGGTGCTGCCGCTGTTCGGCTCGCTGATCAGCGAAATTTTTCCGCCCATCAGTTCAACCAGCTCCGAGGAAATTGCCAGTCCCAAACCGGAACCGCCGTACTTGCGCGTGGTGGACATGTCCGCCTGAGTGAAGCGCTCGAAAATGTGCACCTGGCGCTCGAGCGGAATGCCAATGCCGGTATCATGCACGGCAAAACTGATGGTAGCCTGGCTGCTGGTTTGCGCAACGGGCTGCACTTGAATGACCACCTCGCCCTGTTCGGTGAACTTGATCGCATTGCCGACCAGGTTGTTCAATACCTGGCGCAGGCGGTTGGGGTCGCCGCGCAGTAAAATGGGGCATTCCGGGTGGAGCGAACACACCAATTCCAGTCCGCGGGCGGTGGCGCGCTGGGACAAGTTGACCGCCACGTTTTCGATGATGGTGCGCAGGTTGAAATCGGTGCTTTCTAGTTCCATTTTGCCGGCTTCGATCTTGGACAGGTCGAGGATGTCACTGATCAGGTTGAGCAGCGATTCCGCGCTGTCCAGCGCAGCCGATAGGTATTCGTTTTGTTCGCGGGTGAGCGCTGTGTCCAGGGTCAGGTTGAGCATGCCAATCAGCCCGTTGAGCGGGGTGCGAATTTCATGGCTCATGTTTGCCAGAAACTCGCTCTTCGCCAGGTCGGCTTCTTCGGCTTTCTGCCGCGCGCTGACCATCTCGGTAATGTTATGGAACAGGTTGAGCACGCCAACTTCCTGCCCGTTGACGATGACCGGCACGCCAAAGACCTCGACATCGATCAACTCACCGCGCCGGGTCAGGCGTTTGCTAACGCTGTGGATCAATTCGCCGTGCCGCACGCGGCGGCTGAACTCGTGCGCCCGCTCGCGGAATTCCGGCGAGGTGATCATCTCGTCCAATTTGCCGCCGATCGCTTCTGCCTGACGGTATCCGAATAGATGCTCGAATGCCGGGTTGCAGGCAACAATGTGCCCGTTCAGATCCAGGGTGACGATGGCAACCGGATTGTTTTGAAAGATGCTTTCGAAGTATTGTTTCTGGCGCTGGATTTCGGCTTCCGCTCTTTTGCGCTGGGCAATATCGTGAAAAATGTAAATGGTGCCCGCCTGGTTTTCGCTGTCCTGGAACGGAAAACCGGTCACCTCGAACCAACCGTACAGGGAGGGCATGGGTATGACCTGGGTTTTGGTCAGGGCTTTCTTCTGCACCGGCTCGATCACGCCGGGAAAGACTTCTTCGATGTTTCTGCCGATTAATTGATTGTAGGATATGTTCAGTTTTTCAATGGTCGCCCGATTGCAGCGGATAATTTTGCCGGTGCTGTCGGTCAGCAGAATCAAATCCGAAATGGCATCGAACGTGGCTTCCCATTCTTTTTTTGCGCGAGTAATGTTGGCTTCCGCCTGGTGGCGTTCGAGAATCTCGCGCTGCGACACTTCCTTGACGGCGTATAGCTCCTCGGTGCGGCTGGAAAGCTGCTGGCGTAAAGCATGGATTTGACGCTGGGTGAGTATCTGCTGGTAGGCAGCGGCGATATTGAATAAAACCACCAGGAAAGAAAACAAGTTAACCAGCCAGAGCAGCGGTTGGCTGGTTTGCGCGAGGATAAAGGAATTAAGCGTCAATGGCAGCCCGGAAAGCAACACCTGGACGATGGTCACCAGGAATGGAAAAGCCAACCCGACTGCAATGCCGAGCAGGGACATGCCGGCATTCAGCAACAGGCGCAGGGTTACTTTCGGGTTTTTGTCGGCGAGCATGGGTACTGTTCGTCCATCGGCAGTGGAACGCGGTTGAAAATTCAAAGCCCTTTCCTAAGAATTATAATTGACGTGGTGACAATGTGCTATTATAATCTCTGGCTTTGTTGAAGGTTGGCGTCTGTTTCTAGAAGGCGTAATCGAGAAAAAATGAATATCGAAGATCAACAAGGGACGACTGTCCTCCGGCGCGAAACCGAGTATAAACCCAGGCGAGACTGGCGAACCTGGTTATTTGGAAGACCTTTACCAACCGCAGATGCACCCCACCAGACGATCGGAGTGCCGATTGGGCTGGCAGTGTTTGCCTCGGATGCATTATCCTCCACGGCGTACGCCACGCAGGAAATGTTGGTTATTCTGATGGTGTTGGGCTCGGATGCGTACAATTACGTATTCCCGCTTTCGATTGGGATCGTGTTGCTCTTAACCATCGTAACTATATCCTACGAGCAGACGGTTCATGCCTACCCCAACGGCGGTGGCGCCTACACGGTTTCGCGCGAGAATCTCGGTGTTTTACCGTCCAAAGTCGCTGCCAGCGCGCTGTTGACCGATTATATCCTTACCGTTGCGGTATCCATATCGTCCGGCGTGGCGCAGATTGTTTCTGCCTTGCCGGACCTGTTCCCCTACCGGGTTTGGATTGCGGTTGGGTTTGTCATGTTTATCATGATTGTTAATTTGCGCGGGGTCAAGGAATCCGGGCGCGCGTTTGCCATTCCGACCTATTTTTTCGTGGTGGTAATGTTTATTACGGTCATCGTCGGTTTGGTGCGCTACTTTGCCGGTGGATTGGGTGTGGTGGTTGACCCGCCGCATTTGGAAACCCTGCATATCAGTCAGGGCGTGGGACTTTTTCTGATCCTACGTGCCTTTTCCAGTGGCACCGCCGCCTTGACCGGGATCGAAGCCATTTCCAATGGCATTCCTGCATTTAAGGAACCGCGCTCACGCAACGCCGGACGCACCTTGATCATCATGGCGGTCATCCTCGGCTCATTGATGCTGGCGATCTCCTTTCTGTCGGCGCACATACGCGCTGTTCCCTCGGAAGAGGAAACGGTCATATCGCAATTGGCGCGAACGGCTTTCGACGGCAGGGGTGTTCTCTACCTGGGGGTAATTTTTGCCACGACGGTCATTTTGATCATGGCTGCCAATACGGCATTTGCCGATTTTCCCCGCCTCAGCGCGATTGCCGCAACCGATGGATTGCTGCCGCGCCAGTTAACCTACCGCGGCAGCCGCCTGGTTTTCTCGCGCGGGATTGTCCTGCTGGCGTTGGTGGCTTGCATTCTGATAATCGTATTTCAAGCCAGCGTAACCCGTTTGATCCCGTTGTATGCGGTTGGTGTGTTTCTTTCCTTTACCCTCTCGCAGACGGGCATGGCGCGGCGATGGTGGAAAATTGGACATCTCGACCCCAGTGAAGCAGCCAAAGACGCACACGCCAAACTCCAGTATGATCGGAACTGGCTGCTCAAAATGCTGATCAACGGATTCGGCGCGATTTGCACCGGCGTGGTCATGTTGATCTTTGCCAGCACAAAGTTCATCGACGGTGCCTGGCTCGTCATTGTGATTATTCCGTTCCTGGTTCTTGTCTTTAGTGGTATTCAACGCCATTACCGCAATCTGGCAGGACACCTGTCGCTGGATAATTACGGCGCACCGCCGCGCATAGCCCGTCACCGGGTGATCTTGCCCATCGGTGGAGTGCATCGCGGAACGCTGGCAGCGTTGCGCTACGCGTGCACCCTGTCCGATGATATTACCGCAGTGCATGTTTCCATAGACCCGCAGGAAGCCGAGCGGGTGCGCCGCAAGTGGGAAACCTGGGGCGATGGACGCCGGTTGGTGATTCTGGAGTCGCCTTACCGCTTGTTCGTCGAACCCTTGATCGAATACATCGACGAAATTGATATGCAGCGCCAGCCGAATGAAATTATCACCATTTTGGTGCCGGAATTCGTCCCGCGCCATTGGTGGTCGGGTTTGCTGCACACCCAAACGGCTGTCGCGCTGCGCATGGCGCTGCTTTTCCATAAGGACATTGTCATTACCAGTGTTCCCTATCAGGTGGACTGATGAATAACGAACAGAATATCCAAACAATGCACATGATTGTGGTGGGCTGCGGAAGGCTGGGCTCCGCCCTGGCGTACCGTCTTTTTCGCGCCGGACACCAGGTAGCCGTGATCGATTCAACGGCATCTTCCTTCAACAACCTGCCGGCAGATTTTACCGGACGCTTTCATGAGGGGGATGCCCTCTCGCAAGATGTACTGCAACGCGCCGGAATCGAGCAGGCGGATGCGCTGGCGGCGGTAACCAGTTCGGATGCGATCAACGCCGTGGTTGCGCGGATTGCCACCCATGTTTATCATATCCCCAATGTTGTCGCGCGCAACTACGATCCCCGCTGCCGGGTGTTGTTCGAAGAACTGCAATTGCAGGTGATCAGCTCGACCAGTTGGGGAGCGCAGCGAATCGAAGAATTGCTGTACGACTCTGCCATCCATACCGTTTTTTCTGCCGGGAACGGCGAGGTGGAGGTCTATGAATTTGTCATCCCGATGGAATGGGAAGGCAAAACTCTGGCGGACTTGCTGCCGGAGGAAGAATGCCTGCCCATTTCGATCACCCGCGCTGGCAAAGCAATGATGCCGCAGGAAGGCTTTGCGCTCCAGGCGGGGGATATTATCCACGTCAGCGCAACGTTCAACGGCAGCAATTGCCTGCGCCAAAAACTGCTGGAAAAGAAGGAGTAGCAGCCATGTATGTGATCATTGCAGGCGGTGGGAGAACGGGCGCGCAGCTGGCGCGGATTTTGGTTGCGCAAAACCATTTCGTCCAATTGATCGAATCCCGTCCGGATGTGCTGGCGCGGCTTCACAAGGAATTGCCAACCGAAGCGATCTTCGAAGGACGGGCGATCGACCCGTTTGTGCTGGAAAAAGCCGGCGGCGAGAAGGCGGACGTGCTGGCTGCTTGCACAACCGAGGATGAAACCAACCTGTCGTTGTGCTTTTTGGCGCGCAGCCGGTACAAGATTCCGCGCACCATCGCGCGCATCAACAACCCGCGCAATGCCTGGCTTTTCGACCACAAATTCCACGTGGATGTGGCGGTCAACCAGGCGGAGATCATGGCGTCGATTATCGAGGAAGAGATGTCCCTGGGCGATATGATGACGCTGATCAAGCTGCGGCGCGGGAATTATTCGCTGGTCGAGGAAAAGATCACCTCGGATGCGCCCGCGTTGGGGGTGGCGATCAAAGACCTGAATTTGCCGGAGCACTGCGTAATTGCCGCCATCATCCGCCATGGAGAGGTGATTGTCCCGCGTGGAGTGACCACCTTCGAACCCGGGGATGAGGTGCTGGCAGTTGCGGATTCGGAAGGCGCCCGCCAGTTGGCACGCCTGCTTTCGACCGGCAAAAATGGCAACGGTCGTAAAAAAGAATCGGTTTGACCAACCTCGAACACTAAGGTATAATTCGGGTTTGCTAACGTCGTTAACATCTGTGCACTGCGGAAATGGCTAAACCAGTTAACAAACGTGGTTTGGTGATTTGCGCAGAACACAGTGGTTGAATTCAACAAAATGAAAGGAAGATGATATGCCCAAACGGACATACCAACCGAAAATTCGCCGCCGTGTTCGCGTCCATGGATTCCGCGCCCGAATGGCAACCGCGGATGGGCGCGATGTATTGAAACGCCGCCGCCTGCGCGGTCGCCGCCGCTTGACGGTGAGCAAGAACAATCATGTCAAGAAACTCCGCTGGTAGACGACTGTGCCATGCAGATTCAACTGGGGGGTTGAGTCATTCGCTCATTGACATGCCAGTTGATGGACGGGTTCATGGGTGAAGCGCAAATTCAGGCTCAGGCAGTCAACCGATTTCAAGCGGGTGCGCCAAACGGGCAAGTCATACACGCACCCGTTTGTTGTGTTAACGGTTCTACCCAATCCGCAAGGCGGAGTACGCGTTGGCATCGCTGCCAGTAAAGCGCTTGGCGGCGCGGTGCAGCGCAACCGCGCCAAACGGCGTTTGCGTGCCGTGTTGAATGGGTTCTTGCCCGTGCTGCCGAATGGATGGGATTTGGTGCTGATTGCGCGTAAGCCTGTTTTGGCAGCCGGTTTCGATGACTTGCGCCAGGCGGTGAGCCACTTGTTGCAGCGAGCGAGCTTGAGCCGCTCATCGGAACACTCGCAATGATCGAACAGGATTATTCGCACGAGCCCCGTCTGCGCGATCTGCCGTTTACACTCTGGACTGCGCCGCGCTGGATCTTGTTGGGATTGATCCGTCTGTACCAAAAATTGGTTTCCCCTGCCATGCCGGCGAATACCTGCCGCTTTTACCCATCCTGCTCCCATTACGGTTACCAGTCCATTTATAAACACGGCGCGGTTAAAGGGTTCTTTATGGCAGTCTGGCGGGTGTTGCGCTGCAATCCATTCAATCCCGGCGGTTATGACCCGGTACCGTAAAGCATATGTTCAGGTTTCTATCCAACCCCAATCAAAAAACGCATGAAAAAATCAAAAGCTTATCTCATTCTGCTCTTCGTAGCCCTGTCGTTGCTGCTTGCCTCGTGTGGGGCGCCTTTAACCGGCTCGTCCTGGCCCGGAATCAGCCCCAACGGGGATACGCTCTTCGTTGCCTACCAAAGCCATATCTATGCCATCCGCGTCGCGGACGGCAGCATGGTCTGGCGCTTTCCGGAAAAAGCCGGGCGAGCGATGTTCTTTGCGGCGCCGGTGCTGGCGGGCGATCAATTGCTGGCGGGAGATTACGATAATGTTCTACACAGCATTGATCCCAACACCGGGGCGCAAAACTGGACGTTCACCGAAGCCAAAGGCGATTGGATCGCCAGTCCATTGGCGGTCGACGATCTGATTCTGGCGCCGAACGCCGATCACTTTCTCTATGCGCTTACGACCGATGGAAGGCTGGTATGGAAGTTCGAGACCGGGCGGGCGTTGTGGTCCAAGCCGGTCAGCGATGGTGAGCGGGTTTACCAGGCTTCGATGGATCATTATGTGTATGCCATCGACCTGCGCACCGGTCAAGAAGCATGGTCGCTGGATGTGGGAGGAGCGGTGATCTATTCGCCCACCCTGGATGCCGAGGCGGGCGTTATATATTTGACCACCCTGGCGCGTAATCTGATGGCGATAGACACCCGTGACGGCTCGGTGGTTTGGCAGCGCCAGTTCGAAAGCGGTCTGTGGACCCAGCCGATGCTCGACGAGGACAGCCTGTTCTTTGGCGATATGCAGGGCACAATCTACGCGGTCTCGGCAGCCGACGGTTCGAATATCTGGTCGCAGTCCGTCGAACAGCCCATCACCGGTCCGGCGACCCTGCTGGACGGCCGGGTTATTTTTCCCACCGAGGATGGCAGCCTGATTGCCGCCAGCGTAGATGGCGAGCGTTTGTGGAGTAAAACGTTCGAGGGCAAACTGTACACCGGACCAGTTGCTGTTGGCGACCGCCTGGCGGTGGGTATTACCGGGGGTAAGCAATTTTTGAAACTGGTTTCACTGGAAGGACAGGATATTTGGTCCTTTGTCCCGCCGAATTAAGAGAGGTAAAAGATCATGTGGGATGCGCTCATCATTACCCCGTTTATCAACACCCTGCTGTTCATCTATAACATCGTTGGACAGAATTTTGGGATTGCGATCATTCTCTTCACCCTGCTGATTCGTGTGGTCACCCATCCGTTGATGGTGCGTCAGATCAAAGGCGCGCAGGCGATGCAGGAACTTCAAAAGAACGAGAAATGGCTGAAAATCCAGGAAAAATACAAAGGCGATCGTGAAAAACTGGCGCAGGAACAAATGGCGCTCTACAAAGAGCTTGGAATCAACCCATTTGCATCCTGTTTGCCTACCCTGATCCAGCTGCCGATCATTTTCGGCTTGTACCAGGCTGTCATCGTCGCCTTGGCAGCCACGCCGGTGGATTTGCTTAACCTGATTCGCCATATTTACCCGGGATTGCTGAAAGTGGAGTCCTTGATTCCGCTCGATTCGCGTTTCTTGTGGATGGACCTGGGGCAACCCGAGCGGCTGTTGATTCCGGGTCTTGAATTCGGCATTCCGATTCTGGTCGTGTTAGTGGTCATTAGCACCTATGTACAGGGCAAATTGATCACCCCGCCGTCTGCCAACCCGAAAGATCAAACCGCGATGATGACCAACATGATGAACATGTATATGCCGTTGTTCATGGGCTATCTCGCTTATACCCTGGCATCCGGACTGGCATTGTACTTTGTCGCTTCCAACGTGATTGGCATTTTACAGTACGCCATGCTGGGTAAAGTCAATTGGGGGAACGTGTTCCCCTTCCTGAAAACGCAGCCTGCTGCCGCAGGCGGCAGCAAAAAGAAATAGTTGAACGCGCGGGAGGAAGACAGCCCGCGCGTATGCAACAAGGTAAGGGAGTTCGAGGAGCCTATGAGTCAGGAAAAGACCAATTTGGAAATCATTGCGCCGACGGTGGAAGAAGCCGTCGCGAAAGGGATGGAACAGTTGGGGCTGCCGGAAAGCGCTTTCGAGATCGAAGTGCTCGATCCGGGCAGCCGCGGCTTTCTTGGCCTGGGAACGCGCCAGGCGCGGGTGCGCCTGTGGATCAAAGACGCGCAGTCGCCCGCCGGTTCGAGCGCAGAAGCCGTTGCTCCGCGCCGGGAAAGCAAGCCCAAACCCAAACCCGCTGCGCGACCGGTCGAAGTGCCCCCGGTGGAGGATGTCCCATCCAACGGGGCTGTCACCCAAGACCAGGTTGGTGTACTGCAAACTGCCGAGCAAATCACCGGTGAGTTGCTGCAAAAAATGCACCTCAAGGCGCGTCTGAAAGCCCACATGCTGCCGCCGCAGGATGAAAACGACCAACCGGTGGTGATGGTGGAGGTGCAGGGCGAGGATTTGAGCATCCTAATCGGACGCCGGTCGGAAACCTTGAACGCGCTGCAATACATAACCAGCCTGATCCTCTCCAAAGAAATTGGGCGCTGGGTGCCGTTGATGATCGATGTGCAGGGCTATCGCGCCCGCCGCGAGCGCCAGCTGCAGGTACTGGCGCGACGCACCGCCGAGCAGGTAGTGCATACCGGGCGCAAGGTGTCGCTGGAACCCATGCCAGCCAATGAACGGCGCGTCATCCACCTTGAATTGCGCGATCATGCCGAAGTGGAAACCGAGAGCGTAGGCGAAGAGCCCAATCGCAAGGTGACCATTTTTCTTAAGAAACAATCCCGCTAAAGTATCATCCAGAAAAGGGGCATTTCTGAACCGGCTGGTTTTGAAATGCCTCTCTGTTTATTTACGATTTGGGGTGGTCAGTAACGGTGTGGGAATGGCTGCTTTCGACCCATCCGGATGGACTGCTGGTACCTGGCGATCATTCTGCTCATTGCCATTGGCAAGGTGTTCTGGTTCAGGCGACTGGAAACGTGCCCGCCAGTCTCCAATCTACCCAAGGTCTCGCTGCTGATCCCCGCGTGCAACGAAATTGGCTGGGGAGAAAAATACCGGCGGACATGCTGCCATTCGCAGCGAGGTGGTGGATGGCAGCGGGCAGGCGGAGTGCTGCATGTATCATACCCTGGGTGAGGTGGCGACAGGATTCGGCAAGAATTTTTTTGCAACTTTTCAGTATAATGTAGTCACTTTCGGCTTCGTTTTCACTTGGCTGGCTGTGGTTTATTGGTAGCCGATGATCGTCCTGGCGCTGGCGGGACTGGGCGTCCCGCCGGGGCACTTCCCGGTGGAAAAAGCTGCGCTGGCAGTCGTTTTGTCCATTTTGAGTTGGGCGATTCCCTATGCCCGGCTGGGGTTTCCGGTTTACCGGGCAGCGTTTTACCCGCTGACCGTCCTGGTAAATGCCTTGATCGCAGCGTGGTCTTTCATTTTTACCCTGTCCGGCAGATCGACCTGGAAAGAGCGCTGCATTCAACGCCCCAAAATACGCTTTCTCTAACAACAAGCAGGCATGGAGGAATTAGCATGAAAGCTGTGGATATCATCATTAAGAAACGCGACCGGCAGGCATTGAGTAAAGAGGAGATCGACTTTTTTGTTGCCGGTTTTACTCGCGGAGAAATACCCGACTACCAGGTCTCCGCTTGGGCGATGGCGGTTTTGTTAAACGGGATGAATGACCAGGAGACCACCGATCTGACCCTGGCGATGGCGCACTCCGGCGAGGTGTTGAATCTCAGCCAGGTGCTGGATATCGTGGTGGACAAACACTCCACTGGCGGGGTGGGGGATAAAACCACGCTGGTGGTTGAACCGCTGGTGGCTGCCTGCGGGCTGCCGGTGGGAAAGATGTCCGGGCGCGGGTTGGGGTTCAGCGGCGGCACGCTGGACAAGGTGGAGGCAATCCCCGGCTTCCGCACCGATCTGTCCACCGAGGAGTTTATTGAGCAGCTGCGCACGCATGGGCTGGCGCTGACCGGGCAAACCGGCGACCTTGCCCCGGCAGACGGAAAATTGTATGCCCTGCGCGACGTGACCGGCACGGTGCCTTCCATCCCGCTGATCGCATCCTCGATCATGAGCAAAAAGATCGCCGGCGGCGCGCAGGCGATCGTGCTGGATGTGAAGGTCGGCAACGGCGCTTTCATGCAAACCCTGGAAGACGCGCGCAAACTGGCTGCCCGAATGGTGGCGATTGCCCGCCTGTCGGGCAGACGGGCGGTGGCGGTGCTTTCCGATATGAACCAGCCCTTAGGGTATGCGGTTGGCAACGCGCTGGAACTGCGCGAGGCAATCGATACCCTGCATGGCAACGGATCGGAGGATTTTTACGAGCACTGCATGGAAATCGCCAGCCACATGCTAGTGATCGGCGGGAAGGCTGATGATGCGCGCCAAGGGCGCGACCTGGCAGAAGAAGCCCTGCGGGAAGGCAAAGCCTGGCAGCAGTTGCGCGCGCTGGTGCAGGCGCAGGGTGGGGATGTGCGCGTGGTGGATGATCCGCAGCGGCTGCCCAAAGCTGCGCTGGTCGAGGCGCTGGTCGCCATGCAAACCGGCTACCTGGCGGGGATCAACGCCCGCGAGGT
Source organism: Bellilinea sp. (assembly GCA_037442545.1). Classification (GTDB taxonomy): domain Bacteria; phylum Chloroflexota; class Anaerolineae; order Anaerolineales; family Anaerolineaceae; genus Bellilinea. The sequence continues at coordinate 16,489 of JBBIQB010000018.1, forward strand.
GGGTGAAACCTCGGTTGACCTGGGCGCTGGACGGGCGAAAAAAGACGACTCAATTGACCCGGCGGTGGGGATTGTCGTCCACCATAAGGTGGGGGATTTCGTCCGAGCTGGCGAGCGTTTGCTTACCATTCACGCCAACGATGCGAACAAACTGGCGCAGGCTAAACAGCGCTTGCTGGCTGCACATACCTGGAGCGATACGCCGGTCGAAGCGCTGCCGCTATTCTACGGGGTGATCGCCTGATCCGCTTATCCGCTGTGCCAAAGATTCGTTTTGGTTTGTTTTTTGTCTTCGTGGTGCTGGTTGTGCATATCGCGGTGATTGCCGCGCCGGTCAACAGCCTGCTCGACCGCTGGTTCACCACCGATGATGCTTTTTACTATTTCCAGGTGGCGCGCAATATCTCCGAGGGGCACGGCTCGACCTTCGACCGCATCCATCCAGCCAACGGCTACCACCCCCTGTGGATGCTGGTGATGATCCCGGTGTTTTCGCTGGCGCGGCTAGATTTGTATCTGCCGTTGCGGCTGGTTGTGCTCATTTCTGTGCTGCTTTCGGCGGGTACCGGCTTGCTGTTGTACCACCATCTCTCGCGGCTGATTGCCCGCCCGCTGGCAGTTCTGGCGGCGTTTTTCTGGGCGTTTTATGCCCCGCTGCACGGGGTGGCGACCAAACTGGGCATGGAAGCCGGAATCAATGCCTTCACGGTGATGCTTTTCCTGTACCAGGCAGCACAGATTTTGGACAAGCCGGAAGATCAGGAAGGGCGCGCGGACCGGCTGCGGCTGGGCATGACGGCTGTGTTGGCGCTGTTCAGCCGCTTGGATAATGCCTTCCTGGTGTTGGCAGTGGGCTTGGTGATCCTGTTCCGCCGCCGCCGGGCATACCTGTTCTGGTTGGGCTACCTGCTGGCGGGGTTGGCATCTGGCTTGCTGGCGTTTTTCATCCGGCTGGGGTTCCCATCCAATTACCCCGAATTTCTGCCTGGGGTTTACCTGCTGCTGGGGATTGGATTGCCGTTGAAGCTGGCGGCCGCTTATTTGAGCGGCATGTTCGTACCGGCAGCCAAAATCGATATGCGCCGGGAGGCGTTTCAAGTGGTTGCCGCGATTGGCAGCGCGGTGCTGGTTGGCGGCGCGGTGTTGTTGGGGCTGCTGGCAGCTGGCAGGCTGGGTGATTTTCCGCGCCTGGTGATCCTGATCGACGGCGCACTTGCCCTGATCCTGTTCAGCCTGGTGCGATGGGTCGGGCTGCGCGGTAGTCAAACCGAAGGCGGGCAGGCAGCTGCGCCGCTGGTGGAGTTAAAGCAGGAGTTGCCGGGCTGGCTGCGCCGGGGGCTGGAATATGCCGTGCCGGTCGTCATCTGCCTTGCCGGTTACCTGATCCTCAACCAGAGCCTGTTCGGAACGCCAACCCCGGTCAGCGGGCAGGTCAAGCATTGGTGGGGCACGCTGCCGGACATTGTGTACGGCAAACCCATCGCTTCGATCCCGGCCTTGTTTGGCTTTTTCGAACGGCTGGAGCAAGCACCCTGGTGGCTGTTCTTCAGCCCGGTAATCAGCCTGGCGAATTTGGGCAGCGCTTTGACCGGGGACGACCAAGTGTATTACCGCTGGTTATGGTTGCTCTGCCTGGCATGGTGCGGGCTGGTGGTCGGCGGGCTGATGCTGCGCAGGCAACCTGTTGCACAGGTTCTGCACCGCAGCATGGCCATCCCGCTGTTGAGCGCCTGCCTGATTCAGATCCTGTATTACACCGGCAGTTATTATGTCAATTTGCGCAGCTGGTACTGGTTGAACGAATCCCTGCTGGCAATCATCCTGGTCAGCCTGGCATTGGACGGTTTCTACCGGCGGCTGGCTGTCCATCCGCTGGCTGGGAAAACCCTTGGCGCTGCCGCAATTGCGGGGTGCGCCGTGCTGGCGGCAAGCATGGGTTTTTCGCTGCTGCGCTCGTACCATTCGGAGTCTGCCCGTTTACAGCAAGCCTATTACCTGCACGAAGCGCGCCTGCTCGAAGCCAACACGCCGCCGGGCAGCCGAATTGGCATGCCGGGCGGCGGAGCGACGGCGTACTTCATCCGCGAGCGTACCATCGTCAACCTGGATGGCTTGATCAACAGTTATGCCTATTTCCGCCGTCTTCAGCAGGGCAATGGGCGGGAATATCTCGACCAGCTGGGGCTGGATTTCGTCTTTGGTAATGAAGTTATGCTCGAAGGCGCGGCGCCGTATTACACCTTGTTGAAGGATCGTTTGCAGCCGCTGAATGCCATTCTTGAATTCCATCTCTACCGCTACCACAAGCCCTGAGAAAGCGTAAAAAAAGTGAAATCGGGATTTCGCGGGCTTGTCGTAGAGTAAAAAACGTGGCATAATTTGGTTCACCTTAAAAAGCCATGATGGAAAAGAGTAGGTCTGCGGGCAGCGGCAGCGAATCCGGGCAGGTGCGAGCCGGGTGCAAAGCGGCAGGCTGAAAATCCTTCCGGAGCTGTAAACTGAACCCAGGGAAACCTGTCAGTAGGGGCACCGGTCTCGCCAACCGTTAGCAAGGGCGCGGGTATAATCTGACCTGACGTACCCGGCAAAGAGCCTGCCGCAGGCAGGAAACAGGGTGGTACCGCGAGAAGACTCCTCTCGTCCCTGTACGGACGGAGGGTTTTTATTTTTAACGACCGGATTTTTTGGGTAACAAGGAGCAAGCATGTTTCGACCTGTATCGCCAAAACTCAATCTCATCCTGATGGAAGAGAGCGTGCTGCGCTTTTGGAAGTCGCGCCACATCTTCCGCAAATCGTTGGAACAGCGCGAAGGCTGCCCGGAATACGTATTCTATGAAGGTCCGCCTACCGCCAATGGCAAGCCGGGCGTACACCATGTGCTGGCGCGGGCGTTCAAGGATCTGTTCCCGCGCTATAAAACCATGCGCGGTTACCTTGTCAGTCGCCGCGGCGGTTGGGATACGCACGGTTTGCCGGTTGAGATTGAGGTGGAGAAGAAGCTGGGGTTCACCAACAAGCAACAAATCGAAGATTTCGGCATCGCCAAATTCAACGAGCTGTGCCGCGAATCGGCGTTTGCCTATATCCAGGAATGGGAACGGTTGACCGATCGGATCGCTTTCTGGGTTGATCTGGATACTGCCTATATTACCTACAAAAATGAGTACATCGAGTCGGTGTGGTGGATCCTGAAAAACTTCTGGGATAAAGGGCTGCTTTACCAGGGGTTCAAGGTCGTGCCCTACTGCCCGCGCTGCGGTACGCCGCTCTCCGATCACGAGGTGGCTCAGGGTTACGATGAAGCCACCGACCCGTCGGTGTTCGTGCGCTTACCGCTGGTGGATGAGCCCGGCACCTCGCTGCTGGTCTGGACGACTACGCCTTGGACGTTGCCTGCCAATGTGGCGGTGGCGGCGCACCCGGAGGAAACCTATGTGGTGGTCGAGCGCGATCTGGAAGAGGGCGGCAGTGAGAAACTGGTGCTGGCGCAAGCCCTGCTGGACAAAGTCTTTGGCGAGCGATCCTACCGGGTTGTGCAATTGTTGAAAGGCAAAGCCCTGAAGGGCAAACGCTACCAGCCGTTGTTCACCTTTGTCCCACCGGAAAAACCGGCGCATTATGTCGTGCTGGGCGATTTCGTCACCGTGGAAGACGGCACCGGTCTGGTTCACATGGCGCCAGCGTTCGGCGCGGAAGACATGAACGCCGCGCTCGAATTCGATTTACCGATTGTGATGACTGTCGCCCCGGATGGGACATTTATTTCGGACGTGCGCCCATGGGCAGGTAAATTTGTCAAAGACGCCGACCCGTTGATCAGCGAGGATCTGCGCCAGCGCGGGTTGCTGTTCCAATCCGGAACGTACACCCACACCTACCCGTTTTGCTGGCGCTGCGATACTCCGCTGCTGTACTACGCCCGACCGACCTGGTATATCCGCACCAGCCAGTATAAGGACAAAATGGTCGAATTGAACGAGACGATCAACTGGTACCCGGGGCATATCAAGGCTGGACGGTTTGGCAACTGGCTGGCAAACAACATCGACTGGGCGCTGGGGCGCGAACGCTACTGGGGCACGCCGCTGCCGGTGTGGGAATGCCAGACGTGTAAAAACGTGGAATGCGTCGGCTCGCTTGCCGAGTTGAGTCAAAAAGTGGGGCGCGACCTGACCGGGCTGGATCTGCACCGCCCGCACGTGGATGAGGTGGGGTATGCCTGCTCCACCTGCGGTGGCAGGATGAAGCGGGTGCCAGAATTGATCGATGTCTGGTTCGATTCGGGTTCCATGCCGTATGCACAATGGCATTACCCGTTCGAAAACCGCGAACGGTTCGAGCAGCAGTATCCAGCCGACTACATTTGCGAGGCGGTCGATCAAACGCGCGGTTGGTTCTATTCGCTTCATGCCATCAGCACCCTGCTCAATGAGCAGGTCAGTTTCAAGCCGACCCGTGGGATGTGCTCAACAAACACGGTGCGGATGCGGTGCGCTGGTACCTGTACACAGCCAGCCCGCCGGGACAGGAGCGCCGCTATTCGTCCGACCTGGTCGCCGAGGTAGTGCGTAACTTTACCCTGACCTTGTGGAATACCTATTCCTTTTTCGTCACCTACGCCAACCTGGATGAATGGATGCCGGACGTATCGCGCCAGGCGGAAACCAGCGACCTCGATCTCTGGTTGCGCTCTACCCTGCATGCGCTGGTTCGCGATGTCACCGAGGCGATGGACTCGTACGACGTGCCTGGCGCAACCCGCCCGATCGAAGTCTTTGTCGACCAGCTTTCCAACTGGTATTTGCGCCGTTCACGGCGGCGCTTTTGGAAGAGCGAATCGGATGCCGACAAACAAGCTGCCTATGCCACGCTGTACGAAGCGCTGGTGACGGTTGCCAAAATGCTCGCCCCAACCATGCCGTTCATTGCCGAGGAACTGTACCAAAACCTGGTGCGCAGCATGGATGAGAACGCGCCGGAATCGGTTCACCTGGCGCAATGGCCACGCTACGATCCGCAGGTGATCGATGAACGGCTCAACCGCGAGATGGCGCTGGTGATGAAACTGGCTTCGGTGGGACATGCCGCGCGCAACAAAGCCAACCGAAAAGTCCGCCAGCCTTTGCAGGAGGCGGCGTTTGCGGTGGGCAATGCCGAGGAAATGCGGGTGGTAAGGGCGTATGCCGACCTGCTGGAAGACGAGCTGAACGTCAAACATGTGCGCGCGCTGGATACCACTGCTGAGGCGGTATCCTACTCGCTCAATCCGCTGCCCAAGCAACTGGGGCAGAAGTACGGCAGCAAATTCCCACTCATCCGCAAGGCATTGCTGGAGATGGACGCTGAAACGGCAGCCCGCACGCTGCTGGACGGTAAGCCGCTTGGGTTGATTCTTGCTGGGGAAGACCTGTCCATCCTGCCGGAGGAGGTGGAAGTGCGCGCCACGGCGCGCGAGGGCTTCGCGGTAGCCAGTGAAGGCTCGTACCTGGCAGCGCTGGTGACCGAACTCACCCCCGAACTGGTCAAGGAAGGGCTGGCACGCGAATTCGTGCGCCGCGTGCAGGACCTGCGCAAACAAGCCGACCTGGACATTTCCGACCGCATCCGTTTGTACTACACCGCGACCCCGCTGCTGAGTGAATCTGTGCGGGAGTTTCGAGATTACATTCAGACCGAGACGCTCAGCCTGGAGATGCTCGAACAGCAGCCGCAAGGCGTGCTGGCAGTCAGTGAAGATGCGTTCGACGGGCAGCAGGTCAAAATCGGACTCAATCGGGCGGCAGTGTAGCGTATCGGGTAAATCAATTGGAGTTCGTCCTCATGTGACGCCGGCAGTCTGTGTAGAAGAGACTGCCGGCGTCGTTGCGATACAAATTCTTTACAAACTTTATCGAATTGGTACAATTGATGTATGAAAACGTCAAATTCGCGTTTTCGCATACGACCTGTCTGGTTTTTGGGATTGCTGGGATTACCCCTGCTGTTCTGGTCTTTGCGTTCCACCCCGCTGAACGCGATTCAAGGGGTTTTGTCCAATCTTGAACTGAGCCAGGCGTTTATCCTGTTTGGATTGAACGGGCTGATCCTGGTTCTTATTTCCGCCCGCTGGTGGCTGCTGCTATGGGCGATGAATGGGGAAGTGGCGTTTGCCCAAGTCTTTGCTTACCGGCTGACCGGGTTTGGCGTCAGTTACTTTACGCCAGGTCCCCAGTTTGGCGGCGAACCAGCCCAAGTGTTGCTGTTGACCCGCAACAACGGGGTTGCTCCGGTGGCAGCCGTTTCGAGTGTCTATCTGGATAAGCTGCTCGAATTGCTGGTCAATTTCCTGGTGCTGGCTGGCGGATTGATCTTGACCCTGGCAGCCGGTCTGCGCAGCGATCTGTTTCAGGATTGGCTGTGGCTGCCTGCCGCCGGGTTGATGCTGCTGCCCGGGGCGCATTTGCTGGCGTTGTGGCGGGGATGGCTGCCTTTTAGTTCCCTGTTCGACCGCCTGGGATTTGTCCGCTCGCCGCGCCCGGTTTTGCGGCGGATTGGCGCGACCATTGCCGAGGCTGAAGCGCAGATTGCGGCATTCCTGCGGCGTAAACCGCGCATCCTCTTTCTGGCAATCCTCCTCTCGATCCTTTCCTGGCTGGGCATGATCCTGGAATATGCCCTGATGGCGCGTTTTCTTGGCATAGAAATGTCCTTTGTGCCGGTGTTTTTTGCCTTCGTTTTATCCCGCATTGCCTTTTTGGTGCCGCTGCCGGGCGGACTGGGCGTGTTGGAAGTCAGCCAGGTCTTTGCGATGCAAACCCTCGGCTTCGGCGCGGCGGCAGGGCTGGCGTTGAGTCTGCTGATACGCGCCCGGGATGTGCTGATTGGTTTGACCGGTATTCTCCTGGGCGGTTTTTCGTTTTTCTGTCTATCCAATGTGCAAACCGACCGATCGATTCAACCGTTAAAGGAGTAAAACAGTGGTCACCGATTCATCTCGAATGAACCTGCGGCAGATTTTGATCGTTCTGCTCGCGTTGACTACGGCTGCCATTCACTTCAGCCTGTTGTTTCCGGATGTGATGTTCATTCTGAACGCTGTGGGTTTTGTTTTCTTTGCTGCGGCGATATTTTTGCCGCTGCCTGTCGTTAAGAATCACCGCCGGCTGACGCGCTGGGGCTTTATTGGGTACACCTTGCTTACCATCGTGTTGTGGGGGTTGATCGGCGAGCGGTCAACTCTGGGCTATATCACCAAAGGTGTAGAAATTACGCTGGTTGCTTTGTTATGGTTTGAAAAACCATAACAAATAAACCACCCGGCTGGTCGTATAATCAAAGAACAAGGAAAAATCTCATGGACGAACCGTTGAGCTTGAAACAAATTGTGTGTGCGAGGGTGCCAACCGGGGCGGGTGAATTTCAATTATGCCTGTACACCAACAACCGCGACGACAAAGAACACCTGGCGCTGGTGCGCGGCGACGTTTACGACCGCGATAACATTCCGGTGCGCATTCATTCCGAGTGTTTTACCGGGGATGTGCTCGGTTCGCGCCGGTGTGATTGCGGCGAACAGCTGCATCGTGCCATGGAAATGATCGCCCTGGAAGACTGCGGTGTGATTGTTTACCTGCGCCAGGAGGGGCGCGGGATTGGCTTGTTGGAAAAGCTGCGCGCCTACAACCTGCAAGACCAGGGGCTGGACACCGTGGATGCCAATATTGCCCTGGGTCATCCCGAGGATCAGCGTGAGTACAGCATGGCGGCGGCAATTCTCGCCGATTTGGGCGTACGCTCGGTGCGCCTGCTGACCAACAATCCAACCAAGATCTCCGATCTGGAAGCGCACGGGATGCATGTGGTGGAGCGGGTGCCGCTGGTGCCAACCCTCTATCCAGATAACGCTGCCTACCTGCTGGCAAAAATCAAGCGGATGAACCACCTGCTCGACCTGGATGCCCTGGCGATGTTGAACCAGGATGCCAATGGCAACCGCTTTTTCTAATCACGAGCAGATTAGCGCGTGGCTGGATCAAGCCCGCTCTGCCCGTCGGGTGGAGGGCAGACCGCTAGTGACGATCAGTTACGCCCAAAGCCTGGATGGCAGTTTGACCGTGCGGCGCGGGATGCCGGTTGGCTTGAGCGGAGCCGAGGCAATGCGCATGACCCACCAGTTGCGGGCTGCCCATGACGCCATCCTGGTGGGGATTGGCACGGTGATTGCCGACGATCCGCAATTGAACGTGCGCCTGGTGGAGGGACGCGATCCGCAGCCGGTTATTCTCGATTCGCGCCTACGCATGCCGCTGGAATGCCGCCTGATGCGGCGGACATCCAACCTGCCGTGGATTGCCTGTGCGGCGACGGTCGAGGAAAGCCGCCAGCAGGCGCTGCGCCAACGCGGGGTGGCTATTCTGCCGCTGCCGCGCCTGGGCGATCGTGGACTGGATTTGCCCGCCCTGCTGGCAGCGCTCCACCAGCGCGGCGTTCGCACGCTGCTGGTTGAGGGCGGTGCCCGCGTGCTGACCTCGTTCCTGACCAGCAAATTGGCGGATTTTGCTATCATCACGATTGCCCCGCGCTGGCTGGGCGGATTGAACGTGATTTCACCCGCTCGTCCAACCGCACTGCCGACCTTGTCGCATCCGCTGTACCGGACGTTTGGCGGGGATGTTGTCGCGGCGGGAGAACTGGAGTGGGCTTCTGCATGAAACGCCAGGTGTTGCTGCATGATGCCCGCGAAAGCGTGGTGGTCGTGGAAGAAGCATGTCCGTCCCCAGGCGAGGGCGAAGTGCTGGTCACCACCCGGCTGAGCGGGATCAGCGCCGGGAGCGAGGGACTGATTTTTCGCGGGCTGTTCCCGGAGGGTATGCCGCTGGACGCCAGCCTGTCAGCCATGAGCGGTCAATTTTGCTACCCGTTCCGCTACGGGTATTGCTGCGTTGGCGAGGTCATCCAATGCGGCGGTGGGGTGCAAGCCAATTGGCTGGGCAAGCGGGTGTTTGCCTTCCATCCGCACATCAGCCGCTTTACCGCCCGCGTGGCGGAGTTGACCGAACTGCCCGACGGGGTCAGCGATGAGGATGCGGTCTTTCTGCCCAATATGGAAACCGCTGCCAACCTGGTTCAGGATGGCAAGCCCATGTTGGGCGAGGAGGTGGTTGTCATCGGGCTGGGCGTGGTGGGGTTGTTGACCTGCGCAATCTTGGGTCAATTCCCGCTGGAATTTTTGGGCGGGTTGGATTTTTTCCCGATGCGGCGGCAGATGGCGCTGCGTCTGGGGGCAGCCGTGACGTTCAATCCGGCGGAATGGAAGGACAGCCATGCGTTGCGCGAGGGATTCCAGGCTGCCGGACTTGCGGCGCGTGGGGCTGACTTGGTGTACGAATTGAGCGGGTCTCCGGCGGCGTTGAATACGGCGGTGGGGCTGTGCGGGTTCAGCAGCCGGATTGTGATCGGCTCCTGGTACGGCAGGAACAATGCCCCGCTCGACCTGGGCGGGATGTTTCACCGCAACCGCATACACATTCTGTCCAGCCAGGTGAGCACCCTTGCACCGGAACTGACCGGGCGCTGGGATAAGAAGCGCCGGCTGGAGGTTGTATTAAACCAACTGGAGCGCATCAAGCCCGGCAACTGGATCACGCACCGTTTTCCGCTCAGCGAAGCCAGTCGGGCGTTTCGATTGCTGCTTGATTCACCGGAGAAGATTACCCAAGTCGTGTTTGATTATCCGGCGTAGAGCCTGAGGGCGTTTGTACTGCGGGTGGCAGCCCTTTGCGGCTCACCCGCTGGTAGTGCGGGCGGATGTGTTCGATCAAGGCGGCGGTGATGCGTTGCGGGTCGCGCAGCTGCGCCATCCCTGTCGTGTCGATCGGAGGGAAAATATCCACTTGTACGTCCACCGGCCAGTGGCTGGGGAAAAATTCGCGCACCAGAATTTGCAAGGTGGCTGCCAGCCGCTCGCGGTCTTTTGGCTGGCGGCGCAGGCGGGTGAGTGGGTGACGCAGCGCGGGGGCTGCAATCACCCCGCTGACGATGACCGGCAACACCGGCAAGCCGGGCAACATGCGAATGAAAAAACCGGCACTGCTCGACCAATTCAACAGCGACTCGACCGCACCGGGCATGACCAGTGGGTCGGGTTCGATTCTGCCCGCCGGGAAAGTCAACACCGCGCCGCCAGCGCGCAGGTGAGCGGCGGTCTTGCGCAGCACGTCCAGCCGGTCATTGCCTTCATCACTGATGAAAAACAGGTATTGCCGGGTGGCGGGCAGGGCGCGCAAAAAAGAGCGGTCAGCCGCCAGTACGCGCAAGTCGGGGCGCGGCAGGGCGGCAAACAGGGCGACTGTGTCGGTCATGCCGGGATGATTGGTGAGAATCAAAACCGCCCCCTGTTGCGGTAGGTTTTCGTGTCCATTGACCGTCAGCGAGCGCACATAACTGCGCAGCAACCGGGCGGCTCCACCCGCCAGCCCCAATTGGGCAACTCCCTGGTCGTAATCTAGCACATGGCGGGCAAATTTACGTGCCGGATAATCCAGCAGGCGGGCGAGAATGCCGCGCCCGGTCTTGAGATTCGGGATGCCGAATGAAATCAACATGTCCTGGATGTTGATTTCAACCAAAGCCTGTTCACTGGCGTGATACGCCGCGCTGTCCATGCTATGATTATAGTGGAAGAAGATCATCCATAAAATCGATATTGGTTTGATGTCCAAGGAGTGAAGGCATGTACCGCGTTTCCGTTCAAAAAAGCTTCATTGCCCAGCATTATTTGATTGGTGGGGATTGGGGGGCGGAAAACCAAACCCATTCCCATCCCTACCGGCTCGAATTGGAGTTGAGCGGTGCGCAGCTGGATCAGCACCAGTATTTGGTGGATATCGTCGCCATCGAAGCCGCCCTCGAGCGCCAGGTGGCGTATTATCGCGACCGCACGTTGAATGATTTACCCGAATTTAGCGGCGTCAACCCGTCGCTGGAACACTTTGCGCGGGTGCTGTGCCAGGCGCTGGCACAGGATATTCGCGCCGGGAACATCCGGCGGGTAACCGTGCGCTTATGGGAGAACGAATCCGCCTGGGCTGGCTACGAATTGGAGCTGTGAGTGCGGGTTGGATTGGTCATTTACGGGAATTTGAATATCCTCTCTGGCGGTTATTTGTACGACCGAAAACTGGTCGACTTTCTGCGCAGACAGGGTGATGCGGTCGAGATCATCTCGACCCCTTGGCGCGGCTACCTGCGGCATGTGTTGGACAATTTCGACCCGGGCTTGTACCGGCGCTTGCTGCATGTCGGGGTGGACATCCTGCTGCAGGATGAATTGAACCATCCGTCGCTGTTCGCGATCAACCGCCGGCTGCGGAGACGGGTTGGCTACCCGATTGTTTCCATCGTTCACCATCTGCGCTGCGCCGAGCAGCATCCCGCCTGGCTGCGGAGGGTATACCGCTGGGTGGAAAAAGCCTACCTGGACAGCGTGGATGGCTTTGTGTTCAACAGCCAGACGACCCGGCGGATGGTCGAGCAGGTGTGTGCCTGCGAAAAGACGGGGGTCGTGGCGACGCCGGGTGGAAACGCGCTTGACGGTGAAAAAGCCGCCCGGCGAACTGCGCATAGCCAAAATGCTCTGGCGCAAATCCTGTTCGTAGGCAACTGGATCGAACGCAAAGGGCTGCACCGCGTGATTACTGCGCTGGGCGGGTTGCGCGCATACGATTGGCGATTAACCATCGCCGGGCGGACTGGGGTGGACAAAAGGTACACCCGCCGCGTGCTGCGCCTGATCGAGCAATCCGGCTTAAGCGAGCGGGTGACCATTCTCGGTGCAGTGACCGATGAGCAACTGCTCGACCTGTGGCACAACAGCCATATTCTGGCGCTGCCGTCCCAATATGAGGGCTTTGG
>JBBIQB010000019.1:0-10320 GCA_037442545.1 Bellilinea sp.
TTCCCACACAGCCGCCATCGCGGGGCGCATGTACTCGCGCGGCAGCATTTGGGCTTCGTCGAAGATAATCATGCTCTTGGTAATATTGTGTAGTTTGCGGCAGCGCGATGATCGGTTGGCAAACAGCGATTCGAAAAACTGCACATTAGTCGTGACCACAATGGGAATGTCCCAGTTCTCCGCTGCCAATTTGAGTTTGGCAAAGGCGCTGTTGGTGCGGTTATCGGCATCCTCCCGTTTCCTGCCTTCCCAGTCGAAATTGGAGTGATGTTCCAGTACATTTTCTTCGCCAAAAATACCTTTGAATACTTTGGCGTTTTGCTCGATGATGGTGGTGAATGGGATGACGTAAATAATGCGCTTCAAGCCATGCGCAGCGGCGTGATGGAGCGCAAACGCCATCGAAGTCAGTGTCTTACCCCCGCCTGTGGGAACGGTGAGCGAGAAGAAGCCAGGCGTTTTGCTCTCTCCATTTTCAATGCAGGCGTGGAGAACTTCATTGCGCTTGCGATTGATGTCGCTGGTCGGATTCTTGAACTGCTTTAGGTGCGCATCCATCTTTTCGCGCAGGGTGGGGATATCGTTATGCCCGCCGCGCGGCTTTGCGCCTTTCATGTAGGTTTCGGTTTCCTGGAAATCGGCGTCCACCAGCGCCGAGTAAATCATGCGCGTCAGGAAAGAAAGCGAAAATCCAAAATAATCTTTTGGCGGTTTTTTAGGGATGATGGGCAGGCGCAAGGGACGAATATGGAATAACTGTGGAAACGCCAAAGCCGATAAATCCAACTCGCTCTTGTAGGCACTGTAATTGGGAATTTTGTTTTTCAACCGCCCGCAGACGGTACTGCCTTCCAAGTCGGTCTCGCTGCCGTAATCGGGCAAACCTGCATGATGTCCCATGATGGGATATGCCAGCAGTTTGGCAAAGACTTCCTGAGGAGTGTCTTTGAGCAGAGCTTTGAGTTCCTTTGCGCCCGCAGTCGAATGGTCCACTCGCGGGCCGCCCTCCAGCCGCCTTTGAAACTCAGCAGAGTATTTTCCCAAATCATGCAACAACCCTGCGATGTATGCCAAATCTGCAACGTTGGCATCTGCGCCGAAGTCACGCGCCATCTCGGCGGTTTTACGTAAGTGGTCAATAAGCGGCTGCCAGTCTTCACGGTCTTCACCCTCGCGGCGGTGGGCAAAGAAACGGGTCTGTGGCTTATTGATATTTGCCACCCCATATCTCTCAGCCATTCTTCGGACTTCTTTTACCAGTGTTGTTCTCAACTCCCCCGGCTCCAGCACCTCCACATCCGCGCCCCAGCCGCGGATCCAGGGCATCATCTCCTGCGGCTCGGCAATCTGCGCCCGCCAGAGCAGGCTGCCATCATCCTGCGGCTGTACCTGCTCTGTACGGTGCCAACGAGTTTCCCTCACCCGCTGTGCCACTCGTTGCGAAAAGCGCAGCACGATCTCGACTGGTTCCTGTCCGGTGAACCAAATACCCCACGCCTGACTAAAAAGCTCGTCGGGGTCGAAGTCATCTGGAATGGCGTAAGGCTGACTGGTTGCTTCGATCCGCTCAATGCGGTCGATACGAAAGGTACGCATTTGCTGGCTGGGCTCGATCTGCCCAATGGCGTAGATGGTTTGACCAACCGCGCCAATCTCGATGAAGTACGGGCAAAACATATACTCTTTAACCACTCCCGCCTCACTGCTGCGGTACCAGAGTTGAACTTGGTAGTTTTTTGCCCAGGCAACGGTCAACTTCTCCAGCACCTGCAGAAAGTGAGGGTCCTGCCGCTTGAGATCACTATCGAACAGATTGGCGGAGCCATGGATAAAACGGCTGATCTGCGGCGCCAGCATTTGCAGCGAGAGTCCCAGTTTGCGCAGTGCCGCAGCAGCGTGCGGATTTTCGCGGTCCATGCGGGTCGCCATCAGCCGCGCCCCGAGGTGAATGGAAAAGGCTTCGTGCAGGTTCAGACGCAGATTGACCAGGTAGGCTTCGCGATCGATGAAACAGCGTCCCCGTTCTTCATAGATTGGCGCACTTAAATCCGCCAGGTTGCGATAAATTGTCGAGCGGTGAACGTTGAGTCGCCGGGCTAACTGCGCCTGGGTCAAGCCCTCCGGGTGGGCGAGCAGCAGGGATTCTATCTGCATCAGGCGGGTAATTTTATTTTCGGCACGTGTCATCCTTGGTTACTCCAATTCCCATTATGACCGATGCGTGTTGCTGGTTGTGCAACAATTGTCAATAAATAAGCAAAACCGCAAATAGTAGGATTGCCAGCAGATTACTTGTCAGGTTGTGTTGATTCGGGATGAATAATTTTACGCCTTGGTGTTAACCGGGCATAACCAGATAGTCGGACGATTTATTGTGTCGGCTTCATCAGTTTAGCATATAATCCCTACACAACGCGTGTCTCGGCAGCAACGAATAGGGAGGTTATCAAATAGGCGGCGCGCTCGTATGGATAGTCCAATCACATCAGCCACCAACAGGTTCAACAGGGTTCGCGGCAGAGGGTCATCTTTCTTTTGCTACAACATCTTGCGTTCCTATGGTGTTTCTTCCTTGGATTGTTGGCGTTCATGCAAATATTGAATTTGATTGCAGAGTATATTCCTTTGCCATGTGGCTGATGTCGAACCTAGAGCGTATTTTGCACATCAGCCTGGAATGTACCACTTCCAGGCTGATGTGCATAAAATAATGCGGCTCAAGCCCGCCGGTACTTTGAAGTCCATATCCCTGAAGCCTTTCGCTTGCTGGTTACGGTTAACTCTCGATCTTGAGAAAGTCCTGGACGTTTGACTGCATCCTATTGCCATTATGCCCGCCATTGTTGTAAAATATACTATAATTATCATCAAAATCGGAGGAATAGCGTGACTCAATATGCCTTCCCGGAATATCTTGTCGATACCGATTGGGTAATCCAACACCTCAACGACCCTGACGTGCGGATCGTCGAGTCCAACGAAGATGCATTGCTGTACGATACCGGTCATATCCCCGGTGCCGTGCGGGTGGACTGGTTTACCACCTTGCAGCACCCGTTGCGGCGGGATTTTCTCACCAAACAGGAGTTCGAGGGCTTGTGTTCCAGTTTGGGGATCACCAACGATACCACCGTAGTCTTTTACGGCGATAAGAGTAACTGGTTCGCGGTGTATGCCTTCTGGATTTTCGAGTATTACGGGCACAAAAAGCGCAAGGTGATGAACGGCGGGCGCGCGCGCTGGGTGGCGGAAAACCGTCCGTTGAGCAGCGAAGTGCCGAATTATCCGCCCACCTCCTACCGTGCCAAAGAACCGGATGCCAGCATTCGCGCATTCCGCGACGAGGTGATTGACCACACGCAGCAAGGGCTGCCGCTGGTGGATGTACGATCCCCCAAGGAATTTACCGGCGAGCTGCTGCACATGCCCGGTTACCCGCAGGAGGGCGCGCAGCGCGGCGGTCATATTCCCGGCGCAGTTAATATTCCCTGGGCGCAGGCGGTGGACGAGGACGGGCGCTTTAAATCGCCGGAAACGCTGCGCGAATTGTACCAAAGCCGCGGGGTGACCCCGGACAAGGAGGTGATTGCCTACTGCCGCATCGGTGAGCGCAGTTCGCACACCTGGTTCGTGCTCAAATACCTGCTGGGTTACCCGCGCGTGCGCAACTACGACGGCTCGTGGACCGAATGGGGCAACCTGGTCGGCGCGCCGATAGAGAAGGGCGAAGGATTCAAACCGTGACATCCTCCCTGCCGCCGCGCCTGGCAGCCATTATGGCGGATTTCGAAGAATGTGTAGGGCGGGAAAAACTGGAACTGCTGCTCGATTACGCGCGCCGTTTCCCGCCCATTCCCGCCGATGTGCGCATCGCCGAGCCAGCCGAGGAGGTACCCGAGTGCATGACGCCGGTGCAAATGGCGGCGCGTTACACCGGCGGCAGGTTGAGTTTTTATTTCGATGTGCCGGCGGAATCGCCAACGGTGCGCGGATACGCCGCCATTATCATGGAGGGCTTGAACGGTTCGGCGCCGGAGGAAATTCTTGCCATCCCGGCTGAATTTTACCTGCGCATGGGGTTGCAGGATGTGCTGACTGTCCAGCGGTTGAACGGCATGGCGGCGATTGTGGCGCATGTCAAGCGCCGCGCCGCGCAAGCCTTGCAACAAGCCGGGTAAGCCGGATCAGGTCACCGCCATCTTCTTGCCCACGCGGGCGAACGTCTCCAGCCCCTGGTCGAGGTCGGAACGGCTGTGGGCAGCCGAGATCATCACCCGGATGCGGGCTTTGCCGCGCGGGACGGTGGGGAAGCCGAGCGCCATGGCAAATACGCCCTGCTCGAACAGTTCGCGGCTGAATTGCTGCGCCAGCGGCGCTTCGCCCAGCATGACCGGCGTAATCGGGGTCACGCTCTGACCGGTATCAAAGCCCAACCGTTTCATTTCGCCTTTGAAATAGCGCGCATTGTCCCACAGGCGGTCAACCAGTTCGGTGGATTCCTCAAGCAGATCGACGGCGGCGATGGCGGCGGCGACATCCGGCGGGGTGACCGCCGAGGAGAACAGGAACGGGCGTCCGCGCTGGCGCAGCCACTCGACAATCAGCGGGTCGCCGGCAACTAGTCCGCCGACCGCTCCGAACGCCTTGGACAGCGTGCCGACCTCAATGTCCACCTTGCCGTGCAGGTGGAAATGATCCACGATGCCGCGTCCGCCGCTGCCCATCACGCCTTCGCCGTGAGCGTCATCGACCATCAACATCACCCCGTACTTGCTGGTCACCGCGTAGATCTGATCGAGCGGGGCGATGTCGCCGTCCATGCTGAACACGCCGTCGGTGATTGCCAGCGCGCGGCGGTACTTGCCCTGGTTTTCGCGGATCACCCGCTCCAAATCGGCGGGGTCGGCGTGGACATACCGGACGATTGGCGCGCCCGACAGGCGGCTGCCGTCGATGATGCTGGCATGGTTCAATTCGTCCGAAAAAATCATATCCTCCTTGCCCACCAACGCGGGGATGGCAGCCAGGTTGGCGGTGAAGCCGGACTGGAAGGTGATGGCTGACGCGACGCCTTTGAACGCTGCCAGGCGGCGCTCCAGCTCCAGGTGAATCTCCATGCTGCCGGCAATACTGCGCACTGCGCCGGGACCCACGCCGTAGCGGTCGAGGATTTCGCGCGCGGCTGCGACGATGCGCGGATGATTGGCTAAACCCAGGTAGTTGTTGGAGCAGAAGTTGAGCACGTGCTTGCCGTCCACGATCAACCAGGCACCCTGCGGCGAACTGAGGGTGCGGATACGGTTATACAGCCCGTTCTCTTTTAGCCCGTCAATCTCTTGCTGGATCCAGGTCAGTCGCTCGGTCATTGCCACCTCATGATTGAAGATTAGGATTGGTTGAAAATTGGAAACCGGCGAGACAACCCGCCGGCTTCATTATACTCCTTCTGTTTCATCCTCTCCAAGCACGCCCAGGCGGGCAAGTTCGCGCAGCAGGTGGCGTTTGCCGCTGGCGCGGATCAGCGCGCAGGTGGGGGTCAGTTCTTCGAGGATGTAGCGCCCTGCCGGGGTTTTGCGCAGCGCGGTCAACAGTTCGGGGGTGGCCACCCGCAGCAGGGTGGCATTTTCCAGGCGCGCCTGGCTGCCGTGCTGCTCCCAGCGCTCGATGCCTGTAAGCAGTGCCGGGGGCAGCGGTGGGGCAGCATGTCTGCGCAGCAGGTTGATCAGGTGCGTGCCGCGCAGCCCTTGTTTTTGGGCGGCGGCAAGTGAAGACGGGGTGATCTGGTAGCGGTATTCAGCGCTGGCAGGCGGCAGCCATTTGCCAAAGCGTGCTAGCTGGTAGCGCAGCCAGCGCGGCGCGCGGCGCTCGACGCGCAGCAGCCCCTCGCTGGACAGGTGAATCTGCCCGTCCTCGCTCTCGGCTTGGGGCGGCGGCTGTCCGGCGAGCAGCGCCGCAGCCCGTCCGGAAAAGCGAAAGGCGGCGGGGTCTGCGCCATTCTGCGGGGCGGCCAGGTCGAGCAAACCCAGCCAGTGCAGCGGACCGCGAATCAGGTATGCCAGCAGCGCGCCATCGACCTCGTCCCAGGCAGCGAAGCCGCGCAGGTATTCGCCGTCCGTGGCGCGGCGGATGAACCATGAGTCGTAATCCCCGGCGGGGCGCTGGAAATCGGGCGAGTGCGCCTTGACGGCGGCAATGAAATCCGGCAGGCTCCACCAGGCTTCTGCTGGGATGGGTTTCAGCATTGCCAGCAGCGCCGCCCGCGCCGCCGCGGGAGGATTGCGCCATTCGCCTTCGCACACCAAACCCGGCAGCAGCCGCAGTTCGTTAAACAGCGTGGAGCTCAGCCAGACCTGCACCAGGCGGGTGAGTGCGCTGGAGCGCGGGGCTTCGAGAAAATCGCGCACCGCCTGTGGATTGGGCACACGCTGCTCATCGATCAATCCGGCGGCGTGCAGTAGCGCTTCCAGGGCGCCGGCAGGAATGTGCATCTGCGCGTCAAGGCTGGATTGGTCCAGCCCGATGCGCAGCGCTGCCAGCAGGGTGCAGGCGTCATCGAGGATTGCCTCGCTGGCGGGCGGCAGCGGGTAGGCGCACTCGGTTGCCAGCGCAGCCCGTCCGAACACGTCGGGCGGGGGTTGGTCGGGCAGGTCGATCAGCGCCGCCAAGTCGTCGGGAATGTAGGCGTATTCCTGCGGTTCCGGTGTCAGGTTGAGGAAGGCTTTGCCGATCAGCCCGCGGTACCACAAGATTTCCACCGGGGATTCCGGGTTGAGGTGCGGCTGTTCGCGGTCGCGGCGGGCGGCGCCCATCGAGCGCACATCACCGAAACGGCGGGCAAAAAGCGGCCAGGGTATGCGCCCCTGGCTGTCGCGCAGCGCCTGCAGCGCATTGCGCGCCCCGGAGGGCAGGCTGTCCACAATTTCCGCCAGCAGTGCAGGGTTGAGCATTTCGCGCGTCAGGGCGGGCAGCAGGGTGCGTACATCGCGCGCAGGCGTTTCCACGCCCCACAACGAGGCAACGATTTTCAAGAAACCGAGATCGTGTCCTTGCAGGGCGTGAAACAAATCGGGCATGGCGGCTGCCTTAATTCGAACCGGGTGGAAGGGTTACCTGAATTGCGGCGGGGACGACCTCGACCCGTATTTCGCGCAGGGTCGAATCCAGCCCGGCGTAAATTTCGCCGTCGGTGTGAATGGACAACGGCTGGTCGCTGGTTATGTCCAGGCGGCGGAATGTGCCCTGGCAGACGTATGGCAGGCGGGATTGTTGCCCGCGCATGACGAACGGAATGGTGTAGAGCATTTTCAGGCGAGAAATTTTTTGCACGCCCATTAGGTTCAACTGCCCGTCGTTGGGGCTGGCATCCGGCGCGACCCAGAACGCGCCGCCTTCCCGCCGCCCGTTGCACAACACCAGCATCAGCAGGCGCTGCTCCCAGGTTCGACCGTCCTGGCGGGCGCGAATCGTAAACGGCGTGTGATTGAACAGAATGGTCTGCAAGGCGGACAGGAAATAGATGAGGAAGCCGCGCACCCAGGGGATGCGCCGCGAACGGATGTTGACCACCGCGTCGAAGCCGATGCCCAGGCTGTTGGTCCAGAACTCACGGCGTCCCTGATCGTCCTGAATGCAGGCAATATCCACCGGGCTGAGCGAGCCGTCCAGCGCGAGGTGCAGCGCCTCGCGCGGGTCGGCGGGAATGCCCAGCGCGCGGGCAAAATCGTTACCCGATCCGACCGGGACAATGCCCAGCGCCGGGCGCTGCCCGACGGGCGATTGCATCAACCCGTTGACCACCTCGTGTACCGTGCCATCGCCGCCCATGGCGATTACCTTGCGCGCACCCTGCGCGGCGGCTTGCTGTGCCAGCTGAATGGCGTGGCGGTGGTAGGCGCTGAATTGCCAGACCACCTCTGCCCGATTTTGGAGCATCTGCTGGCAGCGGGTGGCAATGCGGGCGGCTTTCTGCCGGTTGGCAAGCGGGTTGCACACTATCAAGATATCGGCGGGCATGTTCCTTCTCTGCGGCGCGGGTGACTGGATGGGTATGATTATACCTAAATCGCCCAACGATATTGTAAGGTGCAACCGCCTTTAGGTCGTTGTGATTAAGCCGACATTTGTTATAATTCTCTCAGACCGTCTCGTTTTTCGAGGTTTACATGGCACTTCGGGGCAATCTGCGCGACTTCTCCATTACCCAATTGCTCAATCTGATCAACCTGGCTCGAAAAACCGGCACCCTGGTTGTGGAGGGCGCCAGTGAGATGGCGCAAATCACATTCCGCGAAGGCAAGCTGGCATTTGCCCAGATTGGCAGCGAAGAAAACGACCTGGCAGCAATCCTGCAGCGCAGCCGCAAGATTACCCCCAACCAGGCGCGGGTGATTCGCGAGCGCACCCGGAAAATGAACGACAAAGAGGTGGGTTTGCTGCTGATCAACGCCGGCTACCTGACCCAAAAGGACATTCTGGAAAGTTTACAGATCTACTGCCTGGATATCGTCCGCCGGCTGTTCACCTGGGTCGAAGGCTCGTTTCACTTTTCGCCCGATCAATCGCCGCCGGACGGCAAAATTCCGGTGCGGCTCGACCTGGAGAACCTGATTATCGAAGGCTCCCGCCAGCTGCGCGAATGGGAGCAGCTGCAGGAGGAAATTCCCAGCCTGGACATGGCGTTGAAATTTTCCGACCGCCCCGGCAGCAACATCCGCAACCTCAACCTCAGCCTCGAGGAATGGCGGGTAGTGCGCTACGTCAATCCCAAGAACACTATGCGCCAGATTGCCCACGCGGCGCGAATGAACGATCTGGAAATTCGCCGCGTGGTGTTTGCGTTGCTGCAAGCCGGGCTGGTGGAAATTGTCCGCCCGGGCGGCGCGCCGGTAGGCGGCGTGGTGCGCCCCTTCCAGACGGCAAACAAACAGGAGCAGGTCTCGCTGCTCAACCGTCTGATTAACAAGATCCGTTCGATCTAATACATGAAGTCAGGTAGCCCGATGCAGACAGTCAAAATTGTAGTCACCGGTCCATTCAATGCAGGCAAGACGGAATTTATCCAATCGGTCAGTGAAATTGACGTGGTTTCGACCGAGCGGAAAATTTCGGCGCAGGCTGAAAAGGTGAAGGAAAACACCACGGTGGCTCTCGATTTCGGACGCATCACGGTGGATGATGATCTGGTGTTGTACCTGTTCGGGACGCCGGGTCAAAAACGCTTCGATTTCATGTGGGAGATCCTGTCCGAAGGCATGCTCGGTTTCGTCGTCATGGTGGACAGCACCCGCCCGGAGACTTTCCGTGAGGCACGCACCATTCTGGAAACCTTCCGCGCCTACGCGCCCACCCCCTATGTGGTGGCTGCCAACAAGCAGGACCGCAGCGATGCCTGGGAGATCGACGACATGCGCCTGGCGCTGCGGCTTGACCCGAAGGTCAAACTGCTGTCGTGCGTGGCCAAGGACAAGGAAAACGTCAAGAAAGTGCTACTGGAATTGCTGTACGGCATTCTGGAAGAAATGGGGGAGGGCGGCAAGTGAGCAGCCCGGGGGGTTAGGTCAGCGTGTCGTCCATCACCACCGATCAAGGAATCCTCCACTACGAAGTGTATGGCCGGGGCAAACCGGTCATTTTACTGCATGGCTGGCTGGGTTCCTGGGGACTGTGGCAGGAGACGATGACCTACCTGGGGCAGTATTACCGCACCTACGCCCTGGATTTTTGGGGGTTTGGCGAATCGGGCAAAAAACTGAACACCTACCGCGTGACCGATTTCGTCGCCCTGGTTGACCAGTTCATGGAGAAGCTGGGCATTCTCAGTGCGCCGCTGGTCGGACACAGCATGGGTGGAACGGTCAGCCTGTCGGTGGCACTGCGTTATCCGCAGCGGGCAGAAAAAGTGGTCATCATCGGATCGCCGGTGGTGGGCAGTTCGCTGGCGCTGCCGCTGAAACTGGCGGGCAGGCGGCTGGTGGCGTTCTTTTTATTCAGCCTCTTTCCGGTTTTCCGCGCGGCGATGCGGGTTGCCTCGCCAACCATTTGCCGCGATCCGCGTTTTCCCGACATGATGGACCGCGACCTGTCCCGTACGACGCTGGAATCGTTCCTCAACAGCATTGCCTCGCTGCACCGTACCGACCTGCGTGCCGAGATCCAGCGTATCCAGTCGCCGGTGATGGGCATGTTCGGCGACCGCGACAACATCGTTCACCCCAACCAGTGGAAAGCCCTGCGCAACGGGCTGCCGCAGGCGCGCATCGAACGTTACCCCAACGCTGGTCATTTCATCATGCTGGATGAGCCGCGTCCATTCATGCTGAC
>JBBIQB010000019.1:10330-27268 GCA_037442545.1 Bellilinea sp.
GAGCGAGGATGTCTCATGAGTACAAATGCCTTTTACGTCTGTTCACCGCGCATCACCCACCTGGTGCTGGATGGGGTGGAAGAAATCCTGGGTGCCCCGGCACTGGGGGAACTGCTCCCGCAGGTGCGTTCCGCCAACGGCGAGCCGGGAGGATTCGCGCAACTGCGTGCCGCTCTGGAGCAGCGCTACAATGTGGAGGCTGCCGGTGGCGTGCTGCTGCGCGCCGGACGGGCAATGTTCACCGGTATTCTCAAATCCTACGCCGCCGAGGTAGGTTATGAGGAGATGGATTACCGGCTGCTCGCGCCGCGTAAACGGGTACTGCAAGGCTTGGCGCTTCTGGCAGACTTTTTGACGCGTGAATGCGGCAGTAAAATCCATGTGTCCAGCCAGGAGGGATTCTGGCGTTGGAGTGCAGAGGCGTGCGTGGAGTGTTGCGGGTTGAGCCGTGAAAAACCGGCTTGCTACTTTACCCAGGGTATGCTGCAGGAATTCATGATTTGGGTGAGCAGCGGGCGCATTCACCTGCTGCGGGAACGCGAATGCGGCGGCACGGGCGGCGCTTGCGTCATCGAGATCGAACAGCACGCGCTCGATTGAGAAACCGATATGCTGAAGATCATTCTGCAATGCCCGCGATATCTCGATCCGTTCAACGAACGCGCCCGGGATTTGCGCATCCTCAATAAACCGCTGTGGTTGCAGCAGCGCGATGTGCTGGCGGCGTACACTACCCGCGAGATGGAACTGCCGCAGGAAGCACGGCTGCCGCAGACCCGCGAAGCCTGCATTGTCTATCGCGATAATTTGTACTTCGACAGCGGTTACATGCAGGCGTTCGTGCAGGCAGCCATGCTGCGTCCGTATGCCTCCCGCGCGGCGTTTACCCTGCAAGACCCAGCCTTCCGCGAACACTGCCTGCCGCTGTCCACGTCATACACCCCGGCGGGCGATGTTTACCTGGCGGACCTGTGGTACTACCCGCGCGGACCGGAAGCCAGCGCCGAGCCGCTGGTGATCGACATGCAGGCGCGCGAAATCGGCTATTACCATGTGCCCACCTACATGGCGAGCGAATCGGGTGACTTGGTGTACCAGGTGCCGCTGCGCAGCCTGATTGCCATCGATTCATGGGTGCACATTTTCATCGCCGATACGGTGTTCGGCTTGTTTGGGCGCGGCGCGCGCTTTGAAAACCGCCTGAACACCGACCCGTTTTTTAAATTGGGCATCCTGGTGGCGGCATTGTTCGAAGGGCGGCAGGTGCTGCAATGTTCCCGGCTGGTGCACATCGGGCGCAACTGTTCCATTGACCCGACCGCCGTGATTCACGGACCGACCACCATCGGGGACAACGTCACCGTGGGCGCCGGAGCGGTGATCGAGAATTGCATCGTTGGTGACAACGTCAATGTATCCCAGGGCTGCCAGTTGATGCTCTCGGTGGTTGGCGACGGCACGTTTTTGCCCTTCCGCGCCGCGCTGTTCATGACCACCGTCATGGATAACAGCATGGTGGCGCAAAATACCTGCCTGCAAATGTGTGTAATCGGGCGCAATACCTTCATTGGCGCCGGCTCGACCTTTACCGATTACAACCTGGTGCCTTCGCCAATCCGCGCGCGCGACGCCTACGGTAAACTGCAACTCTCCAATCGACCGGTGCTGGGTGGCTGCGTCGGGCACAATTGCCGCATTGGGGCGGGGATGATCCTTTACCCAGCGCGGACGATTGAATCGGACGTGCTTCTGTTTGCCTCCAAGGAGCGGCGCGTGATCGACCGCGACATCCGCTACGAGGACAGCGACCACCACCAGCTCAAAGCCGGCGGGCTGCACCCGCGCCTGTACCCGCGCCCGGGCGAGGCGGTCAGCGAATCCTGGTAGGCGCGGGGTCATTCCTTACAGCTTCCTAACCATCCGCCCTTTGTGGGGCGATTTTCATTGCCAGAAAACGCCGTTTTGCGTAAGATTAAGTGTTGTATCAGACTACCGCCCGGTTCCCCGGCTGGACGGCGTGTCTGCGGCTGATAGCTTCCGGGGGAAAGCCCATGCCGGAAATCGAGGGAGGCACGAATGAGCAAAGCCCGCCTGTTGATCGTGGAAGATGATATCGATATTTCCAATATGCTCCGCATTTATTTTTCATCCCAGGGCTACGATGTAGATATTGCCCCGCGCGGTTCGGATGCGCTGGATAAAACCCGCCAGGTCATGCCGCACTTGTTGATTCTGGACATCATGCTGCCCGACATCGACGGTTATGAGGTTTGCCGGGTGCTGCGCACCAATACCCGCACCAGCCATATCCCGGTGCTCTTTCTCACCCAGCGGGACGAGCGCAGCGACAAGCTGAAAGGGCTGGAACTGGGGGCGGACGATTACATTACCAAGCCGTTCGACATCGAGGAACTGAAACTGCGGGTACAAAACGCGCTGGCGCGCGCCGAGCGGGAAAGCCTGACCGACCCGCAAACCGGTCTGCCGTCCGGGCGGCTGATCGAAGATCAGCTGCGCAAACTGATCCGTCAGACCGACTGGGCGTTCCTTGATATTCGTATCAACAACTTCGAACCGTTCAAGGACGTGTACGGCTTTATTGCCGGAAACGATGTGCTGCGGTTCACCGCCATGCTGCTGGGTGAGGTGGTGGATGAAGCCGGCACCGACACGGATTTCATTGGTCATGTCGGCGGGGATAACTTTGTGGTTGCCACGTCAACCCAGGCGGCGGCAATGGTCAAGGTGCGGTTGAAAGAACGCTTCAAAGCAGAGGTGCTCTCGCACTACAATTTCATGGATCGCCAGCAAGGCTTCATACTGGCGCCGGGCAAAGGCAACGAGATGCTGCAAACGCCTTTCATGACCCTGGCTATCGGCAGCGTCTCTCCGCAAACCCATCCCTTTGCAGACATCCGCGAGATCACCGAAATTGCCGCCGAAGAGCGCCGCCGCGATGCGGTTTAAAGTGCGGAGCGGTAAACCAGCATGACGTTGAATGATCCGTGGGCGCTGGGCTTGATTCTGGCAGGCAGCGGCTTGCTGTTCTGGGCTGCCGCCGCCTTGCTGGTTCGCTGGTTGTCCCGCCCCGCCCCGGCAGCGGCTCAACCTGTTGAGGATGTGCCTATCCCGGAAGATTCCAGCAGGCAGGCACTGCTGGTTGTGCAACCGGGCGGTAAACTGGTATGGATCAACGCGGCGGCGCGCGCGTTGTTTGGGCTAAAGGACGGCGACAGACCCAACCTGGAACGGCTTGGCCGCCTGACCCGCCCGGCGCAGGCGCTGTTCAACCTGTGCGCCCAGGACGGGCAGGCGCGGGTAATCGTCGAAGGCAAACCCCTGGATGGAATTTCTTTCCTCATTCCGTCGGTGTCGGGCGGGCTGCGCGTGGTCAGCCTGCGCCTGCCGGAAGATTCCAGTGGGATGATGTTCAGTCCGGGTGGAGCACTGTCAGCCCAGACGTTGCAGGTGTTCGTTGAACTGACCCAGGCAATGGCTGCCAGTCTCGACCTGGAAGACACCCTGTATTCGATCCTGGATAACCTGGAGCGCGTCCTGCCGGCGGATTTTCGCGAAATCACTGTCTTTGACGCCGAGAGCCGGACCTTCACGCCCTACCGGATGATGGTGACCGCCAACGGCGAACGCCAGCTGGTGATTGCCAGCGAACGCTACCCGTTGGAAGAAGGCTTGACTGGCGTCCTGGCGCGCGATCGCCAGCCTTTGCTGATCGCCGATCTGGAGAATGCTCCCGAATTGAGTCCGATCATCGACCGGCGCAAATACCCGCTGCGCTCGTTCCTCGGCGTCCCGCTGGTGATGAGCCAGGAGTTGATCGGCACGCTCGAGCTGGCCTCCTTCAGCGCGGACGCCTTCCACCCCCAAGACCGCGAACTGCTGGCGCTCATCTCCGGGCAGGCGGCAGTGGCGATCCATAACGCTTTGCTGTACCGCCAGGAACAGCGCCGCTCGACCGAGTTGAACGGGCTGGCGCAGCTGGCGCAGGCGTTCAGCTCGGTGCGCGATACCAAGGGCTTGTTCGAGCGGCTGGTCGGCGCCATCCAACCATTGGTACGGGTTCACGTGCTCGGCTTCTTGCTGTTCAATGAAACCACACACGCCCTGGAAGGGCAGGTGCCGTTCATTGGAATCCCGGAACAGTTCATGGAGATGTACCGCATCCCGGCGCCGCCGGGCAGCACGCTGGAAAAAACGCTGCTCGATCAGGATGTGTTGATCAGCGATAACGCCGCCGAGGATGATCACTGGCTGGAATTGGGCTTGCAGGCGGCTGCCATCACCGCCGGTTTGAAGGATACGGTGATGATGCCGCTGGCGGTCAGCGGGCGGGCGCTGGGCTACCTGCAAGCTGCCAACCATATCGAAGAAGGCGCGTCCTTCAACCAGGATGAACTGCATTTGCTGATGATCGTTGCCAATCAGGTGGCTCCGATCATCGACAACGCCGCGCTGGTGCAGCAATCCCGCCAGCGCGCGCAGCGGGCGGAAGGTTTGCGCCGCATCGCCAGCCTTGCCAGCTCTGCCGCGACCCTGAATGAGATGTTCAAATTCTCCTTGCAGGAACTGGCGCGCTTGCTGCAGGCAGACCTGGCAGCCGCGTTTCTGCTCGATCAGAACCGGGTGACACTGCAATTGCACCATCCCTCGCGGTATGGTGACAACAGCGATATACCCGAACGGATTACCCGCCTGCTGGCGGAGGACGCCCAATTCCCCTTTACCGCCGCCGGCAGCCAGCATACTTTCCGGCTCAACCATTCGGTCGAGGAAAAGCCGGTGGTTCCCTTCTACCAGCAATTAATTCAAACCTGGAAGATCGAGTCGCTGATCATCGTGCCACTGGTGGTGCGCGACGAGGGCATCGGCGAGATATGGATCGCCAGCCATCAGCCGGACTTCTTCGACCCCGGTGACGTGCAGTTGATGGCAACCGCCGCCGGTCAGTTGGCGGGGGTGGTGGAGCGTAGTTACCTGTTGATACAGACCGACGAATCGTTGCGCCGCCGGGTGGAGCAGATGACCTCGCTGACCCGCGTGACGCGTGAATTGAGCACCTCGCTCGATCTGAAGTACCTGCTTCAACTGGTCTATGATGAAGCCTTGCGCACCACCCGTGCGGACTGCGGCTCGATTTTGTTCTTCGACCTCGATCAGCCGTACGGCGATGCGCCGCACATTCGTTTTTCGGTGGGTGATCCGCCGCACGCGGCGCTTTCCTCGCTGGAGCAACAGGTAATTGCCAGCCGGATGGCATACCTGCTGCGCGACATGCAAAACCCGGATTACCAGATGCCCCACGAGGGCGTGCAGGCTGCTTTGATGGTGCCCATCTTCTACCAGGACCGTCCCGGCGGGCTGATCAGCCTGCATGCGCTGGAAGCCGGGCGCTTCGACGAGCAGGCGATGGACATTGCCCAATCGCTGGCTGCCCAGGCGACGATTGCTCTGTCCAACGCGGTCAATTATGAGGAACAGACTCGCCGCGGCACGCTGCTCAAACGCCAGCTGGACACGCTGGGCGAACTCTTTCAGGTTTCCAGATTTTTGCGCCCCGACCAGCCGCTGGAACGCGCGCTGGATGCAATTGCCCAGGCGATTGTGGATGCCACCCCCTTCCGGGCGGTGCTGATCAGCGTCTATGATTCCGCTGCGCAAGGTTTGCACCGGGTTGCCTACAAGGGGCTCTCGCCCGAAATTTGGGAGGAACTCGGCTCGCGGGTCCAGCCATGGCGCGGCGTCCAGCAGTTGTTTCAGCAGGAATACCGCATCGGCGACCTGTACTTCATCCCGGCGGACAAACAACCCTTGGTGCCTGAGGACGTGCACACGCTGGCGATCCTGCCGTCCACCGAACAGGAAGCCGAAAACCTGTGGAACGCCGACGATTTTCTGCTGGCGCCGTTGTACGACCCGCACGGCGAGCCGCTCGGGTTGATCAGTGTGGACGACCCGCGCGATGCGCGCCGCCCCGACCGCCCGACACTGGATGCGCTGGAAATCTTCGCCGTCCAGGCGGCGTTGCTGCTCGAAAATCACCGCTATGTTGCCGGCATCCAGGCTGAACTGGCAGTAGTGCAGGACAATAGCCAGCAGCTTAACCAGGCTGCGCTGGCTGCCCGCGAACAGGTGCCCCTGCTGCTGCACCGCCAAATGGAACAAACCGTCGAAATCCGCCGCCTCTTTCGCCAGATGAAGCGGGTGCGAGCTGGGTTGGATATTGCCGCGCACGCCAGCCAGCAAAAAGACACCCGCGCGGCTCTGGTCAGCATGGGGCGGGCACTGGTGGAGCATTTTGGGCTGCAACTTGCGTTGGTGGCGGAGGGCAGCCCGCAGGGGGCGCGCCTGATCCGGGTGATTGGCAACCCCGCAAGCCTGCGGGGTAACCCGTCGCCCGGCGCCAACCCGGAAGCGCTGTTCGGGCAGCGCAATCCGCTGCGCCAGGCGCTGGCAGACGGCCGCCTGATTCTGGCGCATCAGGTTGAGGCACTGGCAGAATGGCAGAACACCCCCTTGTTGAATGGGCTGTCGGCGCAAAGTTTTGCCGTCTTCCCGTTCGAAATTTCATCCGAGCGGCGCGGCGCGGTGCTGATTTGCGGCAGCCAGCCCATCCCGCCTTTCGAGGATGAGGATTACCAAATCTACGATCAGTTGTGCCGCCAGGTCAGCGTCAGCCTGCAAAACCTGGAATTGCTGGCGGAAACCCGCCGCCGGCTGGGCGAGGTTGACCTGCTGCTCGAATTCAGCCGCAAACTGGGCACGCTCGACCCGGTTAACATTCTCAATACCCTGATGGATGGCGCCATGCAGGCAATGCCATCCGCCGATTCGGGCTGGGTGGGTTTGCTGGACGAAGCCAGCCGCGAGATCCAGCCGCTGGCAGCCCAGGGGTATACCGACCCGCACAACCTGCTTGCCATGCGCTACGCCCTCAACCGCACCCCGCCGCCGCTGCCGGTGCGCGTCATTCAGGAGGGACTGCCGCTGCGCGCCAACGAAATCCAGTTTGCCCAAGACTACAACCTCTCGGCGGAGGATTTGATTCGCTACCGCGAAGCCACGCGCGGCCGTTTGCCGGTTTCGGTGCTGGTTACGCCAATCCGCCTGGCGGAGCGCAGTATGGGTGTGCTGGTGCTGGAGAATTTCGACCTGGCGGAGGCATTCTCCGCCGACCATGAAAACCTGGCGCTTTCCCTGGCGCAGCAGACCGCGCTGGCGCTGGAAAATGCGCGCCTGTTCCGTTCCATCGAACAGCGCACGGCTCAATTGCAGGCGCTCACCCAGGTCTCCGCGACGATCACGTCCAGCCTGCAAAGTGAAGCCCTGATTTCCAGCCTGCTGGATCAATTGCAGCCGGTGGTGCCGTTCGACACAGCCACACTGTGGCTGCGCAGCGGCGACAGCATCTGTGTGGCTGCCGCGCACGGTTTTGAAGACGAAGAATCGCGCATCGGGCTTTCGGCGCGGGTGGAGGACAGCGCCCTGTTCCAGGAGATGAGCCGCACGGCGATGGCGATTTCGGTGCCGGACGTGCGCGGCGACGACCGCTTTACCAAATTGCTGGTGCCGGAATACCTGTCCTGGTTAGGCATCCCGCTGGTAGCAAAATCCGAACTGATCGGCGTGATTGCGCTGGAAAAACGCGACGCCAATTTTTACAGCCCAGACTATATTCAGGTTGCGATGACCTTTGCCGGTCAGGCGGCGGTCGCGCTGGAAAACGCGCGCCTGTTCGAGGAAAGTCAGCGCCGCGCGGGCGAGCTCGACCAGCGCTCCAGCCGCCTGGCGCTGTTGAACCGGTTTTCCAGCGACCTGGGCGTATCGCTGGACGTGCACCACATTCTCAATTTGACCTGCGAGCGCCTGTCCCGCGCGCTGGATGTTACCCGGGTTTCAGCCGCGCTGCTGCGCGAGGACAACGAAATTACGGTGGTAAGCGAGAACCCGCCTCTGGAAGGTCGGCTGCCGCTGCGCCTGCCGGTAACGCCGGTGATCGAACAGGCGCGCGAGACACAGGGCATTTTCAACACCGAGAATGTCGAATTGGAGAGCGGACTGGAGGACTGGGCGCAGCCCTACCTGATGCCACGCGGTGTTCGCGCGCTCGTGATCATCCCGATGGTCACCGGTCAGGATTTGCAAGGCTGGCTGTTTCTGCAATCCGGGCAGGTGCGCCGCTTTTCCGCCCAGGAGATCGAGCTTGCCCGTACCATCAGCAACCAGGCTGCCATTGCGCTGCAAAACGCGCGCCGCTTCGACGAAATCCGCCAATTGAAGGAAGACCTCGAACGGCGGGTGGAGGAGCGCACCGCCGCGCTCAGCCGGGAGCACCGCCATTCGCAAACCATGCTTAAAGTGACCACCGAACTTTCCGCCAGCCTGGACATTCAGCAGGTGTTGGCGCGCTCGTTGAGCGTGTTGAACGAGGCGTTGGAGGTGGAGCAAAGCCTGATTCTGCGCGACGCCGGGCGGCTGGTGGTGCACACCGGCGAACGCCTGGAAAGTGCGCCGCCGGAGAACGAAAATTCGCTCGAAAGGCAAATCCACCGCTGGCTGATGCGTGTGAAAAAGCCCGCCCTGTTTGCCGATGTGCAACAGGATGCGCGCTGGCAGATCGAAAACCATTCCCCGCCAGCGTACCACAGCGTGGCAGCCATTCCGCTGATCCTGGGCGAAGAATCGCTTGGCAGCTTGCTGCTGCTGAATCGCCAGCGCAACCACTTTGGCGAGGAACAGTTGGGTATTTTGGAGGGGGTGGCGCGCCAGATTGCAATCACGCTCAACAATGCCGAACTGTTCAACCTGATCCGCGACCAGGCGGAGAACCTGGGCGGGATGCTGCGCGACCAGCAAATCGAGGCATCCCGTTCGCGCGGCATCCTGGAAGCCGTGGCGGACGGGGTGATCGTTACCGCGCCGGATCAGCGCATTACCCTGTACAACCAGTCAGCCGAGTCGCTGCTCAAAATACGCACCGGACAGGTGGTTGGGCAGCCGCTGGAACATCTGGCGGGCGCCTTCGAGGGCAGCGGCAGCGGCTGGATGCACACCATCCAGCGCTGGTCGTTGCGCGGGGTGCCCCCTGCGGGTGGGGAGAGTTACGCCGAGCAGATCACGCTGCAAAACGGGCGCGTGCTGGCGATCCACCTCGCGCCGGTGGTGTGGCGCTCCGAATTTCTCGGCACGGTTTCGATTTTCCGCGACATTACCCACCTGGTGCAGGTTGACCGGCTCAAGTCGGAGTTCATCGCCAACGTGTCGCACGAGTTGCGCACCCCATTGACCTCGATCAAGGGCTACACCGATATTTTGTTGATGGGCGCGGGCGGCGAACTGACCGAAAAGCAAATTCATTTCATCAATATTCTGCGCGAAAACGCCGAGCGCTTGACGGTTCTGGTCAATGACCTGCTGGATGTTTCGCGGATGCAGTCCGGCAAGGTCATGCTGGAAGCCCAACGACTGCATCTGATCGAACTGGCGCGCGAGGTGATCGAGGAGATGCGCCACCGCTCATTGGACAGCCAGAAGCCAATGACCTTCGCGCTGGAAGCGCCAGACGACCTGCCCGCCGCGCGCGGCGACCGCGAGCGCACCCTGCAAGTGCTGCGCAGTCTGGTGACCAACGGCTTCTATTACACGCCCGAAAACGGCAAGGTGATCATCCGCCTTTCGGCGTCCGGGCAGTACGTTCAAATTGAGGTGATCGATAACGGCATCGGCATTCCTGTCAAGGACCAGGGGCGCATCTTCGACCGCTTCTACCGCGGCGAAAGCCCGCTGGTGATGGCAACCCCTGGCAGTGGACTGGGACTGGCGCTGTCCAAGATTCTGGTGGAAATGCAGGAAGGGCGCATCTGGTTTTCGTCCAGCGGCGTGCCCGGCGAGGGCAGCACTTTTTGCTTTACACTCCCGCTCCACCCTTTGGAAGGGTGAACCACAATGGCGAAGATTCTCGTGGCTGAAGACGAACGCGATATCCGTGACCTGCTGGCATTCACCCTCCAGTTTGCCGGGCATCAAGTGGTGGTGGTTTCCAATGGCGAGGAAGCCTGGCAGGCTGCGCCGCAAGTGATGCCGGATTTGATCCTGATGGATGTGCGTATGCCGCGCATGACCGGTTTCGAAGCCTGCGAGCGCATCAAAGCCGACCCGCATCTGCGGCACATCCCGGTGGTGTTCCTATCCGCCAAGGGACAGGAATCCGAAATCCAGGCTGGACTGCGAGCCGGGGCAGCCGAATACCTGCTCAAGCCGTTTGCGCCGGACGAATTGTCCCGTAAAGTGGGCGAATTGTTGGAACGATTTGCCAGGTAAACCAAGCATGAGCGCGATCCTGATCGAACAAGACATCATCCATTACGAGGTGCTCGGACGGGGTCGCCCGATTCTATTCCTGCATTCGTGGGTTGGGTCGTGGCGCTACTGGATCCCGATGATGCAAGCGGCTTCGGTTGGGTACCGCGCCTATGCACTGGATCTGTTCGGCTTCGGCGACAGCGCCAAAAACAACCGCTATACCCTTGAAGCCCAGGCGGGTTTGGTTGCGGGGTTTGTGGATAAACTGGGCATTGGGCGGGTAGCGGTGGTCGGGCACGGGCTGGGCGCGCTGGTGGGATTGCTGTTTGCCCTGCGCTACGCCGGGGTGGTCGACCGGGTCATGGCGGTTGGTTTCCCGCTGGAGGATGGAATGATCAGCAGCCGGCTGCGCAGTGTTTCCGCGGTTGACCTGGCGGAGGGTATGCTCGGCAAGACTACCCTGACCGAGCCGGTGGTGGCGGATGCCGCCAAAACCGACCCGCAAGCCATAGCCGGTTCGTTGAGTGACATGGCTTTGCAGTACGCCACCGGCTTGTGGGCAAAATTAACCACCGCCTGCCTGCTGGTGCACGGCGGGAAGGACAGCCTGGTGCAGCCGCCGCGCCTGGAGCAGGCTGACAACCTGCCAGCTCATGCCCACCTGATCCAGTTCGAGGACGGCGGGCATTTCGTCATGCTGGAGGACAGCAGCAAATTCAACCGGCAGATGACTGACTTTCTGGCGCTGCCATCGGGCGAAAGCCCGCAGGAATTGCAGTTGAAGGAAGAGTGGAAGCGGCGGGTGCGCTGAGGTTAACCGCCGCAGCCGTCTTACAGTGCCGGGACGACCTGTTCCTGAAAGACCTTCAGACAGCGCTGGCGCGCGCCTTGCGTTTCGCCGCCGCAGGAAAAGATGACCGTGTCCACGCCTGCCTGGCGGTACTGGCGCAGGGCGGCTACCACCTGGGCAGGATTGCCGCTCAGCGCGTTGGGCGGGTTGCCGGGCGCGGCGTCGAAATCCAGCCGGGTGCGCATGCACACGTTGAAGGGACGCCCGCCGAGCAGGTTTTTGACGCTGCTCAACGCGGCGGCGATGGTCTCCGGCGGATGACTGTTGGGGTGCCACCCGTCGGCGTAGTACACCGCCCGTTTGAGCGCGGCGGGTGAATCGCCCGCCACCCAGATTGGCGGTCCGCCAGCCTGAACCGGCGGCGGGGAAAGCACCACCTGGTCGAATTTGTAGTACTGCCCGCTGAAGGAGACCACTTTCCCGCCGCGCCACAGGGTGCGTAGCACTTTGAGCGCTTCGTCCATGCGTTTGCCGCGATTGCGGAAATCGTAGCCCAGGTTGGCGTATTCACCCGCCGACCAGCCAATCCCGGCGGTGAGGATGAGCCTGCCGCCGCTCAGGGCGTCCAGCGTCGCCAGTTGCTTGCCGATCTCGATCGGGTTGCGCTGCGGCAGCACCAGGGTGGAAATACCCAGGCGCACCCGGCGGGTGCTGGCAGCCAGGTAACTGAGCATGGTTACGGCTTCGAAGATGTGCCCAAACCGTTCGGCATCTGACTGGGGCAGGGCAAGATGATCGGTTACCCAGACCGAATCGAACCCCAATTCCTCGGCGGCAAGGGCGGTATCCACAATTGCCAGCCGCGCGGCGTTTTTTCCGTAGGTCGGCAGAACAACGCCGAAGTCCATGCGCACCCTTTCTTTTGTCAAGCCCTCCCGCCATCCGGGTGGAGCGCGGGAGGGTGAATGGCAGTTAAAACGGACCGCGAAGGCGGATTAGAAGCCGTAAATGTCGCTGTACTTACTGCGCAGGTAGCGCACATACGGCTGCGGGTCAATCTTCGAGCCGGTCACGCGCTGCACCAGTTCCTGCGGTTCGTATTTGCATCCGTGGGTGTGAATTTTCTCGCGCAGCCAGCCCAGCAGGGCGGAAAATTCGCCGCGCGCGATCTGCTCTTCCAGGTTGGGGATGTCGGCGTGGATCTTCTCCCACAACTGGACGGAGATCAGATTGCCGAGGGCATAAGTGGGGAAGTACCCGATCATCCCGCCCGACCAGTGAATATCCTGCAACACGCCCAGCCGGTCATTGGGCGGGGTGACGCCCAGGTACTCGCGCATACGGCTGTTCCAGGCTTCGGGCAGGTGCTTGACTTCCAGCGAGCCTTCCATCAGGGCAATTTCCAGTTCCAGGCGCAGCATGACGTGCAGGTTGTAGGTGGCTTCGTCGGCTTCGACGCGGATCAGGGACGGTTCGACCTTGTTGATGGCTTTGTAGAAGGCTTCCATATCCACGTTGCCCAGTTGCTGCGGGAAGTATTGCTGCAAACGCGGGTAGAAGAAGCGCCAGAACGGGCGCGAACGCCCGACCAGGTTTTCCCACATGCGCGATTGGGATTCATGCACGGCAAGTGAGGCAGGGTTGCCCAGCGCGGTGCGCCGCCGTTCCCAGTCAATGCCTTGCTGGTACATGGCGTGTCCGGCTTCGTGCATGCTGCTGAACATAGCGGAGGTCATCTGGTTTTCGATCACCCGGGTGGTGATGCGCACGTCGCGGATGCCGAAATT
The DNA here is from genome assembly GCA_037442545.1 of Bellilinea sp. GTDB lineage: Bacteria > Chloroflexota > Anaerolineae > Anaerolineales > Anaerolineaceae > Bellilinea. Next base: position 23,225 of record JBBIQB010000019.1, read on the forward strand.
GGCGGTGAAGGGGTGCGCCGAGCGGTCCTGGCGTCCGGCTTCCCAGTCGAATCCGAAGCGGGTGACCACTTCCACCCCAAAGTCCCACTGCTTTTGATCTTCGTAGTTCAGGTGCAGGAAGGAATCCTGCACTTGCGGGCGGGAGGCGATTGCCTGAATGATCTCCACTTGTTGCGGGCGCAGCTGGCTGAAGATGTGCTGAACGTCGGCTGTCTTCAGCCCGGGCTCGAAATCGTCCAGCAGCGGGTCGTAGACGTGATCGTAGGGGGCGAAATAACTGGCGTATTCGCGGCGCAGCTCGACAATTTTTTCCAGGTACGGCTTGAAGATGGAAAAGTCCGATTCGCTGCGCGCCTTGACCCAGGCGCCCTGCGCCAGGGTGGTGACGCGGGCAAACTCCGCCACCTTGTCCGCCGGCACGCGGGTTTGTTTGTCGTAGCCTTTTTTTACCTCGCGGATGGTGCGGGCGGCTTCCGAATCCGCGTCCAGCGTCTGGCTGTGGGGTAGCAGCTCTTCCAGCAGCGCGCCGATCTCGTCCGAGGTGGCCATTTCATGGATGAATTTGGACAGCGTTGCCAGCTGTTCGCCGCGTTCTTCAGCCGCCTTGGGGGGCATGTAGGTCTGCTGATCCCACCCCAGCAGCCCGCCCGCCATCGACAGGTCCCAGATGGTGGCAATTTTTTCGTTCAGCAGCTTTAATTTCTCTTCCATCGGATCAATCCTTTCGAATCGTCAAAAATTAACGGAACAGCGGGGTTTCGAGTAGAAACCCCGCCGTTGATTGTAATTGAAAATCAGGCAACTTTCCAGCGCAGCGGCTCACCTTTTAAGCCAGCCAGGACCTCCGTGGCGATGTCCTCGGCGGCGCGCACCTGGGCTTCGACCGTTTGAGCGCCGATATGTGGGGCGCAGACGACGCGCGGATGTGCCACCAGCGGGGTCAGACCGGGCGGCTCGGTGGCGAACACGTCCAAACCGGCGGCAGCGACCTTGCCCGATTCGAGCGCTGCCAGCAGGGCTTCCTCGTCGATCACCCCGCCGCGCGCGGCGCAAATAATGCGCACGCTGTCCTTCATTTTGGCGAAGGCGGCGGCATCCAGCAGGTTGCGTGAATTGGCTGTGAGGGGAATGTGCAGGGTGATGATGTCGGCTTGCGCCAGCAGATCATCCAGTGAAACGGGTTTGCCGCCGCGCTGCTGAATTTCCTCTGCCGGGATGAGCGGATCGTAGCCGAGGATGGTCATGTCGAAGGCGGCGGCGCGCTGCGCCACAGCCGCGCCAATGCGCCCAAAGCCAATCACACCGAGCGTCTTTTTCCACAATTCGCCGCCTTCCATTTCCTTCTTCAACCATTTTCCAGCTTTCATGCCGGCATCGGCGCGCGGAATCTCGCGCACCACAGACAGCATCAAAGCCAGGGTCAGTTCTGCCACGGCGATGGTGGTGGCGGTCGGTGAGTTGACTACGGTGACGCCGTGCGCTTTGGCGGCGGCTAAATCGATATTGTCCACGCCCACGCCAGCCCTGCCGACCACTTTCATCTTCCCGGCAGCCTCGAAAACCGGCGGGGTGACCTTGGTGCGCCCGCGCACGATCAGAGCGTCGTATTCGCCGACGATTTTCAGCAGGTCGTCCGCCGAAATGCCGGAACGATTATCCACCGTGGCGAATTGGCGCAAGATTTCCTGCCCGTTCTCTTCCAGCCCATCGGTCAGCAAGATCTTCCATCCACTCATGACAGGTACTCCTTGTTCGATTGAATTGAATAGGTTGGTTTGGAAAAAAGCAACTTCCCCCCCGCTGTCATTGTACCTTAAGTTGTCCGGGCTTCAACCGGATCGAGAAGAAGATCATCCCGGATTGCTGACGAATATCCATCCGCCGGATCAGACTTCCATCTCGTCGATCAGCCTCAGGCAGGCATTGTCGGTTTCGTTGGGCTGGTAAACCGTGTTGAACCAGGCGGTGAGGATCTCGCGCGCAACGGCTTCGCTGGTCAGGCGCAGCGACAGGCAAAGCATGTTGGCGTTGTTCCACAGGCGCGCGCCGCGCGCCGTTTCGGCATCCGCGCACAGCGCGGCGCGAATGCCTTTGACCTTGTTGGCTGCCAGACTGACCCCGGTGCCGGTCCAACAGAACAAAATGCCCTCATCCGCCTCGCCGCTGGCAACGGCTTGCGCCACCCGGCGGGCGACAGCCGGCCAGTAATTTTGGCTCGACGGCGCATCCGCTTTGCCGGCGGGTCCGGTGTAGTTTACCTGGTGTCCCAGCGCTTGCAGTTCCGCCAGGACAAAATCGACCACATGGTTGCGCTCATCGGCGCCGACCGCTAATTTCATCCCGCACCTCCTGTGATAGAATTTCGCCTATGAATTTTACGATCCATGCGCGATTATTGCAATCCGAGCCGGTGCGCCGCTGCCGGCTGGAAGAATGCTGCGCGGCGTGCTGCCTGTACGGCGTGTGGCTGGATGCAGCCGAATGGGAGCATATTCAGGCGAACGCGGGTTTGATTGCCGAACACATGCCGGCGCATCTGCGCGACCCGGCGTTGTGGGTGGATGGACAAACCGACCTGGACGCGTTCTCGCGCAGCGGGCGGGTGATCCACAGCCGGGTGCTGCCGGATGCCCGCCACTATGGCGGCTCGGCGTGCGTTTTCCTGCGCGAGGATCACAAGTGCGCGCTGCAGGTTGCCGGTCAGGCAGCGGAATACCACCCTTGGCGCTTCAAACCGTTCTATTGCATTCTGCACCCGCTCGACCTGGACGAAGGCGGGCGCATCACCCTGGATACGACGGAAAACTTGTTGGCGGAAGTCGGCAGCTGCCTGCGCCCGCAGCCCGAGCCGCAGCCGCTGGTGAGGGTGTTCGAGCCGGAATTGCGTTATCTGTTGGGCGACCAGCGCTACGCGGAGCTGTGCAGACAGATTAACGCAGGTTGAACTGCATCACTTCCGGGGCGTTGGTTATCACGAACAATTGGTCGCGGTCATCCACGTCCAGCCCGAAGGCAACCCCGGGTATCTGGATGGTGCGCTGGTACAGTCCGTTGGAATCGAATACCTGGATGCCGTGAGTATCGCTGACGTACAGCCTGCCCTGCGAATCGACCGCCAGCGTGTTCAGCGCGCGGAACAGCCCGTTGCCGTCCCCGCTGGCGCCCCAGCGGTTGAGGTATTTGCCGGCTGGCGAGAACTTGTACACGCTGTCGGTGAACGCCCCGGTCAGGTAGAAATTGCCCAGCCCGTCCACCGCCAGGCTGACCGAGAGTTCGCTTTCCTCTGCCACCGATTCGATGGCGTTTTCAACCACCCATTGCGGCACTCCATTGGCATCCAGCAGGATCAGGTCGTCATTATTGGCAGTGGCAGCCAGCTTTTCGTCCGCCCGGACGCGAATGTTGTCAAAGTACATTTGAGGCTGCTCGATGGGGGTCAAGGTTTCGCCGCTGCCAATGTCGATGCGTTGAATTTTTCCCTCGTAAACCACGTACAAAATACCGCTGCGGCTGACATCGATGGAATCAATGATTGGTTTACGGTTCGGACTGCTATCCGATTGGACTGTCCAAAGATTGAGAAAATTGCCCTGGCTGTCGAACTGTTGGATGCGCCCGTCCTGGTAATTGGCAACGTAGATATTGCCGTCCGTGTCCACGGCAATTTGGCGCGGGTCCTGGAAGGTGCCGTTGCCGATGCCCTCCTTGCCGAAAGCCAGCATAACCTGCTCGCGGGCAAACGGGTTGGACTTCAGCCACCAGCCCTCCAGCGGACCATTGTTGGATACCAGCGCCCAGAAGATGATCCCGCCCATCATCAGCAGGATCGCCAGGGTGACGACCAGCGAAATGCAGCCGATTCCGCCGGTGATTTTTGCCGCCGTCTTGACCCCGGTAGCGAGACCGGCGCTGATTGGGGTGGGTGTGATGTCGGGGGCTGCGATGAAGGCGGTCGCCATTTTCATTCCCTGCACCGCCAGGCGGGCGGTGTCGGCGTCGCTTCCGGTGTACCCGCGATACCATTCGACGGCTTCTTCTTCTTTG
>JBBIQB010000020.1:0-18950 GCA_037442545.1 Bellilinea sp.
GGCGGATGCTCAAATCATGCCAATAGCGTCCGATTCGATTGATTTAATTATCACCTCACCACCTTATGCATCCAACGCAATCGATTATATGCGGGCGCATAAATTTTCATTGGTCTGGTTGGGTTTTCCGATCCAGGAATTGAGCGAAAAAAGGTCAGAATATATTGGCAATGAGGCGCGTTCCGGTATTCAATTCGAAAAATTGCCCGAGTTCACACAAAAGATTGTGGATGAGATCGGAGACTTGGATTACCGGAAGGGATTCGCCATCCATCGCTATTATTCGGAAATGCTGCGCGTGTTGAGAGAAATGTATCGGGTGCTTAAACCGGGCAAATGCGCCATTGTCGTTGTTGCAACGTCCGTCATGCGGGGTAAAGATACCCAAACCCAAAATTGTCTGGCGGATATTGGTAAACAGATTGGCTTTATGGTGCCAGGTATCGGTGTTCGAAACCTTGATCGGGATCGAAGAATGATGCCTGTTTCAAATCAACAAAACCAGGCATCTCAAATTCAACAGCGAATGCACGAAGAGTATGTCATTGGGTTTTTCAAGCCTTGAGAGGGGAAAATAATGAGTGAATTGAATAACCTTCGAAAAGAATATCATCTCCAGGTGCTCCAAAAAATCATCCGAACGACACGACACCCGAATAAAAATATCGAATACCCTACGTTTGCAGATGGTGGCAGTAGAAACAGCATTGCCATTGCCTGGAAGTTGGTTGAAAAATTGTCAGCTTACAATTCATCCGCCTCCCAGAATGAAATCGTCAAAGGACAAACCGCGGGCGGCCGCTTTGAAGAAATTACACGCGATTATTTACAAAAAACCTTTGATTTATTAGCCCATTTACGACCCGGCAAATGGAAATACCTGACAAGTATCGCCATTTCCAGATTCGACCAATACCAGCATTTAGCAGTATTGGACAACTTAAGTAAAGACAACCCAACACTCGCATCTGTGCTGGGAGGAGACTACATCATCAAACCGGATATCGTTATTGCAAGACAACCTATTGGCACGGATGAGATCAATTTCAAACCGAATGTTTTTTCGAATGAAGAGGAGATTGCAAGCTATTCTCCACTCATTCTTCGCCCGCAATATCCTGATGTTTTATTGCTGCACGCGAGCATTTCTTGTAAATGGACGCTACGGAGTGATCGTGGACAAAATGCAAGAACGGAAGCGTTGAACTTAATCCGCAATCGTAAAGGTGGCTTGCCAAAAATTGTTGCGGTAACGGGCGAACCGCTCCCCATGCGAATTGCTTCGTTAGCATTAGGGACCGGTGATTTGGATTGCATCTATCACTTTGCGCTGCCGGAATTAAAATACGCAATTCACGACTTGCAGGAAAGCGGCGATTCAGGCGTTGAAGACCAGATGAGCATGTTGGAAACCCTCATCGAAGGTCGCCGACTGAGGGACATCAGCGATCTTCCATTTGATCTGATCATCTAAATTCTTATTTGCTCGCGCAAGCCAGGCGGTAGATGCGCAGGCTGCGTTCGGAGCGCGGCAGGCGGCGGGTTTCGACCAGTTCGCCGCCGTTGGATTCGATCATTGCCCGGCGATCCTGGTCTTCATCATCGCAGGTGAGCATGACCTCGCTCATCCCCATTCCGGCGGCATGGCGTAAAGTCAGGCGCAGCAGTTCACTTTCGTAGCCCTTGCCGCGTTCGGACGGGCGGATATCCACTGTGATTTGACCGCCTTTGTCATCCAGGTTGCTTTCCATGCGGTGGCGCAGCCGGCTGAAGCCGAGCAGGGTCGTTTCGCCTTTGCGCAGCCACAGGCTGGTTTGCGGTACCATACCGGGCGGCAGGTCGTCTTCCTGCGCATCGGCTGCCAGGTCGCGCAGGTAGGCAAAGAAACCTTCGTCGTTTCCCTTGAACAGCGCGTTAAAACGATTGTCCCCCTCGGCGCGAAAATCCTGCGCCAGTTCCAGCAGCGCATCGTGCAGGTCGGGGGTCAGGTGAATCAAACTCAGCGTATCGTCGCTCATGACTGGCTCCCAGTGGTTTTGGGTTGGCAGACTGGACAAACGTCAAACCGCATCAGGGGGCTGGTACGATCTACTTCCCCATTCTATCAAAAAATGCAGGTTTTAATCACCGCATTCAGCCGGTAAAGCCTGCGCATCAGTCCGGGTCGGGCTGCGCTGCCAGCCGCTGCAAAACCTCGACGGTGTGCGCCATGCGCTCTGCATCCAACAGGGGCAGGTCGTCGCGCAGGGTGTGGTAGGCGTGCCAAAATGACGGGCTGCCGCTGGCTTCGATGCCGCTGGCGCGGAAGCCGGCTTGCGCGAAGGGAGCAAAATCGCCGCTGCGCCGCCGCGAAAAGAACAACTGCGCCTGCGGGTCAGCCTGTTGCAGCGCGGCGTTGAGCTGCGGGTCGGTGCGCAGCGCGACCAACCCGCTCACCCCCTGGTAGATGTTCAGCTGCTCGCCCGCGCCGACCATATCCACGCTGACCACGCGCAGCCGCGCGGCGTGCGCTTGCAGCCAGTGCGCCGCGTTGCGCGCGCCGGCCAGCCCAACTTCCTCCGCGCCGCTGAACAGAAAGCCAACCCGCGCGCAGGTCGGGCAAACCTGCCAGGCGCTGCGCCAGCGCCAGCAGCACGATCACCCCCGAAGCGTTGTCGTTGGCGCCGCGCGTGTGCACCCCGCCTGCCCCGAAGGCGTCCGCCAGGTCCACCGCCAGCAAGATCAACACGCTCACCCCAGCCAGCAGCAGCACAGCAGCCGGCAATACCGGCGGCACGTTTAACCCCAGCGCGAGCGGCGCTGCGCATACTGCCGCGATCCAACCCACCCGGCGCAGAATGCCGTACCACTCGGCGCGCAGACCAGCCAACACCCCTTGCCGGTTGGGCAGCGCGCGGGCGGTGTCCACGTGGGCTGTCAGCAACAGGTCAATTTTGCCCGCCTCGCCGCCGGGCAGGCAGAGCAGGTTGTGGCTGGTCAGCCGTCCGGGCAGGCGCGCCTGAATGCCCGCCTGTAAGTGCGGCAAAACCGCCAGCCAGAGCGGCAGCGCCAGCGCCAGATAGGGGAAACGCGGCAGCAGGGCGGCAGCCGCGATCACCACCGCGCCGCCCAACAGGTTGCGCAGCAGCCGCCGCGAAAGCCGGGCGAAGCGAAACGGCTGGCGCTGGCAGGCATACCCCAGCGTCTCCATGCGGGCTTGCACCCAGTCCAGCGCCGCCGCCTCGGCTGGGCTGCCTGCCGGGCGCGCCCCGCAGGCTTCGAGGAAGGTAGCCGTCTCACGGTACAATTCCGCCGCGGACGGGCGCGATTCATCCGTCACGGCGCGCCACCAGCAGGTACCGCTCGAACGGGTAGTGGAACAGCAGTTCGTCCTGACGAAAGGCAGCCCGGATGGGAATGCCCGCCTCGTCCAGCATTGCCCTCTGAAGGTTGTGTTCCGCCTCGCCCTGGTTGACGATGATCAGCGCGCCGCCCGGCTGCAGGCTGCGCCAGGCGGATTCGAGCAGCGCCGGCGGCTGGAACAGGTTGCCCGGCAAACCCCAGCGGAGATGATCCTGAGGAAAGACAAAGGGAAACAGCATGGTAATTAGATGAAAATGCCCCGGCTGGGTGTGAAAACCGCGCGGCAGGTACTCCACCCCCGCCAACCCGCGCATGTGCCCCAGGGCATGGTCGTAGCGCGAATGCAGGTCGTTGTATACCCGGTAGGCGTCAACCTCGTAGGCTTGCAGGTGCGCCTCGCGCCCTTCCGGCGCGCGCCACCAGCGCAGCAGCGCCGCCAGCGCCTGGACGTAGAACCAGTGCGAGGGACCGATGTCCGCCGCGCGGGCGAACCCCGGCAGGCAGACATCGCCCGCCTCGAAGGCTTGTTCGAGCATGTGCAGGTAAAACAGATTTTCACGGTAGTTGAGCGGGGTGGTTTGACTGGCAAAGTTCTCCAACCGGTAGGCGTGGAGCAGCCGCGCAGTCAAGGCGCGGGCGCGTTGGCGTTGCTCGCCGTGCAGGTGGGCAAAGACGTCCTCCGCCGCGCGCGGCTGGATGGCAAAACCCACCCGCCGCCAGCGAAACGCCTGGCGCAGCGGGTAGTCCAGCCGGTTGCGTGCATCGCGCAGCAGATTGAACAATTGGGATAAGATGGCGGGCATGTGAGGTTATGAAAATACAAGCCGGTCAACCAGAAAATATTCTATGCTATCGAAATTGAGCATATATTGGGGTGGACGCGGTTTCCCAGTGCTATTGCACCCTTGATGATGAATCTCCAAATAATTTCGATTTTCTTGAGTTACCAATAAAAAGAGAATCTCCTGCAAATCGGTTTTGGTTTTTCGATAGCGAGAAATACTGGTCCTTTGTTCTCTTTCTAACATATATTTTGTCTTTCCACCTTTTAACTCGTCATGCCATTTCTGAAAAGTTCGATCAAGATCATTATATTCAACGTCACACATTGCAATAATTAGACCATGTGCACCACAAGTTCCAACGCTTTGATCCATTGCGGCTTTATCATTCAATATAGAACGATGATCGTCCGATCGAATCGCCTTTGCTTTTAGATCCCAATTGATCTCCCCTTTGAAGTCAAAGCAGGCGGTCTTGGCTTTACCAAAATGATCGCCGGGGATTTGAAAATGATCTTTTAATCTCTGGATGCACATCAATTCAAAATAGAATGACCACCATTCCATCTGCTGCCAGTTGAATGAGGCATCTTTCAATTCGAGTATGCTTTGTTTACCATCCCAATGAACAGGTAAATTGAGAAGCAAATCCTTCGAAATTCGAATATCTCTGTGCATGGTTAGAAAAGCCGCTGTTGTTCGGGTTTAATGTCTTTTTCCATTCGCTGCCGGGAAATCTGACAATAGTCTTGGCTGGAATTGTCCGGAAAATGAGACAATTCCTGCAAACAGTCGGCGTTGATGATTGTATTGATCCGCGTTTCAAAAGGATGGTTGCCGTTCATCCTATCCAGTATAATCCAATCATGCCCAAATCTCAAACTCAATTCGTCTGCCAGCAGTGCGGGCGCACCTCGCCGCGCCAGCTGGGGCGCTGCCCGTCGTGCGGCAATTACGGTTCGATGGTCGAGGAAGTGATCGCGCCTCCGCCGCCAGCCGGCAAGGCGCGGCGCGGGTTGTCCGGGCAGTCGCAGCCGCGCCGCCTGGCGGAAATTTCTGGCGAGGAAGAAGACCGCCTGAACCTGCCGATTGCCGAATTTGCCCGCGTGCTGGGCGGCGGGATTGTACCCGGCTCGATCGTCTTGGTCGGCGGCGATCCGGGCATCGGCAAGTCCACCCTGACGCTGCAAATGACGCTGGAAATGGCTGGGCAGTTCGCCGCGCGCGGCGCGCGGGTGCTGTACGTCTCCGGCGAGGAATCCGAGCGGCAGATTAAAATGCGCGCCCTGCGCCTGCTGCAAGGGGCTGCCGAGCCTCCCCTGCCGGACAATCTCTACCTGGTGACCGAAACCAACCTCGACCTGATCCTGGAGCATATCCGCGCCGTCGCGCCCGAACTGGTGGTGATCGATTCGATCCAGACGGTATACCTGCCGGACCTGGGCAGCAGCGCTGGTTCGGTCGGGCAGGTGCGCGAATGCGCCTCGCGCCTGCGCGAGCTGGCGAAGAGCAGTGGCATGGCGGTGTTCGTCATCGGGCATGTCACCAAGGAGGGCATCATTGCCGGTCCGCGCGTGCTGGAACACATTGTCGATACGGTGCTGTACCTGGAAGGCGACCGCTACCAATCCTTCCGCCTGCTGCGCTCGGTCAAGAACCGCTTTGGGGCGACCGCGGAAGTGGGCGTGTTCGAAATGCGCGAGCGCGGCATGGTCGAGGTACCCAATCCGTCCGAGATTTTCCTTGCCGAGCGAATGATCAACGCGCCCGGTTCGGCAATTGCGGTGACGATGGAAGGCACCCGCCCGCTGTTGGTGGAATTGCAGGGTCTGACCAGTTTTTCCAACCTGGGCAACCCGCGCCGCACGCCCAACGGGGTCGATCTCAACCGCCTGCTGTTGATCAGCGCGGTGCTCACCCGGCGGATGGGGCTGCGCCTGGCGGAACAGGACGTGTTCGTCAACGTGGTCGGCGGGTTGCGGGTGAACGAACCAGCAGCCGACCTGGCGCTGGCGGCGGCAATTGCTTCCTCGATGCGCGATGCGCCGGTGCGCGCCGATATGGTGCTGATCGGTGAGGTGGGCTTGTCCGGCGAGCTGCGCTGGGTGGGACAGATGAGCGCGCGCCTGCGCGAGGCAGCCAAACTGGGCTTCCGTGCTGCGGTCATTCCGCGCCGCGCGCGCAGCAGCGAGCCGCTGCCCGAGGGGATCGAGATCATCCAGGCGCGTTCGCTGCGCGAAGGGCTGCAAGCCGCCTTGCTGGCAGGCAAGCAAGCCTGAGCGGCGCGGCGTTCCAGCCCGGATGGGCGGCGGAAAATAAAAAGCATGTAAATTTTTGTGGAGCAGGTTGTCCAACGGACTATAATATAATTATATACTTTGGTTAATCTCCAGTTTCCCCCTGCGTTTTTCATTCTCCTCGCCGCGGGCTTGTCAACCGCCACGCTGATGTTGTTTGTCGCCAACCGCCGGATGACGCCCGCCGCTAATACTTTTTTGCTGCTGCTGGCGGGCTGCACCTACTGGTCATTGATCTATGCGCTGCAAAACCTGATGTCCGACCTGACCTGGAAGACCTGGCTGGATACAGCCGTCAACCTGGGCATTCTGGTCGTGCCGGCAGCCTGGTTGACCTTTACCCTGGACTACACCGGCATTTCGCGGCGCTGCAACCGTCGCAATTATGCCCTGCTGGCGATCGAGCCGCTGCTTGTCTTGGCGCTGATTTTGACCAACGATCAGCATTACCTTTACTATGCCTCGCCCCGGCGCCCCTGGGCGGAAATCGACGGCAATATCTACTTCCACCTGGACGCCGGACCGCTTTTCTGGGCGCATACCGCCTATTCATACCTGTTGATTCTTGCCGGATCGATGGTGCTGGTTTCGTGGGCGCTGCGCTCGCGCGGTTTGTACCGCGCCCAGGTGATGACCCTGATCGGCGCAGCCCTGTTCCCCTGGATTGCCAACCTGTTGACGCTGACCGCGCCGTTGTTCCACCTCAACGTGATGATCGACCTGACGCCGATCTTCTTCTCCACCAGCGGCGTGCTGCTGGCGGCAGCCTTCTTTCGCTTCCGCCTGCTCAATATCACCCCCCTGGCGCGCGACCTGCTGTTCGAGGTGCTGGAAGACAGCCTGATCGTGCTCGACCACGAAAACCGGGTGGTGGACATCAACCCGGCGGCTTGCCGCTTGTTCGATGTGTATCCGCAAAACATCCTTGGTAAACCGGCCGGCGAGATGTTCGGAGCGCTGCTGCCCTTTGCCCGCCCGTTTATCCATACGGCCGAAACCCACCAGGTGATCGAACTTCCCTTCAAGGGTGAACTGCGTGCCTTCGACCTGCGCATCTCGCCGGTTGCCCCGCCGCGCAGCGCGCGCAGCGGGCGGATGGTGCTGCTGCGCGAGATCAGCACGGTGCACCGCGCGCAGAAAGCGCTGGAAAAATCCGAGGCGCGTTACCGCCAGTTGATCGAATCCTCGCCGGATGCGATCTTCGTCCTTGATACGCAGGGCATCATTTTACTGGCGAACCCGCTGGCGCTCGACTTGTTTGTCCTGCCGCCCGCCTGCGTGGAGGCGCGCATGAGTTTGTGCAGCCTGATTGCCGAAGAGGAACGCGACGCGCAGACTTTGGCGCTGCTCACGGTGCTGGAAAGCGGCTTCCCGCTATATCTCGAAACCACCGCGGTGGCGTGGGACGGTCACCACTTCCCCGTAGAATTGAGCTTCTCACCAATTTTCTATCCCAACCAGCCGGTCGAGGAAGTGCTGTGCATCCTGCGCGACGTAACCGTGCGCAAGCGCAATGAAGAAAACCTGCTGCGCGCAGCGGAAAGCGAACGCCAAAACCGCGAAGTGGCTGACGCGCTGCGCGAAATTGGCATGGCGCTCAGCGCCAGCCTGGACCTGGACGACGTGCTGGATACCATGCTGGTGCAAATGGCACGCGTCATCCCCTACGACTCGGGCAACATCACCCTGCTGGAGAACGGCAGCGCCGTTATTGCCCGTAGCCGCGGTTACGAGCAGTTTGGCGAACAGGTCGCCCGCTTCATTCACCAGTTTGTCTTCGATATCCAGAATACCGAAAATCTCCGCTGGATGCTGGAAAACCGCCGCCCGATGATCATCCAGGACACCCATGCCTATTCCGGCTGGGTGCAACTGGAAGCCACCCGCTACATTCAATCCTGCGTCGGCGCGCCGATCATCGTCAACGACGAGGTGATCGGCTTCTTTTCCCTGGACAAGCAAGAAGCCAATTTCTACCGCTCGGAACACGCCCGCATCCTGGAACTGTTCGCCGCCCAGGCGGGACAGGCGTTCCACAACGCCCGTCTGTACCGCGAAAGCCGCCAGCTGCTGCGCCGCGAGCGCCAGTTGAACGAGATCATGCGCGAGTTCGGCGCAACACTGGACCTTGAACATTTGCTCAATATGGTGCTGCAGCGCGGCTGTCAGCTGTTCGAGGCGGATTTTGGCTTGCTCGGATTGATCAACCCCGCCGGCGATGCGGTCGAGGTCAACCACATCTTCCATCCGCAGCGCGACCGTTTCCAGAAGATCCTGCCCAAAGGCACCGGCCTGACCTGGGAAGTGATCGACAGCGGGCAGCCGATACTGGTGAAGGACTATTTCAGCCATCCCAAGGCGGTGCAATCGCTGCGCGAGTTCGGCGTTCAGACGCTGTTGATGGTGCCGCTGCAAAGCGGCGGGGAGACCCTGGGTATCCTCGCCTTTTACCAGACCACCACCCAACGGCGCTTCCGCGAAAGTGACCTGCCGCTGGCGATCTCGGTCGGCAACCAGGCAGCCGCTGCCATTCAAAACGCGCGCCTGCTGGCGGAATCAACCCGCCGCGCCGAAGAAGCCGAAACCCTGCAACGGGCATCCGCGGCGGTTTCGTCCGCGCTTAAGCTGGAGCAGGTGCTCGACATGGTGCTGGAAAACCTTTCCAAGGTGGTGCCGTATGATTCCTGCGCGCTGTTCCTGATGGAAGAGGACTGGTTGCGCGTGGTGGCGGCGCGCGGCTTTGCTCACCCCGACCGGGTGATTGGGAAAACCTTTTCCTCCCACGATGATCTGCTCTGGCAGAGCATGAAAACCCGGCAGCCGATCATTCTGGCGGACGCGCAAGTTGACCCGCGTTTTAAAAAATGGGGCGACGCCGAGCACGTTCATTCGTGGATGGGCGTGCCGCTGATCAAGCGCGACATTGGCATTGGGTTTCTCACCATCGACCACCGCAAGCCAAACCTGTATAGCGATAGCCACGCCAAACTCGCCCTGGCATTTGCCAACCAGGCGGCTGTGGCGATCGAAAACGCGCGCCTGTTCGAGTCGATCCAGCACATGGCGCTGGAGGATCCACTGACGGGACTGTTCAACCGGCGGCACTTCTTCGAACTGGCGGCGCGCGAATATTACCGCGCCCGGCGTTACGGCAAGATGCTCTCGGTGGTGATGATCGATGTGGACGACCTCAAAAAGGTCAACGATACCTACGGTCACCTGGCAGGCGACCGGCTGATCCTGTTCATCAGCGAGCAGTGCCGCCAGCAATTGCGCAAAGCCGACCTGGCTGCCCGCTTCGGCGGCGACGAATTCATTTTACTGCTGCCCGAAACCAAACTGGATCAGGCGCTGCGGGCAGCCCGGCGCATCCGCGATTCGGTGCTCGGCGGGATTGACACAAGCACGGGGAACATCCCTGCCAGCATCAGCCTGGGGGTCAGCACCATCGATCCAACCTGCACCTCGCTGGAGATGTTGGTCAACCGCGCCGATCAGGCGCTTTACACCGCCAAGCAAAAGAGCAAAAATCAGGTTTGCGCCTGGCTGGATGGGCAGGTGCAATCGTTTACCACCGACCAGCTGCGCCTGGAAACCGACTGAACCGCGCTCAGCGCTTTGCTGCCGGGCGGGTCAGCCCCATGATGACCCCCAAAACCAGCGACCAGGCGGCTGCTAGCCCGATCTGCACATCCACCGGCGCCAGAAAGGTCAGGGTGTGCGCGGGTATCCAAAACCAGACCAGTGTGCCCCAGGCGCGGGTGATGCCTTGAAAGCCCTTCTGCCCAAGGATCAGGTTATCTTCCAGGCGGTGGAACGCCATCATCTGCGGACCGAAGAAGGTGTTGGTCAGCAGCGAAACCGCCAGCGCCCAGCCAAAGCCCTGTGCAAAAAATGCCGGCAGCAGGTGATGCTCGACCAGCGCGCGGGTGAAGCCGCGCATGCCGGTAAAGCCGTATTTAATGATCACACCCAGCAGCGCCCAGGCGAACATCTTGGCGATCACCTGCCACCAGTTGCCCGGCAGGGCGAGCTTGCGCTGCTGGATGCTGGTGGAGATGATTTCGCCCAGGGTGCCCAACAGGGAAAACTGCACCGCCGCCGAAAGAATCGGGTAGGTGGTAACCCACTGCAAATAAGTTTCCATGCCGCCTCGGGAAAGGACAGGGATGGGCGGCGCCAGCCGCCGGGCTTGATTGTACCGCGAATGCGGTTTTTTGTCCGCCGCCGAATTTTCACCTCGCCGTGACCAAAAGCCTGGGGTATACTCAAGCGCGGAGATCTGAAACACAACCAATGAAAACCCGAGCCTATTCGACCGCGTTGTTATCCGCGCTCTTGTTTGGGGCAGCCGCCCCGCTCAGCAAACCGCTGTTGACCCACCTCTCCGCCTACCATCTAGCTGGCTTGTTGTACCTTGGCGCTGCCCTGGGTGTGTCGGTGATCATCCTCCGCCAGCGCAAAATTATCCTGCCGTGGCGCTTGGACGCCAAAAACGCCATCCGCCTGGTCGGAGCGGTCGGTTTCGGAGGCGTGGCAGGACCGCTCGCGCTGATGGCTGGGCTGAGGCTGGCGTCTGCCAGTTCGGTTTCCGTGTGGCTGAACCTGGAAATGGTCGCCACGGCGATTTTGGGTCACTTCTTCTTCAAAGACCACCTGACCAAAAAGAGCTGGTTGGCTGCGGGCGGCGTGCTCGCGGCAGCCATTCTGCTTGCCTGGGGCGAGGGAGCCGCCGGCATTCAAGCCGGGCTGCTGGTGGTGCTGGCCTGCGTATGTTGGGGGATTGACAATCACCTGACCGCACTGATCGATGGCATTACCCCGGCGCAATCAACTTTCTGGAAAGGGCTGGCAGCCGGTTCGACCAACCTGGCAATCGGCATGGCGCTTGCGCCGCTGCTCTCGCCTCCCACTGTGATCGCCAGCGGCGTGGCAATCGGTGTATTTTCGTATGGCGTCAGCATCGTTCTATACATCACCTCGGCGCAACAGCTCGGCGCCACCCGCAGCCAGTTGATTTTTTCCAGCGCGCCCTTTTGGGGGGTGCTGCTTGCGCTGGCACTGCTGGGCGAACCCTTCACCCCGCAGCTCGGGTTGGCGACCGTCCTGCTGGCTGGTTCGCTGGTGATCCTGTTCCGCGAGCAGCACAGCCACGTTCACCTGCACAGCGTCCAGGTTCACGAGCACGAGCACAGCCATAATGATGGTCACCACGACCACGCCCATGAGGATGGCATCCCGGCTGCCGCCCGGCACAGCCACGCGCACCAGCACGAGCCTGTGGAGCATGCCCATCCGCACATGCCCGACCTGCACCACCGTCATTTGCACGCCAACGGGGAGTAGAAGCGGCGTATTGAAGCCCTTGTGCTTGGGCGCAGGTGACTTTCTTCACAATTGACAAACCCGGCATGGGTGAGTATGATGCAACTATTCATTAAATGAATAGAGGCTTTACCTGTCATGTCCCCCCGCCCCGCGCTTCCCCTGCGAGTCGAATACGTCCTACTCGGGCTGCTGCGCCGCCATCCGGCGCACGGCTACGAGCTGCTCCAGCGCTGGAACGCTGGCAAAGCCTTGTGCATGATCTGGACGGTCAAACCCGGCGCGCTGTACGCCGCGCTGGAAAAATTGGAGCAGCTCGGCTACCTGTGCGCCGCCGTAGAGTGCGGCAGCGCTGCCCCGCAGCGCAAGAAGTTCGCCGTCACCCCTGCCGGTGAACAGGCTTTCTTCGACTGGATGACCACCCCGCTGGACGCCGCGCGCGATTTTCGCCAGGATTTCCTCGCGCGCCTGTATTTCGCCGCCGACATCCCGCCGCCCGATTTTGCCTGCCTGGTGGAGCGTCAAAAACAGACTGCCCGCGGTTGGCAAGCGCGCCTGCAGGCGCAGATGCCCGGCAGCCAGGGGTTTACCCACCACGTGCTCCGCTTTCGCATTCACCAGGTGCAAGCCATTCTGGACTGGCTGGACGGGCTGGACGCCTGAGCCGCCGCCATCTTCCCCCAAGAGGTGCTGTAATGGACGCAATTGTTTTTCATCCCATCGGTATGCTGTACACCCCGTTCGAGGATACTGCCCAAACTTCAATCCAATCCAGCCGTTCCAACGTGCCGGGTGAAGTGGAAGTCTACCCCTGCTGCCCCAATCCGCTTGGCTTTTCGGTCGTGCGCCTGGAACGGCGCGAGTGCCGCCGCCTGTTGATGCGCAGGGTGGACATGCTGGACGGCACGCCGCTGCTGGACATCAAGCCCTACAACCCCGAATTCGACATCCATCCGGCGCAATGCACCGGCTGGTACGAACATCGCGCGCACCCATGATGAGCCGCCATGAGCAATAATCTTGAGATTGCGCTCCAAAGCAAACAACTGCGCCGCGCGGGTCAGCCGGGCAGCAAGCCGGACTGGTTCAACCGTCTGTGGACGCTGGCTGCCGCGCCGATGCTGCTGCTGTTCTTCATTCCAGTCGCCGCCATTTTTCTGCGTCTTTCGCCCACCGATTTTGTCCGCAGCCTTACCGACCCGGCGGCGGTTCAGGCGGTGCAACTCAGCTTGACCACCTCGTTGGTTTCGCTGGGCTTGATCTTGCTGTTGGGCACCCCGGCAGCCTATGTCCTCTACCGCCGGCGTGGGCGGCTGCACTGGCTGCTGGATACGCTGGTGGATTTGCCCACGGTGCTGCCCCCCGCCGTTGCCGGGGTTGCCCTGCTGATTGCCTTTGGACGCGAAGGGGTGGTTGGGCAGGCGCTGCGCCAGGTGGGGATCACCATTCCCTTCACCGGCGCGGCGGTCGTGCTGGCGCAAATGTTCGTTGCCGCGCCCTTGTATATCCGTTCGGCGGCGCTCGGTTTTGCCGCCGTGGACTGCGAACTGAAGCAAGCCGCCGCGCTGGACGGGGCAAGCCGCTGGCAGGTTTTCCGCTACATCATGCTGCCCATGTCGGCTGCGCCGATCATCAGCGGCAGCATGATGGCATGGGCGCGCGTGCTGGGCGAGTTCGGCGCGACGATCATTTTCGCCGGTAACCTTGCCGGA
The DNA here is from genome assembly GCA_037442545.1 of Bellilinea sp. GTDB lineage: Bacteria > Chloroflexota > Anaerolineae > Anaerolineales > Anaerolineaceae > Bellilinea. Next base: position 13,459 of record JBBIQB010000020.1, read on the forward strand.
CGCACGCAGACCATGCCGCTGGCGATCTATATCGGCTTCGAGAACAACCTGAACGTTGCCCTGGCGCTCTCTGCCATCCTCATCCTGGTGTCCAGCCTGCTGTTGGTGCTGCTCAAAGTTGTGATCAACCGCCGGTTGAACGGCGATTAACGGATTGCAGGAGCAAGAAAAAAACCATGAAACCAGTCACCTTTTTGTTTGTTGTTGTGAGCCTGGCGCTCGCGGCTGGCTGCGCGCCTGCCCAGCCAGCCGCCCGCACCAGCCTCGTGGTCTTTGCCGCCAGTTCGCTGACCGAAGCCATTACCGAGTTGGAGCAGGTATTCGAGGCGCAAAATCCCGGCGTGGATGTGCAGCTCAATTTTGCCAACAGCAACACCCTGGCGGAGCAAATTGCCCAGGGCGCGCCGGCGGATGTGTTCGCCTCGGCGGCGCTGGCGTTTATGACCCGGCTGGAGGAAAATGGGCAGGTAGATGCGCGGGAGACGCGCATTTTTGCCCGCAACCAGATGAGTGTCATCCTGCCCAAGAGCAACCCCGCCAACCTGACCAGCCTGAGCGACCTGGCGCGTCCGGGCGTCAAGCTGGTACTCGGCGCGCGCGAGGGTCCTCAGGGCGCGTATGTCGAAAGGCTGCTGACCAACCTGTCCGCTGCGCCCGGCTTCGACCCGGAATTCAAGCAGCAGGTGTACCACAACGTGGTGTCCTACGAAAGCACGGTCAAGGGCGTGGTGACCAAGGTCGCGCTGGGGGAAGCCGACGCGGGGATCGCCTACGTTACCGACGCGAAGAGCGACGCGGACACGCTCACCACCCTGCCCATCCCGCCGGAATACAACCTGGTGGCTGATTACCCAATTGCCCCCCTGAAGGACGCGCCCAACCGCGCCATGGCGCAGGCGTTGGTCGAGTTCATCCTCTCGCCCGCCGGGCAGCAGATTTTGGCGAAGTACGGCTTTTTGCCCCCCGGCGAGTGATTCATCCCGGCGGCCGCGCCTCCGCCGGCTTCGACAGGTTCAGCCCCCTTCCAGACGATAGCCGTAGCCGCGCACTGTGAGGATGTAGCGCGGCTCGTCCGGCTGCGGCTCGATCTTCTTGCGCAGCAGGAAAATATAGCGGCGCACGGTGGTGGTGTTCTCCTGGCGGTAGGCGCCCCACACCTCCCGCACCAGTTCGGTCTCTGCCACGGCTTTGCCGGCGTTGCGCGCCAGCACTTCCATCAGGCGGAATTCGGTCGGGGTGAGCGCGACCGGTTCGCCCGCGCGGCGCACCTCGCGCCGGTCGAGATCGACCTCCAGATCGCCCAATTGGAGCAGGTTGCGCTCCGCTGCGCCCGCCTTGCGGGCACGGTGCAGCACCGCCTGGATGCGCGCGGTCAGCTCGGCAAAACTGAACGGCTTGGTGATGTAATCGTCCACCCCCAGCCCAAACCCGCGCAGTTTGTCCGCCTCGGCGCTCTTGGCGGTCAATAGAATAATCGGCACGCTGGACAACTCACGCAGCCGCGCTGCCACCTCCCAACCATCCATGCCGGGCATCATCACGTCCAACACCACCATGTCCGGATGCTCGCGGTACGCCTGGCGCAGCGCCTCGTTGCCGTTCGCCGCGGCGACCACGCTGTACTTTTCCTGGCGCAAAAAGTCCTGCAAAAAGCGCAGCAGGGTCGGATCATCATCCACCACCAGAATTTTGATCATGGCGCATCCTCCTCTGCCAGCGGCAGCCAGCAGGTGAACTGTGCCCCGCCTTGCGGGTGATTCTCGGCGCGGATCTCGCCGCGCATGGCTTCCAGCAGCCGCCGCACAATGTACAGTCCCAGCCCGTGCCCGTATACCGCGCGGTTGTCCTGGCTGTCGTGGCGGTAGAACTGCTCGAACAGATGTGGCAGGGCTTCGGGTGGTAGTCCACGTCCGTGGTCGCGCACTCGCAGCCAGAGCCGCTGCCCTTGCAGCCCGGCGGCAACCTCGATCTCCCCCTCGGGGGCGTACTTGAAGGCATTATCCAACAGGTGAAACAGGATGCTGTTGAGCGCCTGCTCGTCGACCAGCGCCGCCGGCAGGCCGGGCGGGATGTTCCAGCGCACCCGCTCGACGCCGTTCAGGTGAGCGATTTGATCTTGCAGGCGGGCTTGCACCCGGCTGAGCGGCAGCGGGGCGGGGTAAAGCGGCAGTTTGCCCGCGTCCAGGGCTGAGATGTCCAAAATCGTCTCGACGAAGCGGGTCAGGCGTTCGATCTCCGCCTGCACCAGGTAGAGAATCTGGTTGCTGCGCCCGGAGAGCGGGCGCGTGCCGTACATGAGCAGCTCGATGCCGCTTTTGATATTGGTCAGCGGGGCGCGCAGCTCATGCGAGACCAGGGAAACAAAATCGGATTTGAGCCGGTCGAGTTCGAGCAGCAGGCGGTTTTGGGCTTCCAGGCGCTGGTATGCCTGGCTCAGGTCGGCGGTCTTTTCCAGCACGCGCTGTTCCAGTTCGCGGTTGAGCCGTTCCAGTTCAGCGCGGTCGGCGGCGATGCGCTCGTAGGCAGCCTGCAGTGCGGCTTGCTGGCGCTTTTGCAGGCTGAGGTCGTGGGCGGTGCCTGCCACGCTCAACCGCCGGCGGGTGGCGGAAATAACCGGGCGCAGCGAGAGGAACACCGGCAGCAGACTGCCATCGCGGCGGCGCAGCGCGGTCTCGCCCGACCAACCGCTGAGGCTGTCCCGCAACCCCGCCTGACCCTGGCGGGGCAAGTCTGCGGGGTTTTCCACCCCGCCGGCGCGGGCAAGTTCCAGCCAGCGGCTGCCTTCGGGCGGCTGATCCAGCAGGTCTTCCAGCGGGCGGTTGAGCAGTTCCGCCTGGCTGTAACCGCTGGCAGCCGAAAGCGCCGGGTTTGCCAGGTTTAACCGCCCGCGTTCATCGCAGACGAACGCCGGTTCTGCCACGCTGTTGACCAGGCTAGCGTACTGCTCGTATTCCACCTCGCCGGTTACCAGCCCCTGGCGGGCGATCAGCCCCAGCGCCAGCAGCACGCTCACCCACAGCACCGGTTGGTTGAAGACACCGCGCAGCTGCCAGTCGAGCAGGGTGAACCAGCCCAATACCAACACTGCCAGCACCGGCAACAGGCTTTGAAAACGCACCAGTCCGCCCTGCAAGATGCGCCGCGCCGGCGGCAGGAGCGCGGATTGCCCGCGTGGCGCAATCCGCCCGGCGGGTGAAAAAGGCGGCGCCAGCAGCGCTGCCAGGATGAGCAGATCACCAACCGCCCAACCCAGGTCAGCCGCCGAGCCGATCTGGTAATTGCCCTGGCGCAGCGTGGTGGCGTAGAGCAGATTGGTCAGGGTCAAGACGATTAACCCCGCCGCCAGCCAGCCAAAACCTTGCAGTGGGCGGTTGGCATCGCCGAGCAGCAACAGGTTGGCAAGCAGCAACAGCAGCGCCATGTCCGCCAGCGGGTAGAGAATGCCGGACGGATTTCCCGCGGCGGGCGCTTCCGCCAGGCGCGGCTGGAGCACCAGCAGGTAGACCAACGCCAGCGCTGCCAGGCTGGTCAGCAGGATGTCCAGCCAGCGGCGCAGGCGGCTGCCGGAAGCCGGCGAGCGGCGCGGCAGCCGCGCCAGCCCCCAGCCGAGTAACAACATGCCGGGCAGGTAGAGCAGGTCGCTCAGGTTGGGGCGCAGCAGCGTGGCAGGGTCGAGCGCCAGCAGGATCATGCGCAGCAGGTCGTTGAGTGCCCACAACACCAGCCCGGCGCACACCCCGCGCAAGGCAAGACGCTGTTCGGGCGGGGCGGCGGTGCTCAACCAGCCCGCCAGCCAGGCGGCGCTGGCGCTGGTCAGCAGCACAGCCAGGTTGCCAACCCAGTAACGCTCCCACGGGTCGGTCGAGCCCCACAACAGCCAGGCGGCGTACAGGCTGAGGAACACAGCAGCGGCGAGCGGCAGCCGCAGGCGGTGCGATGCGGCGATCATGCTAGTATTGTAGCAAGGCGGGGGAGGCAGCGCAAGTTGGGATCAGGCGGGTAATCTCCCATCCGCTCGCGCCCTTCGACATACCCTGGCGGGCACACGGGCTTAGGGTACGTCCTGCGCGTATGGTGAGCCTGTCGAAGACTGCGGGAGGTTGCCGCGCTGGCGTGGCGGCAGCCTGGCTGGTGTATCAGCGAATCGATGACGAGTGAGAACCCGGGCGAGCACAGCGCCGCGCCGACCTGGTCTTGCTCCGGGGTGGGAAATTTCGGTGCAATCGGCTATACTACCTTAAGTCCCTTAAGGAGGCTGTAATGCAGGACCGCCGGAAACTCAAGCGACGCCATATCATTTATTACCTGCTGGTGTTCGATCACGACACCCACGTCCTGCTGGGACACCTGGTGGACGTCACTACCGAAGGGATGCTGCTGATCAGTCCGCAGGCGCTGGAAACCGGCCGGATTTACACGCTGCGGATGCAGTTGCCCTATGAGATCAGCGGGAAAAAAGAAATGGTCTTCCGCGCGCGCAGCAAATGGTGCCGCAAGGACGCCAACCCCGATTTTTACGATACTGGCTTCGAACTGTTTGGCATTGCGGGCGAGGATGCCGAAACGATCGAGTGGCTGATCGAACGTTCCGGCTTCCGCGATTGAGCCGGGGGAATCGCCGCGCTGCCGGATGTGCTGCAGGAAGGGCTTTTAGCAGTCCGGCGGCAGCCATCCTGCAACAGCCCTTGACCGTCCGGGAGGGACGGGTGCAATCGATACACGTCACGATTTTCCTGTTTTCCCCGCCGCTGTTGGCGCTGCCCTACGCAGGCGGCTACAGATCGTACAGCAGGTGAATGTCCTCCGGTTCGAGGGCGAACAATTCCGAGTCGGGCTGCGGAGCAAGGTATGCGCCGCAGCGCAAATAATAGTCAACCGTGTTCTGTGAAGGGTTGGCGGAGATGTACAGGCGGCTGGCGCCCCATTGGCGGGCTTGCTGGCAGGCGAGGTTGAACAGCTGCCTGCCCAGCCCAGCGCCGCGGTAGGCGCGGCTAATGTAAAAATACTTGAACTGCGCCGTGTTCGCCCTGGCTGCCCAGCCGGCGCGGATCGAGCACGACCACCCCGGCGAGCGTTTCACCGTCGAACACGGCGCAAAACCAGCCGCCGCGGTCGTAACAATCGTACAACAGGGGGATGTATCTTTCGACCTCGAGCGGGTCCCAGCCGGTAATCTCACAATGTTCGGGCAGCAGCACCAACGCATTGTCGCGCAGGCGATAGATATGCTCGATCACTTCACGGGTGTCGATTTCCCAAATGCGTTCGACCTCGGCGCGCTGCAACAGGCGGGTGGTTAGCATCGGTTTCTCTCCAGATAGAAAAAGGTGACAATTATAGGCATGCCCACGCTGATTATACCGGTCACAAAGATGGCAGTGGGGCAACCCGCATCAATCCAAGGTATTAAGTATCCCCTTTGGAACAGCTTCGATCATCCGGACGGACTATATCCCTCCGGTTATTGCCTGTATAGGATAAAATTTCCCCAT
>JBBIQB010000020.1:19014-27227 GCA_037442545.1 Bellilinea sp.
GGAATTCGACCCCGCCCGCAGCGCGATCCTCGAACCGCGCCCGGTGCGTCTGAGCCAGCCCGCGCCGCCGCGCGCGGTGCTGTGTTTCTTCGCCGATGTGCTCAACCGCCTGCGCCGCCGCGGTCAACTGCGCCCGATCGGGCGGCTCAAGTCTGAGATCGGACCCAACCCGCTCTACCGGCTGGAAACCGGCGGCGAGCCGTTGCTGGTTGCCCACCCCGGGGTCGGCGCGCCGCTGGCGGCCGGCTTCCTCGAAGAAATCATCGTCCTGGGCGTCGACCGGCTGATCGCCGCCGGTGGCTGCGGGGTGATCGACCCAGCCATCGACGCCGGTCACCCGCTGATCTTGACCGGCGCGGTGCGCGACGAGGGCGTCTCCTACCACTACCTGCCGCCTGGCCGCGAGGTTTCCGCCAGCCCACGCGCCGTGGCTGCCCTGCAAGCCGCGTTGGACTCCGCCGGGCTGACCTACACGCTCGCCAAAGCCTGGACGACCGACGGCATCTACCGCGAGACGGTGGCACGCCGCGCCCTCCGCCAGGCGGATGGTTGCCAGGTGGTCGAGATGGAAGCCGCTGCCTTCTTTGCCGTGGCGCAGTTCCGCGGGGTGACCTTTGGGCAGCTGCTCTATGGCGGCGATCTGGTCGTGCCGGAGGGCTGGGACAGCCGCGCCTGGCACAAGCGCGGCAGCGACCGCGAGCGCATCTTCTGGCTGGCGGTCGAGGCGTGTTTGCGCTTGTGAGCGCAGGCGAACCTGTGATATAACAGGGATATGATCGCTTCTGACGCGCGCATGCCCGCTTTCGACTACGACCCCACCGCGCTGCTGCTGTTTGGCGGCGGCGGGCACGGCAAAACGCTGATCGAACTGGTGCGCGCCGCCGCGACGTACCACTGGGTGGGCGTGATCGACGACGGACTGACCCCCGGATCGGACGTGCTCGGCGTGCCGGTGCTGGGCGGCGCCCACGCACTGGCGGATGTCTTCGCGCGCGGCGTTCGTCTGGCGGTCAATGGCGTGGGCGGCATCAACCACCCGGAAGTGCGCCTGCGCGTCTTCGAACAGCTGGCGCAAGCCGGCTTCAACTGCCCGGCGGTCGCCCATCCCACTGCCTGGATCGACTCCTCCGCCCGGCTGGAGGGCGGGGTGCAGGTGCTGGCGCAATCCTACGTCAGCGCCAGCGCGCGAATTGGCTACGGCAGCGTGCTCAACGCCGGGGTGATCGTCTCGCACGACTGCCAGATCGGGCACTGCGTCAACCTTTCGCCGGGCGCGCTGCTGGCGGGCGGCGTGCGCGTGGAGGATTTCGCCCAGATTGGCATGGGCGCCACCGTCAACCTCAATCTGACCATCGGGCGCGGGGCACGGGTCGGCAACGGCGCCACCGTCAAGGCGGATGTGCCGCCCGGCGCGGTGGTGCACGCCGGCACAATCCACCCGCCGCGCTGAAACCTGGATCGGGAGTGAGCCTATGTTTCGTAAAAACCCACCTGCCAGTTCCACCCCGCTGCCGCCCGCCGAGCGGGTCACCTCGGTGCTGGGACCGGGCATCAACTGGAAAGGCAACCTGCACGGCAGTGGCGGGGTGCGCATTGAGGGTACCTTTGAGGGGGATATTGCCGTGCGCGGACTGGTGGTGGTCGGCGAGACCGGGCGAGTGAACTGCCCGGAACTGCGCGCCAACACCGTGGTCGTTGCCGGGGCGGTGCGCGGCAACATCACCGCCGAAAAACTGGAAATCCGCGCCACCGGGCGGGTGTGGGGCGACGTGACCACCGTCTCGTTTTCCACCGAGGAAGGCGCCTTCCTGCGCGGTCAGGTGCGCATGGAGGAGCGGGTCGAAATTCAGATCGAGCCGGACGAAGAAACCGGCGGCTTCCCGCCCGAAGTCCCCGCCGGACAGGGCTGAGCGCCGATGCCGCTGCTGACCTTTAACCAATGGGTCGGGCTGCTCAGCGAAGCGCTCGGCGTGGTGGCGGTGACCCTGTTACTTGGCATCAGCCCGCGTATTCGTTCGGTCGCACCGCTGGTGTTCCGCTACCCGCGCCGCGAGGGCTGGGTGGCGCTGGGGCTGGCAGTCATCCTGCTGGCACTGAGCGGGCTGATCTACCTGCAGCCGGGCGCCGCCGAGGCGGTGCGCGGCGGGACGGACGGGCTGTACCCGGCGCTGACCCTGGCGGCAGCTGCCGCCGCGTTGAGCGTCGCGGCGCTGGTTTACCGCCGCCAGCCGCTGCGCAGCGCCGGCTGGAACCGCGCGCTGCTCATGTCTGCCGTACAGGTCGGCATTGCGGTCAGCCTGCTGTCCATCTTCCTGCGCGGGATGCTGGCGCGCCTGCTGGCGGGGGTCGATGCCGGGCAGGCGCAGGCGTTGTTGCTGCTGGCGCTGATTGCCCTGGCGGAGGAGACCGCCTTTCGCGGATACATCCAGCCGCGCCTGTCCGCCTGGCTGGGCAGCCTTGCCGGCTGGTTGTTGACCAGCCTGCTGTTCGCCGTTTTTTACCTGCCGCGCGCGCTTGCCCTGCCGTCCGAAACCCAACTGGGCGCGCTGGGCGTGGCGCTGGGTCACGGGCTGCTGGCTGGCTGGATGATGCTCAAAATCCGCCACGTGCTCGCCCCGGCGCTCTACCGCACCATTTCGGGCTGGCTGTTGCTACTGTTGGTGTAGCGGGTCTGTTTCGAGCGCTTTGGGATGTATCGGCAGGCGGGAACAGCAGCATACTTTCATCCAACGCCCGGCGCAATTCGTCCTGGGTATAAACCAGCAGATCTACCCCGCAATCGAGATCAAAGAAGGGTAAAATCATCAGCATGAGTCTCACACCTCCCCTCCGGGTACCCATGTCCTCCCCCGACCTGACCGCCGCCGAGCGCGCCGCGGTGCTGGCGGTGCTGGAAACCTCCCACCTGAGCATGGGCAGCCGCATCGAATCGTTCGAGGCGGCTTTCCGCGCCCACACCGGCTTGCGCCATGCCATTGCGGTCAACTCCGGCACCGCCGGGCTGCACCTGTGCGTGCGCGCCGCCGATATTCGCAGCGGCGATTGGGTCATCACCACCCCGTTTTCCTTCGTCGCTTCCGCCAACGCGCTGCTGTTCGAGAACGCCGTGCCGGTCTTTGTGGACGTGGACGAGCGCAGCGGCAACATCGACCCGCAGCAGGTTGCCGCTGCCGCCCGCGATTTGTCCGCCGGGGGGGCGGCGGCGCAGCGCTGGCTGCCGCGGCGCGGGGCGGATGCGACGGGGCGGCTTACCCCGCACAAGCGCGGGGTGAAAGCCATTCTGGCTGTGGACGTATTCGGGCAGCCCGCCGACTATGACCGGCTGCAAGCCACCGCACGCGCGCATAACCTGCGCCTGATCGAGGATTCGTGCGAGGCGCTCGGCGCAGCCTACAAGGGGCGCGCGGTGGGTACACTCGGCGATTACGGTGTGTTCGCCTTTTACCCCAACAAGCAGATCACCACCGGCGAAGGCGGGCTGATCGTCACCGATGACGACAACGCCGGGCAGTTGATGCGTGCCCTGCGCAACCAGGGGCGCGCGCCGGGCGATACCTGGCTGCAGCATACCTTTTTGGGCTACAACTACCGCCTGGACGAGATGAGCGCCGCGTTGGGCGCCGCCCAGATGCAACGCCTGGAGGAACTGCTGCGCAAGCGCGAACAGGTGGCGCAGTGTTACCGCGCGCGCCTGGGGCGCATTCCCGGCGTGCAGCCGCCGCAAGTGGAACCGTTTACCACCCGCGTGTCGTGGTTCGTGTACGTCATCCGCATCGAGCGCGGCATCGACCGTGCTGTGCTGGCGCAGCGCCTGGCGCAACGCGGCATTCCGGTCCGCCCGTACTTCCTGCCGATCCACTTGCAGCCCTACATGGTCGAGCGCTTTGGCTACCAGCCGGGTGACTTCCCGGTCACCGAGGACCTGGGCGCGCGCGGGCTGGCACTGCCTTTCTCCGGCGTGATGAGCGAGGAGCAGGTCGATCTGGTCTGCCGCACGCTGGAACAGGTGTTGTAAGCATGGCGGCGGACGAGGCGCAGGTCTTTCTCCCACCGCGCCGGCGCGGTCTGCTCTTTCATTTACTGTTGGGGGTTTTGCTGCTGTTGGGCAGCGCGGGCAGCCTGATTCTGGCGCTCAACTCCGCCCAAATCTGGCGGGGCAACCAGCCGCAGGGCGGTGGATTCGTCCTGTTGCTGCTATTGGCGCTGCTGCTGTTCGTGCCGCTACCATGGGTTTTCTACCGCGGCTACGCGCTGATGAATGCCTTTTACCGCCTGGAACGCGACGGGCTGCGCCTGCGCTGGGGGCTGCGCGCCGAGGATATCCCCCTGCCGGAAATCGAATGGGTGCGTCCGGCGGCGGAACTGGGCTTTCCGCTGCCTCTGCCCGGCTGGATCGCGCCGGGCGCGGTGCTGGGCGTGCGCCGCGTGGCTGAGTTGGGCACGGTCGAATTTCTTGCCTCCGAGAGCGACAACCTGCTGCTGGTGGCGGCCAGCGAGCGGGTGTACGCCATTTCGCCGCAGGACGGACGCGCGTTTACCCGCGCTTTTCAGCGCACGATCGAACTGGGCAGCCTGGTACCGCTGACGCGCTACTCGGCGCAGCCGGCGGCTTTCGCCCGGCGGGTTTTGGACGACCGCCCGGCGCGCGCCTTCCTGGTTGCCGGGCTGGCGCTCACCCTGCTGCTGTTGATCTGGGTGGTGCTGGCAATCCCCGCCAACCCGGCGGTATCGCTCGGCTTCGACAGCCAGGGCAACCCGCTGCCGCCGGCGGCAGGCGAGCAGTTGCTGCTGCTGCCGGTGCTGGGCATTCTCATTTACCTGGTCAACCTGCTCGTCGGAATTTACTTCTACCGCCGCGACCCCAGCCGCCCGGTGGCGTTCATGCTGTGGGTTGCCTCGGCGTTCACCCCGCTGCTGTTGATGATCGCGGTGGCAATCGCCACCCTGTGAGGTCAGGAGCCTGCCGTGCCCAACGCGTTTGGAGAGACGTTTTCGTGGCTGCAACTGCTGCTCGGCTTTGGGCTGGCAGCGCTGATCTCGCTGGCGGCGTACGCCGCCCGCTCGCTCAACCGCAGCGGGGCGGCAGCCGCCACCCTGCTGGGCACGGCGGTGTTTGGGCTGGGCGGGCTGCCCTGGGCAGGGCTGCTGCTGGGCTTCTTCATCTCCTCCAGCCTGCTTTCGCGTCTGTTCCGGCGGCGCAAGGCGGCGGTCGACGAAAAATTTTCCAAGGGCAACCAGCGCGACGCGGCTCAAGTGGCTGCCAACGGCGGCATCGCCGGGCTGCTGGCGCTGCTGCAAGCCGTGCTACCCGAATCGCCGCTGCCCTGGCTGGCGGCGGCGGCGGCGCTGGCAGCTGCCAACGCCGATACCTGGGCAACCGAACTGGGTGTACTCAGCCCGGTTGCCCCGCGCCGGATCACCAGCGGCAAGCCGGTCGAGATGGGCACCTCCGGCGGGATCACCCCGCTGGGCACGCTGGCAGCTCTGGCGGGCGGACTGTTCATCGCCGCCATTGCCGCCTTCTTCCCGCCCTCCAATGTCCACCTGCCGTTGGCGGGCGTGCTGCTGGGGGTGACGCTGGCAGGGCTGCTGGGCAGCCTGGTTGATTCGCTGCTTGGCGCGACGGTGCAGGCGATCTATTTCTGCCCGCGCTGCGGCAAGGAAACCGAACGCCACCCGCTGCACACCTGCGCAACGCCAACCCGCCGGCTGCGCGGCTTGGGCTGGCTGGACAACGATGGGGTCAACCTGTTTTGCACCCTGAGCGCGGGCGCGCTAGCGGTTCTGGCGGGCAGCGCGCTGATCTCCGCGGCGAACCTGCCCGCCGCGTCTGTTTCAGGAGGTGGCGCAATGAAACTAACCACAAGCGCATTTCAGGATGGGGAGAGCATTCCGGCCAAGTACACCTGCAACGGCGAAGACCGTTCGCCCGCGCTAGCGTGGAGCGGTATTCCGCCCGCGACGCGCAGTTTTGCCCTGCTGATGCACGACCCGGACGCCCCGGGCGGCGATTTTATCCATTGGGTGGTGTATAACCTGCCTGCGCGCAGCGATTCGCTGCCCCAAGGCGCGCCTGCCCGCCAATCGCTGGCGGGCGGCGGGACGCAGGGACGCAATGATTTTGGCGCAACCGGCTACGGCGGACCCTGCCCGCCGCCGGGCAACCCCCACCGCTACGTTTTCACCCTCTACGCGCTCGATTCGCCCCCCGACCTGCCGCCCGGCTTGACCGCCGCCCGCCTGCGCGCGGCGATCCAGGGGCACATTCTCGACCAGGCAACCCTATCCGGTTTATTCCAGCGCTGAACCGGCTCGCGGCGGCTTAATCATCCCCGCCGGAATCATCCCCGCCGCCCTTGCCGGAACTGTCGTCCCCGCCGGAATCATCCCCGCCACCCTTGTCGGAACTGTCGTCCCCGCCGGAATCATCCCCGCTGCCGCTGCCGGAGTTGTCGTCGGTGGCGTGATTTTGCGGCGTCGGCTGGGCGGTGGTGGGCAGCGGGTTAAGGGTGGGGGTTTGCTCCACCACGCCCGCGCCGCGGATGCTCAGGGCGAGGAATTCGTTGGCTCCGGTGCGCAGCGCGGTGACGCCGATGAAGTCGCCCACCTGCGGCGCCCCGTGGATCTCGCTCAATGCGTTCAGGCGCAGACGGACGCCATCCACCAGCCATTCGCCGTTGCTTTGCGCCTGAATGATGCCGCGTATCTGGAACAGGCGCACGCTCAGGCGGCTGACCAGCAGCCCTTCAGTGCTGCGCACGCTGCCTTCCACGTCCACGTAACTGCCGGTCATGTTGTCCGCCGTGGCAGCCAGTTGGGGGTCGAGCGCAAAACTCACCCCCGCCGCCGACCAGCGCGATGGTTCTTCGGCACGCAAGAAGCCGCTGAAGGCGACCTGCTGGGTTTTGCCCGCGGCGATCAGCTGGCGCACTTCCTCGGCGCGGCGCAGGTCGAATGCGTCGGACAGGTTGAGTTTGCTCAGCGCGCCGCTGGTCAGGTCGAGCTGCACCCGCTCGACCGAGCGCTTGACCCCGTACAATGGTTGTCCGGGCAGCGAACGCGCCGACGCCAGTGTGGAGGCAAACAAACCGGTCAGGATGAGCATGACTGCCAGCAGCAGCGCATTGGCAAAGCGCGGCAGGCTGAACGGCCGCCAGCGGTGGGGTTGTGCCTGTGCCACTGCGGCGGCTTCCAAAAACTGTGCCCGGCTGCGCATTTGTCCGCTGACCGGCGGCAGATTACGCCCGGCGAAACGCGCCGCCTGCGCGCCGAGCAGCAGCGGGCGCAGCGCATCGGCGTGGGCAGGGTGGCTCGCCAGGACGGTCTCCAAATTCTCGCCGGCTTCCAGCCGCTGCACGCATTCATCGATGAGTTGGGCGATCTCGGTAGGCTGCATGGCTCACCTGCTCCCTTCTAACTGGCGGCGCAGAGCCGCCAGCGCACGAAACTGCAAAACCTTAACCGCCTCGATGGATTTCCTCATCACCTGGGCGGTCTCTTGAACCGACAAGTCCTGCGAAAAGCGCAGCGCCAGCACGTGCTGCTGGTCAGGCGTCAGCAGGTGCATGGCAGAGCGCACCTGGTGCACCGCCAGCGCGCGCTCGGTCTCCTCCGCCGGGTTGTGCCCGTTGGAGATGGCCTCGTGATCCTCCAGCGGCGCGGTCGGGTGACGGTAGCCCCGGCGGTAGTGATCCTGAACCAGATGGTGGGCGGTACCGTACAGCCACGCCCGTATACTGTGAATGTCCTGATGGCCGTTTTTTAAATAATTCAGCAGCCGCAAAAAAACCTCGGCGGTGATGTCCTCGCAAACCTGCAAGTCGTCCACCCGGTAGGAGACGTAGCGGAACACCAACGGGTAAAAATGGTCGTGCAGCGCAGCCAGAGCCTGCGGTTCGAACCGCTTTGCCCGCTGGAGCAGCACGGCGGTGTCCTCGCTTTCGAATGTGTAGGTGGCTGGTGGACGGACGGTCATGATGGCAAAACCTGTTTTAAGTGAATTACAGACTTGATCGCGTTATCTTTTATGGGCTTGCCGGGTGTGAGGGACATCACACCCGGCTTTCACCGCTACTTTGGGTCAGCAGCGTACCATTGGATCAGTTGCCTTTACCGTCATCGTCGCCGCCTTTGCCGGAATTGCCGCCGTCATCGCCGCCACTGCCGGAATTATCGTCGTCACTGCCGCCTTTGCCGGAATTGCTGTCGTCATC
>JBBIQB010000021.1:0-26841 GCA_037442545.1 Bellilinea sp.
GGTCATATTCCAGGTCGGCATCCTGGATGATGATCACATCACCGCTGGCGTTTTTGATGCCGGTGCGCACTGCTGCACCCTTGCCCATGTTGACCTCGTGGAAAATGGTGCGGATTTCCCCCTGTTTTTGCATTTCGCTGAGAATATCCCGGGTTCCGTCCTTGGAGCCGTCATCCACCACCAGGATCTCGTGGACCAACCCGGTCTGCTTGACGCGGCGGATGATTTCGTGAATGGTTTTATGTTCGTTATAAACGGGAATGATTACGGAAATGTTCATGGTTGAAATTATAAGGGGAGGCGGGCTTTCTTGCAAGGAATGGCGTGTGCTATAATTTGTGTGGTCAATTGGCAGCAGCAAAAAAAATATCCTTTAACAATAGTAGCGACCCGTTTGCTCATCAAACTTTGGATGGAGACGTTGTATGGCACAATCTCCTCGCTCGCCTTCCCCGGCTTCGGCGGCGACACCCACCGGTCCTTTTTCTCCGCCGCCAATCAACACGATTGAGGATACCGGTCTTTCACCGCTGTGGCTGCAAGACTTGGTGCTGAAAATTTTCTATTTCCAGGGTTACATGAGCGGCTTCAAGCTGGCGGAAGAGATTGCGCTTCCCTTTACCGGTGTTTTGGATCAAATACTGGACGCGCTGAAACGCGAAAAATCGGTCGAGGTGCGTTCCTCGCAAATGGGGCTGGGCGAAGGCGCTTATGTTTATGCGATTACCGGGGCGGGAATTGCCCGTGCCCGCGAGGCGCTGGAACGCAGCCAGTACGCTGGACCCGCGCCGGTGCCGCTGGACGTGTACAGTGATTCGATTCGCCGGCAGAGTCGGGCGCGCCTGCAGGTCACCAACCGGGTGATGCGCCAGGTGCTCTCGCATGTGGTGCTCTCCGAGGTGACCTACCAGCGCCTGGGTCCCGCGGTCAACTCCGGCACATCGATTTTCCTGTATGGACCGCCGGGCAACGGGAAAACAACCGTCGCGCGAGCCATCGGCAATCTGGTTCAGGCGCAAAAAATGTATATCCCCTTCGCGATCTACGTGGGCGGGCAGGTGATCAAACTGTACGATTCGGTCAATCACCAGCTGGCGAATGATGACGAAACCACCATGCAGGCGAACGGCGCGCTGCGCAGCAGTATGCGGCGCGACCCGCGCTGGGTGCAGGTGCGCCGCCCGTTCATCATCACCGGCGGTGAATTGACCCTGGCGGGTCTGGATCTGGTGTTCGATGACACCCTTAAGTATTACGAAGCTCCCTTCCAGGTCAAAGCCAACGGCGGAATTCTGTTGATCGATGACTTTGGGCGGCAGCAGGTTCGCCCGCGCGATCTACTCAACCGCTGGATTGTTCCGCTGGAAAACCGCATCGATTACATGAGCCTGCACACCGGGCGAAAATTCGAGGTGCCGTTCGATGTGTTGGTCATTTTTTCGACCAACCTGCCGCCCAAAGAGCTGGTCGATGAGGCGTTCCTGCGCCGCCTGCGCCACAAGATCGAAATTCCCGACCCGACCTACGAGGAATACCGCGAAATTTTCAACCGGGTGGCGGCGCAGAAGGGCATTGCCTACAGCGATCAAGGACTGGCATACCTGCTGCAGGAGTATTACATCAAGACTAACCGAAAATTGCGCGCCTCGCACCCGCGCGATTTGTGCGACCAGATTTTGGATATTTCCCGCTACCTTGGCAAGGAGCCCGAACTTACGCGCGAGATGATCGACCGGGCGGTGCTGTCTTACTTCGTGGAATTATGAGCCTGCTGTACTCTCTGCCCCGACCGGTCATCTTTGCTCACCGCGGCGCTTCGGCGCATGCGCCCGAAAACACCCTGGCGGCTTTTCACCTGGCGGTGGAGCAAGGCGCAGACGCGATCGAGCTGGATGCCAAATTAAGCGCGGACGGCGAGGTGATGGTGATCCACGATGCGACTGTCGACCGCACCACCAACGCCAAGGGCGCGGTGAATGCCTTCAGCGCCAGCCAGTTGCAGCAATTGGACGCCGGCAGCCATTTTTCGGCGGCGTTCCAGGGCGAGCGAGTGCCGACCCTGGATCAGGTTTTGGCAGCTGTTGGGGGACAGATTTTTATCAACATCGAGCTAACCAATTACACCTCCCCGCGCGATGTCCTGCCCGAAAAGGCTGCTGCGCTGGTGCAAAAACACCACCTGCAAGAACGGATTTTGTTCTCGTCCTTCAACCCATTCAATTTGCGGCGGGCTGGAAGGGTTCTGCCCGGCTGCCCGCTGGCAATTCTGGCGCTGCCGGGCGGTTCCGGTTTTTGGATGCGTTCGTGGATCGGACGCCGTTTTGCCCCCCATATTCTGCACCCGTACCTGAGCGATGCCAGTAAAGCCTTGATCGAGCGCGAGCACAAACGCGGGCGGCGGGTGCACGTCTGGACGGTCAATGACCCGCAGGGCATGCGCCGCTTGTTCGACGATGGGGTGGATGGGATTTTTACCGATGACCCGCTGCTGGCGCGTCCGGTGCGGGATGGCAGGTGAGGCGGTGATGCGGCTCAAACTTTACCATCTTCTCCGCCTGGGATTAATTGTCTTTGTCCTGCTGGCGCAGACCGGGGGCAGCAGCAGGCTAAACCCGGTGCTTGCTGCTGCCATGCCGCAAACCGGCGACCCGGCGCAGCGAGTCCGCGCGATCATGGAGCAAATGACTCCCGAACAAAAAATCGGTCAACTGTTCCTGGTCACTTTCAAGGGCAGCGACGTTCGCCCGGATTCGCAAATTTATTCGTTAATCGTCGAGTATCACGTTGGAGGTGTGGTGCTGCGTGCCGACAACGATAATTTCGAGGCGGGGGGCAATACTGTTCCCAAAGCCGCCGAACTGATCCGCACGTTGCAAAATCACGTCTGGGAGAGCGCTCAGGAGACGACAGCCCCGGCGGATGGCAATCTTCCGAAACCGTATGTTCCCTTGTTCGTCGGAATTTCGCAGGAAGGCGATCTTTACCCCAATGACCAAATGCTGAATGGGATGACCTCGCTGCCCAGCCTGATGGCGATTGGAGCGACCTGGAAACCGCAGCTGGCAGAAGCGGTTGGCACCGTTATGGGGCGCGAACTGCGCGCGATTGGTTTCAACCTGTATTTGGGTCCCTCGCTGGACGTGTTGGAAGTGGTCAATAGCGCGGGCAGCAACCTTGGCACGCGCACCTTTGGCGGTGATCCGTTTTGGGTGGGCGAGATGGACAAAGCTTATGTGCGCGGGCTGCATCTGGGCAGCCGCGACCAGATGGCGGTGATTGCCAAACACTTCCCCGGACGCGGGGCTTCCGACCGGCTGCCCGAAGAAGAAGTGGCGACGGTGCGAAAATCACTGGATACCCTCAGGCAGGTCGAGCTGGCTCCTTTCTTTGCGACGATGACCGCTGACCCCGAATCCAAGTCGCTGATCGATGGTGTGCTGGTATCGCACATCCGTTACCAGGGATTACAGGAGAACATTCGCGAGATCACCCCGCCGGTCAGCCTGGATGGCGAGGCAATGCGCCAGGTGTTGACTCTCGACCCGATTGCTTCCTGGCACCAAAACGGCGGGCTGGTCATCTCCGATAACCTGGGAAGCAACGCGGTGCGTCGCTTTTATGATCCGTCCGGCGCGACCTTCGACGGACGCACGGTGGCGCGCAATGCCTTCCTGGCGGGCAATGATTTGCTCTACCTGAACAATTTTGTCGAACCCGGCGATCCGGATGCCTTCACCAGCATGGTGCGGGTAATTGGCTCGTTTGCCCAGAAATACCGCGAGGATCCCGCCTTCGCTGAACGGGTGGATCTGTCCGTGCAACGAATATTGACCTTGAAGTTGAAATTGTACGACGAATTTCACATCGACCGGGTATTGCCGGCAGCCGCGCAGCTGATCGAGGTGGGCAGATCGCAGTCGGTTGTGCTGGAAGTGGCGCGCCAGTCCGCCACCCTGTTCAGTCCTTCGCCGGCGGAATTAAACCTGAGTATTCCGCGCCCGCCGGAAAGCCGTGACCAGATCGTATTCTTCACGGATGTGATCAACGCCCGCCAGTGCAGCACCTGCCCGGAACAGGCAATCCTGTCTGTGGATACCTTCAAGAACGCCGTGCTGCGCCTGTATGGACCAGCAGCGGGTGGATCGATTATTCAAGGTTACCTTTCCTCGTACACCTTTCTGGATCTAAACACCTTTCTCAACAGCCCGGAAGGGCTGGCAGCCGTCGGGGTCAACCTAGCGGAGGCGGAGTGGGTGGTTTTTATCCTGGCTGATGAAACCCCCAACCGCCCCGAGTCGCAGGCGTTGAAACGGCTACTGTCGGAAAAACCGGAATTGCTGCGCAATAAGCGCGTGGTGGTATTTGCGTTTGGCGCGCCATATTACCTGGACGCGACTGATATTGCCAAGCTGACTGCCTATTACGGCTTGTTCAGCAAAGTGCCGGCATATATCGATACGGCTGCCCGGCTGCTGTTCCAGGAACAGAATGCCAACGGGGCTTCGCCTGTTTCGATCCCTGGCGTGGGATACGACATCATCCGGGCGACTTCGCCGGATCCGGCACAGATCATTCCACTGTTTCTGGATTATCCCGAGCCGGAGCCGGGCGACGGGACCGCCACGCCGGCGCCGACCGCCACGCCGGAATTCCGCATTGGCGATAGCGTGCCGTTCCGCACTGGCATAATCGTTGACCGCAACCGCAACCCGGTCCCGGATGGAACGGTGGTGCGGTTTATCATCACCGTGTTGGGTGAGAGCGGCACAACCCAGCAAATCGAAACCGTAACCCAGGGCGGCATTGCGCGGGCGGTTTACCGCATTTCGGCGCTGACCAACATTGAAGTACGCGTGGTCAGCGAACCGGCAGTCACCTCCCAGATCATCAACATCAACGCTGCCAGCGGACAAACCAACATTTCGACGATTGTGCCAACCGCGGAACCCACCGCCACTGCAACCCCTTCACCGACGCCCACGCCGGAACCAACCCCCGAAACGGAAGAAGTCGTTGAAGACCCGATCGACTTTCAAATGTCCGACTGGCTGTTGATGATGTTGGTCACGCTAGGCGGCGGGGCGGGCATCCTCTGGTTCGGAGAACGGCGGATTTCCCTGCGTTGGGGTTTTCGCTGGGGCGCAATGGCAATTCTCGGCGGGCTGATCGCTTACGTAATCCTGGTGAGCGGGTGGTTTGTCCCGGTCAATGCGCTTTATCTGGCGGGCAAGTGGGGAGTGCTCATCGCCAGCCTGGTCGGAGTGCTTTCGGGCTGGCTGATTGGCTGGCTCTGGCAGGTGCGCCTGCAGCGGGAGAAAAAAGCTCTGCGGCAGCGCTAGCGAATCAGGGTGACCAGTAGGCTCAGCACAACGAGCAGGAGGGTCAGCGAGATGAGCAACCGTTCCAGCGGGTATTGGATAAAACTCCACGGGGATGAGCGGTCAACCATCAGGTGCGGGATGGTTGGGCGGTCGCCGATGAGACTTTTGCGGAAGGCGTCGATCGTTTCGGGTCGTTCGTCGGGATGTAAACCCATCGCCCACAGGATACAGCGCTCGGTGCGCATGGAAACATCCGGGTTGATCTGGCGTGGCGGGATCATCCTGCCTTGATCCAGGAAGCGTTCGCGGGCGTCGGCGGGCGGCTCGTTGGTCAACAGGTGGTAAAGCGTGGCGCCAAAAGCATAAATATCGCTGCGCACGTCTGTGTGCCCGCTGTCTCCACCGTATTGTTCAAGCGGAGTGTACAGGGCGGTTCCTTGTCCCTGCAACACCGTAATGGTTACCTCGCCGGGGGCGAGCAGCTTGACCAAGCCAAAGTCGACCAGTTTCAACAGACCGGAGGGGGTTACCTTAAGGTTGGAGGGTTTGATGTCGCGGTGCAGGATGGGCGGGTCCTGATTGTGCAGATAAGACAAAGCGCTGGCGAGCTGATCTGCCCAGTTGAGCACTTCGGATTCGCTTATAAACCGGTTTTCCTGGCGCGCTTCGAGCATTAGCGTGCGCAGGTCTCTACCGGGGATGTAGTCCATCACCAGGTAATCGCGGCTGCCGGTCGAAAAGAAATCCGACACTTTTGGCAGGTTGGGATGGTCGAGCCGCGCCAGCACGGTTGCCTCGCGCAGGAATTGTTCGCGCGCTTCCTGCACCAGTTCAACCGGCAGGGTGCGGTCATGTTCGACCTCCTTAAGTGCGCATTGGCGGCCTTCCAGGCGCAGATCATCGGCGAGGTAGATGGATCCCATCCCCCCCTGTCCAATGATGCGGACAACGCGGTAACGACCGCGCAGTACGTCCCCGGATTTTAGGGGTAACGACATAAGCAATACCTGATGCGGAGTTGGTTGCTGGCTTTGTGGCATATTTCTCGGCGTGTTGCCAGTTCGCCAGAATCGTTTGTACACAAACTCGAAAATCTTTGATATATTATACCGTACAGGTGTGGTAATATATTTCTCATTTCCATCCGGGCTGGAGCGGACGTATGGACCTCCACAATGAAGATCTTCCCATCATCATCGCACAGACGGGACCACTAAACGGACAGCGCTGGGTTGTTCGGGACGGGATGACGATTGGGCGGGATGATGACTGCGATCTGGTCATTCCTGACCGGCAGGTATCGCGCTACCATGCCCGCTTCGAAATCCGCATCGATCAAACCTTTTTGCATGACCTTTCGAGTAAAAACGGTACGTACCGCAACGGTAAACGGGTGGAGCAGCCGGCCGGTCTGCAGGATGGAGATGTCATCCAAATTGCTTTGGTGCAATACTTCGTCTATCTCAGTTCGGATTCGACGCTTCCATTGGGCACAGATTTTCAACCTGCGGATATAGATCTGGCGGAAGCCGGCAGCCACCGCCTGGTGCTGGACAAACTTTCGCGGCGGGTGTGGATCAACCAGCAGGAAGTGTTACCCCCGTTATCGGTGCCGCAATTTCGCCTGCTGGAAGCGCTATACGACAGCCAGGGCACGGTCGTATCGCGCCAGGAACTGGTGTTGGCGGTTTGGGGAGATAAAGAGGCGGTGGGGGTCTCCGAGCAGGCGTTGGATGCGCTGGTGCGCCGCCTGCGCGACCGCCTGGCAGTGCTGGACCCCAACCATATTTACTTGGTCACGGTGCGCGGTTACGGGCTGCGGCTGGAAAATCCACCAGCCAGGTAGTTGGCTGGATCGGAAACAACAAAAGACGAGGAGTTGCGGGTGAACCAAATCATCCAGGTTTTATCCCAAAAAATCAGCCAAGATATTCTCAAGCAGCCATCCAAATCCATCCGCCCGGACGAGGCATTGCTCTCGAGCGGCTTGATCGATTCGTTCAGCCTGGTGGATCTGGCGATGATCGTGGAAGATGCGTTTGGTGTGCGCATCGACGACACCGAGCTCAATGCCCAGACTTTCGATACTCTGGAACAACTGGCTGGTTTGATTGAGGCTCGAAAAAACCGCTAGATCTCAAGTGCGTAGGGGGTAATCTTTACGGGCGCAATTCGGATGGGATACCCTTCCGCCGGGCTGCGTTGAGGCAAACTTTAAAATAACTGAAAACAACCTGTAAGTTTTCCCCATTGAATTTATGCCCCGGTTTGGATTAGTATAAGTGCAAGTGGGAATGCCTATGCTGTTGGCTGCAATCCAGTGGGATAAACAAAATGATGAAGCGAATGGGTTTGACCAATCAATCGTTACAAAAGAACTCCAGCCAGACCATGATCGAGCGGCAGCAACAACTGGCTGCGTTCGAGGCGGACTTGCTGCGTGAAACCCGCCTGGCACGGACGCTGGGCAATAAACCATCCGGCATTGCCGCCTGGCGGCATTTTCTTGAAATCGGCTGGTTCGGTCCGCAGGTGTGGAACCGTAAATTGTTCGATGGTATTTTGCCAAGCCTGGTGATGATCCTGCTGACGATGCTGTTCGCGCTATTGGTGACGCCGGTTCACATCGTGTTTGGTTTACCGGGGGTGTTGATCTACAACCTGATCATCCTGGCGGTGGGCGTGTACGCACTGGGGCGCTGCGTGCAGCAGAAATTCAACGAAATCACCCGCGCCTGGTACGGCATGATCGCCGGCTTGCTGCTGTGGTACGCGGTGTACACAGCGGAAAAGATGGGTGAAATTCACATCACACCTGAAGTGGGGGTGGTGTTCCTGTTGTTGGCGGTGCTGGTATCGGCGACGTTGTGGAAAACCATCTTCCCGCTGGGATTGAAGTTCCTTGCGCTGGTGTTTATGGTCAACTGGACACTGCGTTTTTGGGTAGGCGTGCAGGTGCAATTTTCCGCCAGTTTCGAACTGTTTCGCTGGACGTACTTTTTGACCGGTTTCGTCGCCTTGTCCGGGCTGGTTTTCTTCTTATTGTGGATGCTGCTGCGGGCAGAGAGTCGCGTTCATCATTTGTGGGCAGCGCTTGGGGTATGGTTCTCCACGCTGATCCTGATGATCGTCTACCTGCAAATGCCGTTGTAGCCGCGTTCAAATGGCTTCAAAGTTGCGCGGCTGTTGGCGGGCGCCGGACGCCTGTGGATACAGGACTTCCTCATACAGACCGACAATATCAGCGGCGATCCGCTCCCAGGAATATTCCTGCGCCAACCGGCTGGCTTGTCTGCCCATTGTCTCGCGCAATTCTGGGTTGAGAATCAACTCCATCAGGTGGTTGCCTAGCAGTTCGGGCTCGCCGTCGGGCAGGACGTAGCCGGTAACGCCGTCGCGGATGAGGAAACCCAAACCGCCAACCTGCGAAGCCACAACCGGCGTCCCGCAAGCCATCGCTTCCAGGGCAACCATGCCGAAGGATTCATAGTGGGACGGCACTACGACCACGTCCGCGGCGGAATAATAATAGGGGAGCGTCTGCTGGTCTTTCTTGCCGAGGAACAGCACCAGGTCGCGGATACCCAGCTCGCGCACCAGCGCTTGCAGACGCGCCATTTCGGCGTTAACGGTCAACGGTGTTTCTTCCGGGTCGCCGCCGACAATGACCAGAGAGTGTGGACAGCAAACCATTTGCGAAGTTTTTTGCATGTACGCCAGGGCGCGGATGAGGGTTTCCAATCCTTTGAGCGGCTCGATGCGCCCGACGAACAGGATCATGCGGTTTTTGAGCGGCACCCCAATCACGTCGCGGGCTTCATCCCGCGGGATGGGGTAAAAATGGCTCAGATCCACTCCGGGGGGAATGACGCGCAAATTCCTCGAGTCGGCTTTGTAAAGAAATTCCAGCTGCGACTGTTCCGCCGGGGTGGCAACCACAATCCGGTCGGTGACCTGCAAGATGCGCCGTTCACCCTTCAGGCGGTATTCGCCTTCCACTTCCTCCGGCGTGCGGGCGACCCGGTTTTTCATCATCACCAGGGTGTGGAACATGTGAATGATAGGCGCATGCCAGTGGGTTTTTAGCTGCCCGGCGGCAATGCCCGACATCCAGTAATGCGAGTGGATCAGATCGTAACGCATCTCCTTTTGGGCAGCGAAGCGCAGTATCCCTTCGACGAATTCGGAAATGTAGGTGGCGAGTTCGCGCTTAGGCAGGGGGACTTCCGGTCCCGCTGGAATGTGCACCACGCGGTTGCCATACCCCAGGTGGTGCAGCACATGCGGGACGTGTTCGTCCTGGGAACGGGTGAACACATCCACGTGGATGCCGCGTTTACCCAGGTGGCGAGTCAGTTCCGCCACATACACGTTCATCCCGCCGGTGTCCTTTCCGCCCAGGGTTGCAAGCGGACAGGTGTGAAAGGAAAGCATGGCGATGTTCATGAAAACCTGAATTCCTTGCCTGAAATTGGCGCGTGCTGGTATAATCCCACGCGCGCCACCGTAGCTCAGCTGGCAGAGCAGGCGTTTCGTAAACGTCAGGTCATGGGTTCGAATCCCATCGGTGGCTCTGCTTAAGCCTATGAAATAATTGTACTCGAATCCAGCCGAACGTACCCCTGCTTCGGTGGCAGCCCGGTTGCCAACCCCGAAAGGCGTCACGTATTTCGGCTCAATAAGTCTCCAAAGGGCAGGGAAAAAAGGCAGCCAGGCGACTCTCGTCCACTTGGCTGGCGTATGGTGTGACGGGGACGCTGGTTAAAAGCCGATCTGCAGCCAGTCGGTGCCGGTGATGACCGAGAGCACCAGCAGAATAAAGACAATCAAGAGAATGCTGCCGCAGCCGCAGCCCAGGCAAGATCCGCTGCCAAAACCAATTTTGGATTGAAGCCAGCCAAACAGGCGGTCGAGCAAAAATAACTTGAGCAATCCTGAAAGACATCCGGGTCGAGTGTCCATTGTTTACTGTTTCACCTCAGGATAGTATACGCAACACCGGCGACAATGGTTGCATTCGGGGCGGTTAAGGGATTTGCATTCTCTCTAATTAACACCTCAACCAGCTGCCAACATGGCTGTAGGTATAAAGAGCCTTGGGCAGAAAAACTAAAAAGCGGCGAGAAATCATTTTCATTGAGTCAATTTTTCGATATAATCAGGTATCCATTTGCCCGGTTACAGACTGGCGGTTTGGTCAACATCCGCCATCACTGACCGAAAGTTGCCCTGGCAAGGCATGCGTCTGTCCGTTACGCACCTTAAAATGCTGTAACGAATTCCCCGACAATCCGTTCTTCGGTTGGGGAAAGTTTTGGCACCGCGGCGGAGGTTGCGGCCGTGCGGAGCCAATTTTTTTGCCTCGACAGTGCGCTGCATCCAGCCCACTCGGCAGGAAACGCGGCAAGGCGGTCGTTATGGCGTAGTATGGGCTGGGTTATGCCTGCCCTGGACAGGCTTATGGTGAAGAACCATGGCAATTTAACCAAAGACCGGGCGTCTCCGGCGAGGTTAAGTCTATAGCTTTCTTCGAAGGAGAAACATGGAGATTTTGTCGTTTTCCTATTGCTCACCCAAGTTGGAACTGCGTCCCTGCCCGGAAAAGGGTGGATTCGGTTTATTTGCCATTGAGCCGATTTTGGCGGGCGAATTGCTGTCAATGTGGGGTGGCCAGGTGGTCACGGGTGACCAGTTGCAATACTTGCCGGTGGAGCGGCAAACCCACGGCATCCAAATTCAGGAGGATCTTTACCTGATCCCAGTGACCCACAGCGAGCCAGCGGATTACTTCAATCATTCATGCAATCCAAATTCAGGGCTGGATTCGCCGATTTCGCTGGTGGCGATGCGGGAAATTGCGGTTGGCGAAGAAGTGTGCTTCGATTATGCGATGAGCGATTCGTCGGATTATGACGAATTCGATTGTTGCTGCGGCGCGTCGAACTGCCGCAGGACGATCACCGGCAAGGATTGGATGAATCCCGCGCTGCAACAGCGCTACTACGGTTTCTTTTCTCCCTATTTGCAGCGGCGGATCGAAAAACTGTTGCGCGAGACGCGCGCCAAAAGAAATGGCAGCAAAAAACAGGAAAAACTCACCGCAGCCGATTGAGTTCAACGGTTGGAGCGCACCGGCATGGCAGTAGTTACCATCCTGACCGATTTTGGAGAGCGGGACGCATTCGTCGGGGTAATGAAAGGGGTGATCTGGCAGATTGTCCCGGACGTGCAAATTGCCGACCTGACGCATTGGATCGAACCGCAAAATGTGCAGCACGGCGCGCTGATTCTGGGTCAGTCCTATCCGTATTTCCCGGCTGGCAGCGTGCACATTGCGGTGGTTGACCCTGGCGTGGGGACGCGCCGCAGAGCGATTGCCGCGCGGATTGGCGATCATTTCTTTGTCGCGCCGGACAACGGGCTGCTGACGCTGCCGCTGGAACATGCCCAGTCGAAGAATTGGACGGTTGAGGTGGTTGAACTGGACAGACCGCGTTTCTGGCTGCCCGGGGTGAGCAAATCTTTTCACGGCAGAGACATCTTCGCGCCGTGCGCCGCGCACCTGGCGAACGGCGTACGGCTGGAGGAAATCGGCAGCCCTTTGACCACCCCTGTGCTGCGCATAGCCATTGAAAAGCCCGTGCCTGTACCGGGTGGGGTGGTTGGGCAGGTGCTGATGACGGATGTGTTCGGCAATCTGATCACCAACATCACCGCCGATTTACTGGCAGGCAGGCTTGTCGCTGCGGTACGGATTGGCGGGGAGCGCATCGACCGGTTGAGCGCAACCTTTGGCGATGGCTCGCCGGGAAGCCTGATCGCCATGTTCGACAGTTCCGGCTGGTTGAGTATTTGCGTGGTCAACGGCAATGCCCGCCAGCGGCTGGCTGCCAGTCCAGGCGACCGGGTCGAAGTCGATTTTTGCTAACCGTCCGCTCTGCTTAGCGATCGGTTGAATGGGCAAATTCGTTGAGGATGCGGGCGATATGCCTGGCGCCTTTCAAGTACAAATCAAGGCGGATGTTTTCATTGGGTGCATGCGCCTGTGACCCCGGATGTCCTATGCCGGCTGTGACGACTGGAACGCCCAACTTTTCGATGAACAGGTGATTAGGTCCCGATCCGCCGCTCATTGGCACAATCTGCATCGGCTTGCCGTACACGTCCGCCGCCGAATCGACCACCAGTCGGACGAAGGGATGGTCGGGATCGGTGCGGGCTGGCGCTTCACCGCCGAGAAACTCGATGTGCACATCGCTGAACCCTTCGCGGTTGAGGTGAACGCGCAGTTTTTTGAGGATTTCTTCGGGGGTCTGGTCGGGCACCAGGCGGAAATCGATCTTTGCGCTGGCGCGGGCGGGCAAGACTGTCTTTGAGCCGCGCCCCTGGTAGCCGGAGGTCAGACCGCAAATGGTGCAGGTTGGCTGCAGGCTTTCGGCAATGCGCAGCTCGACCCCGCCGGTCAGCCCCTTCAAGAATGATTGAACGGCATACCGCCGACGGTACTCTTCGGCAGTTTCGGGCAGCAGTTGCATCAATTGCCGGTCGCGTTCGGAAGGCGGTTTGACGTTGTCGTAGAAGCCCGGAATGCGGATGTGCTCGTTCGTGTCTTTGAGGGTGTTTAACGCCCAGACCAACCGCCAGGCGGCATTGGGGAAGATCGATCCGCCCAATCCAGAATGAACGTCCTGGTTGGCGGTTTCGACGCTTAATTCAACATAGCACAAGCCGCGCAGTCCAAGATACTGCACCGGCACGTCGCGGTGGTCGACGCCGCCAAATTCCCATACGCAGGCATCGGCTGCTAGTTTGCTGGCATGTTGATCGAGAAAATCCTTCAAGTGGAGGCTGCCCACTTCTTCTTCGCCTTCGATGACGAATTTGACGCTGCAGGGCAGTTCGCTCTGCTCGGCAAGAATTGCGTCGATGGCGAACAGGCGGCTGACCAGATGCCCCTTGTCATCGCTCACCCCGCGCGCAAACAGCATCCCATCCCGCAGGGTGGGCTCAAAAGGCGGGGAAACCCACAATTCGAGCGGCTCGGCGGGCTGTACGTCGTAGTGGTTGTAAAACAACACGGTTTTTGGGCTGCGTCCGGGGCGATAGGCGGTCACCACCGGCGCGCCAGCGGTGGGCACAATGTCGGTTTCGAAACCGCGCTGTCGAAGCATGGCGGCGACCAGTTCGGCTGTTTCGGATAAGCCCCAATTTTGCGCAGATACGCTCGGTTGAGCGCATAAGCGGCTTAATTCAGCCAGGCTATCTTCAAGGTGGGAATCGAGGTACGAGTCGATTGCAGTGTAAGGGTGCATCGGCAGCTCCAGATTGTGTGCGTCTAAAGGGAAAAAATATTGAGGATGAAATCGCCGCCAAAGGCGAACATCATCATTTTGAGCACTTTTCCAATCCAGCAAAAAACCAGGAATTGCCATAAGGGCATTTTGAGCACCCCCGCAGTGATGCCTGCCACATCAAAAACCGGATTGGGGACGAAGGATAATACCAGAATTGTGATGGGACCATATTTGCGCATCCAGTTTTCTAAGCGGTCGCTCCATTGGGTGCGTTCAACAATACCCTGCCCGCTGAACCCTGCCAGATAGCCGGAGAGTTCCCCCAGGGCAGCGCCGCTGCCGGCAGCCACCGCCACCCACAGCGGATTGAAAACCGCGCCCATGATGGAAGTGATCAATACCCCAGGCAGGGGCAGGATCAGGGTGGCGTTTGTCAACATGGAGATCAGGAAAATTCCGGGGTAACCCAAGACCTCCAGCTGACTGACTCGTTCCCGGTTGATAAACAGGACAAGGGTTAAGGAAACGACAAAAACCAGGGCAATGATCCGGGCGATTTTGAGGCGGGTTTCTTTAGTCATGGGGGAAGTTTTGTGGGTTTTCCAACAGCGTTTCGATGCGTGAAATGACCATTTCCAGCGCCACGGTGTTGAAACCGCCCTCCGGGATGATGACATCCGCGTACCGTTTGGAGGGTTCGACGAAATCCATGTGCATGGGGCGAACAGTGTTGAGATACTGATGCACGACGGATTCGGTATTGCGACCGCGTTCGCGAATATCCCGCTCAAGCCGGCGGATAAAACGCAAGTCCGAATCGGTGTCGACAAAGATTTTTACATCGAATAATTCCCGCAGCAGCGGTTCGGCGAATATCAGGATACCCTCGACCAGGACCACCCGCTGTGGTTCTATCCGGATGGTGCGGGTTGTGCGGGTGTGGGTGGTAAAGTCATACACCGGCAATTCGATTGCCTGCCAGTTTTTCAGGCTGCGGACGTGCTCGATCATCAGCGAGGTTTCGAGCGAATTGGGATGGTCGAAGTTGATCGTATGGCGTTGAGGAAGCGGCAGGTCTTTCAGGTCGCGGTAATAGGCATCGTGAGGTAGATAGGCAATCCGGTGGCTGCCTACCTTTTTCAATATTTCTGAGGCAACGGTGGTTTTGCCGGAGCCCGAACCGCCGGCAATTGCGATAACCAGAGGGGCAACCAGAGAGTTCATAATCAAATTATAGCCTAGAAACCAGGAGGAATTAAAAAGCGATTGTGATCCATTGCACCTCAGCGCTGTGCAAATCAACAATCAAGAACGAGCGCGGTTCTTTTTTTAGCCCACCCAACGCGCCCGGATTGATGACGCGTGTGATTCCGTTGCGTTGGTCGCTGCAATAGTGGCTATGACCGGTGAAGATATACTCGAAACGTTGTTGGTGAAGCCAGGTTTCGAGTACACCGGGAACATGACCGTGAGTGACGGCAATCCGGCAGCCGCCCAATGTGCCTTCGAAATGCATTCCGGCGTACGACTCGCGGTTCATGCGGAGTAGTTGATCGCGCAGCGCGCCACTGGCGAAATCGCCGTTGCCAAAAGTCAGTATAACCCGAAAGCCATTCAATAGAGCGGCTGTTTCAACGGAGGTGAGGTCGCCGCAATGAATTAGCGTTGAAACGTTGTGCTGCTCGACCAACTGGATGACCCGGCTGAGATTGGAGGTGTTGTTGTGGGTATCCGAAAGGACGGCGATCTTCATTGTTTCATGCCACTTCCAACAACTCGAACTCGATGCCGCTCTCTAGAAAAGACTGGCGCAGCGCTTCGCGCTGCTGGAAGGATAAATCCTTGATCACCAGGCGCAGGGAAAAGTCCCCGTCCGGGCGGGTGTTGTTGACCGAGCGGATGATGTTGCCCCCTGCTTGCGAAACCAGTTGGGCAATCTGCGCCAGGACGCCAGGGCGATTGGATTTCGGTCCCCCGCTGATTGAAATGGTGTTCCAGTTCAGGTTGGATTGATTGATACCGGCTTTTTCCAGCGCGTCTGCCAGGTCCATCTGGCGGATGGCGCCGGAGCCGAGCGAGGCGTATAAATCTTCGAGACCGGAGGATGCCAGGTGGCTCATCATCACATCGAACCGCACCGGATCGAGCGCCTGTATATCTTCCAGGGCGAGGATACCCTGACTGCCCAGCACGGGTTTCATCAACTGTCGTCCTTTTTCAGCGCTTTGTTTGAGCGCTTCGGTAATCAACACGGCACGCAGCAAGCGTGAGGTTGAATTATTCGCGTAGGTTAACCATTTCTCGTTTGGCGTTTGGCGGGTACCTTCGGTGATGACTTCGACAATATCTCCGGACTGTATGCGGTCCGACAGGCGCGCCAACGCACCGTTGATTTTTACTGTGCTGATCTTATCCAGCAAGTATTCCTGTTGGATGGAGGCAACCGCATCCAGAACGGTTGAGCCCTCCGGTAAAAAGCGCGCGCCGCCGGTGGGGGTAAGGATCTCCACCGGGCGGTAGGCGCTGATGTCCTTTCCGTTTTGAAGGGCATACACCACCCCCCAGTGATTTTCGCCTTCCATATCGCGCGTGGCGATTGCCACCTCGACTGCTCCCAGGTCTGGCAGCCAGGCGGTGATTTGTAGCGCGCGGTATCCATTTTGAGGACAGGCGAGGTAGTCGTCAAAGCGGTTGTGATCCAGGTACGGTCCAAAAAAGCGGTTGACGCGCGGCAGCAAGGCGTAACAGGCGTTTTCGTCGCTTCCTTCCACCACCAGACGAAAACTAACCAGATCGTTGACATCTTGAAACGTATTCATCGAGGTCTTTCGCGCCCGTGCCATGCGGCGCAATTTCTGCCAGGATTGCCAGTACCCGTTGACCGTGATTTCCACCGCCCCGTTGATCCCGGCTTTGTCCATGAGGGTGCCCAGTTCGTCCATAATCGGATTGATGAAATTCAATGCCAGGCGCGGATCTGAATCGATGATTGGCTTGACGAATTGGTACGTTTCAGGCTCGGCGAAGGGGAAGGCAATATCCTCGATCCAGCGCCGCCAGCGGTAACAATTGAGAATCCCTGCCAGTTTTCCGTAGGCGCGGATGGCTTCGCTGGCTTTTTGCTGGCGTTTGTGAGCCGGCATGTGCTGCAAGGTCAACAGGTTGTGGCTTTTGTCCGCCAGTTTAACCAGGAAAACCCCCGGATCACGGAACTGAGCCATCTTTCGCAACGTTTCCATTTCCCGGGAGCGCCCATCGCGCGGGGCGCTGATTTTGGTGACTCCATCGACAATGTAGGCGATCTCTTCGCCCAGTTTGCCGGGAAAACGACGCTTGATTTTTTCGAGACTTTCTCCCTGATCCTCGACGCTGTCATGCAGCAGCGCGGCGATGGTCCAGGCTTCGTTGCCGACAAGTTTATCCAAGAAACCTGCCACCCATGCGCAGTGGGTTTCAAAATAGGGCTCACCACTCATGCGCAGCTGGCCCGCATGTAGTTCCTTGCCCCAACGATAGGCTTCGGCAATTGCCTCTGTGCGCGGATGGAAGCGACCGGGATTGAATTCCTCATCCAGCCGCGGGCGAATTTCTTGGATGTGCCTTATGATTGCCATATTAACAAGGGACAATAATGCCTTCGAATTATTAAGATTGGCATCCCGAATTCAGGTAATTTTAAGCGCATTTGCAAAAAAGTGACTAAAATTGGACATGGTTTTACAATAATCATGTGGGCATGTAGCCATGCCCAGGAGGAGAGAGAATGAAGCAGGTGTTTCTTGTTGTGTTGTTGAGCGTATGGATTGGGATTAGTGCATGCACGCCGGTCGATCAACCGGTCGAGCCAACCGCGCTGCCTGCACCGGTCGATATCGAATTGCCCGACGGCGTAATCGACTCGATTGCCGAAAATTTGAATATCGGCGTGGAGCAGATTGAATTCAAAAATGCGATCAAAATCGACTACCCCAATGACTGTCTTGGACTGCCATCCGCCGAGGAGGTATGCGCGGAGATGATCGTGCCGGGGTATCAGGGCATTTTTGCGGTTGGCAGTGCCCAGTATGAGTTTCGCAGCGATGAAAGCGGCGGGCGGCTGCGGATTATCCCGATTGCCTTGAAGGCTGCCCAGGCAGAGTTATCCAAGGCATTTCAAATTGACATCAACCACATTCGCTGGGTGGGTGTGGAACGCATGGAATGGAAAGACAGCTGTTTGGGTTTGGAGCAGCCCGGCATCACCTGCGCCGAGGTGATTACGCCTGGTTTTCGTATCCTACTGGAAGCCGGGGGCGTGTTCTTCGTGTACCGCACCAATGAATCGGGCAGCCAGGTGGTGCTGGAAATGTACAGCAATTAACCAGCGACCCGAATTCACGCTAAACAGCCGATTCCCGCAGCCCAACGGGAATCGGCTGTTTTCTTATCGCAAACCATAATCGTGAAACGATTTCTCCTCGTTGCGGTCGGTTGCCGGGGGCGGCGCGGGTGAAAGGGCGGTGATTTCCTCGCGCAATTCGGGGGTCATTTCGATCTCGAGGCATTTCAATAGACCCATTAATTGGTGCGGATTGCGAGCACCGATGATCGGTGCGGTAATTGCCGGGTGCCCCGCCACCCAGGCAACTGCCAGCGGGGCTGGCTCGAAACCACGCTCCTGGGCAAATTGGCGGAACGATTCTGCCAGGTCGTACATCGCGGGATCACCGTAACGAACCTGGTACCTCGCATTTTCAACCAGCCGGCCTGAATCGGGGCGGGTATTAATGCCGTACTTGCCGCTCAACAAGCCGGCACCCAACGGGCTGTATGCGGTGACCGCCAGTTGCTCGGCTTGCGCCATCGGCAGGATTTCGACTTCTGCCTGGCGTTTTACCAGACTGTACATGGGCTGAAGCACCTCGAACGGAGCCCAACCGCGACTGTTGGAAATATGCAGGGCTTTCATCACCTGCCAGGCAGCGAAATTGCTGGCAGCCGGGTATAGAATTTTTCCTTGCCGCACGAGATCGTCCAGCGCGCGCAGCGTTTGTTCCAGATCGGTGTAATCATCGAAACGATGGATGAAATAGACATCGATCCAGTCGGTTTGCAGGCGCTTGAGACTGGATTCCACCGAGCGGATGATATGCCTGCGGGAAGCCCCGCGCGCGTTGACGTCATTACCGGTTGGGAAGTACGCCTTGCTGGTGATTATTAAATCCTGCCGTTCGCCGCGTATTAAACGCCCCAGGATTTCCTCCGCCTTGCCGCCGGAATACATATCGGCGCAGTCGAAGAAATTGATGCCCGCATCGCGGCAGATTTTATACAGTCGGGCAGAGGTGGCTTCGTCGGCGTCACCGCCAAAGGACATGCTTCCGAAACACAAGGACGATACTTTTATACCGGTCTTGCCGAGAAATTTATACTCCATGGTGAACCCCTTTCGATCCAGTCTTTCTTGAAAGTTTGATCTCGGTGAACTGGAAATCTGGTTGTGATTGTAATGCAAAACGGTGGCAAATCGATGAGTTTTTCACATGCCGACCACGCTGTCGGACAAACCCGGTGTCAAAGTGTTTGATGAATTCGGCTATTTAAGATAGCCCGGGCAGGTTTTTTTTGATATGATAATAAGAATTCCAACATTAAGGATAAGTGAAAAGCGGAATGTTGCTGGCTGGTTCTTCACCTGAAATTTTTTTCAGGATGAGGATGTTATTGTGCCAATATAAAGCAGTGTAAGACCGGTGGTGACTTGATTGGTTGATGATGGAAATTACGATTCCCATAACCCGCACAAAAATCATCCTACCCCGCCGCCGGTCGGATATTCTATCTCGACCGCGCCTGCTATCCTTGTTCGATGATCTGGTTGAGCAGCGATTGGTCATCGTTGCCGCGCCTGCTGGTTACGGTAAAACGTCATTGTTGATCGATTACGCGCACCAATCCGCAATGCCGGTGTGCTGGCTCTCGCTGGACGTGCTTGACGGTGAAGTGCAGCGGTTCGCTGCCTATTTTATTGCGTCCATCCAGACGGGTTTTCCGGAGTTTGGTAAAACCTGCGTTCCGGCATTGAATTCGACCCCGCAAGAGCGTCTCAATTTGGATACTCTGGTGTCCTTGATTGTCAACGACCTGTACGACACCATCGGCGAGCATTTTGTCTTGATCATCGACGATTATCACTTGGTCGAGAACAACCGCGAAATCAATTATTTTATCAACCGCTTTTTGTTGTTGATGGATGAAAACTGTCACCTGATCATTTCTTCGCGCCGGTTGTTGCCATTGGCGGATATGCCGTTGCTGGTGGCGCGGTCACAGGTGGGTGGTTTGGGTTTCGAGGATCTGGCGTTCCAACACGAGGAGATCCGCAACCTGTACCTGCAAAATTTTCACATTCTGTTGCCGGATGCTCAGGCTGACGAACTGGTGCACCTGACCGAAGGCTGGATTACCGGGCTGATTCTTTCCACCCAGGTGGAAAACGGCAAGGTCGTTACCCGCTTCAAGCCGCGCAAAGTCGCGGGGATCAGCCTGTACGATTACCTGGCGCAGCAAGTGCTGGAGCAACAAACCGAACCGTTGCGTCGCTTCCTCTACCGCACGTCGCTGTTCGAGGAATTTGACGTGTCTATTTGTTCCGCAGTGATTGGCAAAGCGCTGGGCAGCGAACAGGATTGGCAGAGCTTGATGGATCAGGTACAGCGCAACAACCTGTTTGTTCTGCCGCTGATCGAAGAGGAGCACATCTGGCTGCGCTACCATCATATGTTCCGCGAATTTTTGCAGAACCGGATGATCCAGGAGTTTCCCGAGGAGGCGCGCACCCTTCAACTCAGACTGGCGGACTATTACCAGCAAGTAGGAGAATGGGAACGAGCATACCAGGTCTACGACCGGTTGGGTGAAAAAATAGCCAAAGCCAACATGGTTGAAAATGCGGGTACGTTGATGGTTTCTCGCGGACGTATTTTGACCTTACAGACCTGGCTGGAGGATATTCCCAATCTGTTCGTCGAAAGATCACCCAATTTGCTCTCTCTGCAGGGGGTGGCTAAGGTCATGCTGGGGGACGACAAAACCGGGATCGAGTTGTTCAATCAGGCATTGCATAGATTGAACGAAATGGATAATCCTGCCTTGCAGGCACACACGCTGATTCGCCGGTCGGGTGCCTACCGGATGATGGGTGATTATCCGCGCGCATTGAATGATGTGGAGCAAGCATTGGTGATAATGAAAGCGGCGCCGGGAGAGCGCAGTCTATTTGCTTCAGCAATGCATTCCAAAGGGATGGTTCAAAATTCCTTGGGGAAGATCGGCGATGCCCTTGAATGGCTGATCGTTGCGCGAAATGGATTTCTCGAACTGGGGGATGAAGATTCAGCCGCCAAAGTTGCCATGGATATTGCGATGGTGTACCGCTATCTCGGGGACCTCACTCAGGCGGAAAATATCTACCGCGACACCCTGATCTATTATCAGAACAGCGGCAATATCATCTGGCAGGCAAATTTGTTGAACAACCTGGGGGTGCTGCACGCACTGGCGGGCGAATATGATACTGCCCTAAGCGAATTGGAGCGCGCCATTCAATATGCCAAGATGGGTGGCTATTCCAGATTGGAAGCCTATGCTCTGACCAGCCTGGGGGATTTATTCAAAGATGTGCGCGCGGTTCGCGAAGCCCAGGATGCGTATGAGAAAGCGCGCGCGGTGCTTGCCCAGGTTAACGACCAGTTCCTGCGTTTTTACTTGATGTTGGTGCAAAGCGATTTGAGTTTGATTCGGGAAGATCTCGCCGGGACAGAAAAATGGTTGATCGAAGCCAAGTGCATTGCGGCGGAGGCGGGGTCGCAGTACGAGGAAGCGCTTTGCCGCTGGATGGCAGGCCGACTTTCGCTAGCAAGGGAGGCATACCAGGCGGCAAGGGAGGATTTGCAGAGCGCGGAAGCCTATTTTAGCCGCGAACGACACCACGTGGAAGCCATTCGCTGCCAGCTGCTGCTCCTGGCGGTTTACTACCGTTTGAACAACTTTGAGCAATTCAAGGCTCATCTGAAGCGCACCTTACCGGTTATACGAAATGCGGAGTTCCACAATGTAATTGCCAATGCGTGTGAACCGTTGACGAAATTTCTTGATAACGTCTCGCTGCTGGATGAGGAAATCCGCGTGAGCCTGGTGCCCATCCAAAATGTGGTGCGTCAAAACGAGAAACAGCTGCCGGTGGTGCGCAGACAGCTGCGCCGGCAATCGGTGTTGGTGCCGCTCCTGCCGCCTGAGTTGACCATATTGACTCTGGGTAGAATTCACATCGCCATCGGCGACCACATCATTACCGGCATGGAGTGGCGGCAGCAATCTGCCCGGGATTTAATGCTGTTGCTGATGCTCAACCCGGATGGTTTGACCAAAGAGCAGGTTGGACTTTGTTTTTGGCCTGACATATCCCCTTCTGAGTTGAAATTGCGTTTCAAGAACACAATTTACCGGCTGCGCCACGCGGTCAATCGAGACGTCATTTTATTCGATGAGGATATTTACTCATTCAACCGCAGTATGGATTACGAAGCGGATTTTGAAACCTTCAATCGCGAAATTCAACAAGCCGGACTGGCAAGAAAGCCGGAACAGGCGATCAAACACTACCGGGCGGCGATCGATTTGTACAAGGGAGATTTTTTGCTCGAAATTACCGAGGAGTGGGCGCTGCCGGAACGAGACCGGCTGCGGCAAAAATATCTCGATGCGCTCAAGCGTTTGATCGAACAATACATTGATACAACGCAACCGATCGATGCGCTGGAAATTGCCAAACGGTATTTCCGCGAAGATGCGATCAACGAATCCGTGCACCAGTTGGTGATGCGCATTCACGCCGGCATGGGCAATCTCAGTGCAGTCATTTATCAATACCAAAGCCTGAGCGAATTGCTGGAGCGCGAATTGGGCGTCCAACCCAGCCCGCAAACAGTCTCTTTGTTCGAATTGTTGACCCGAAACCGCCGCCGGCCGGAGATGCGGGGATAAGGGAGGCGTTCGAATCTTAAAAAATCCCCAAACAGCCCGATTTTAACCTTAAAAAATCCAAAAATCGCCAAAAACGACCAAAAAATCGGTTTACGGAAGCCTCTTTGGAAGCCTACCCCTGAGTAAACTAAAGCATATCCAAAAACATTCTTTTTGAGGAGAGGCTGAAATGAAAAAGTTCAATTCCCGTGTTGTGTTGTTTGTCCTGACCGTTGCCCTGTTCGTTCTGGGATCGGGCGCTCCGGAAGCCGGTGGTGGAATCATCAACCGGATCAACTTTTTCTTCCCCGGCTGGTAATCCTGCCAAATTATTTGCTTGAATGATTTTACTCACAGCCGTCATCGCAGGACTGACCGTTGGTCTAATTCGAGCAAGAATCAATCACCGCCCTTACCAGCCGTTTCGGCTGCGATATGCCTGGTTGGTGCTGGCGGCGCTCATCCTCCAGTGGTTTGCTTTCACATTTCCGCCAACGCGATCCACCCTCCCGGATGAGGTGGCAAGTGTAAGTCTGGTTCTTTCACAATCCATCCTGTTGGTGTTTGCCTGGTTCAACCGCAAGACTCCCGGTTTTTGGTTGCTCGGAGTGGGGTTGTCCCTCAATCTACTCGTAATCACGCTCAACGGCGGTTTCATGCCGATCAGCCCGGAAACGGTTCGATGGCTGGTTCCAGATGCGCCCGAAGGCGCCTGGCAGGTCGGTGAGCGGTTCGGTTACGGGAAGGATATTGTGTTGCCGGTTGAACAAACCAAACTCCAATTTCTTTCCGATCGTTTTCGAACTCCGGATAGCCCGCATTACCGGGTTGCCTTCAGCGCGGGCGATGTACTGATAGCGGCTGGCGCGTTTTGGCTGCTGTGGTCGGTTGGCGCAGCCACAACCGAAGCGGAGAAGGAGGAATTGAAATGACTCCGAGTCTTTTTGAAAGCAAGAAAAGTGATTATCGCGAAGTTTCCCAGGAATATGGGCGTATCCTGACCGCGGCGGTCATCAGCGCTCAATTTCGCCAATTGTTGTTGAGCAACCCCGCCAAAGCGCTGGCGGCTGGCTTTGCCGGAGAGGCTTTCCATCTGAGCAGCGAAGACCGCTCCCGGCTGGTGGCGATCCGCGCGACTTCACTGGCGGACTTTGCCTCGCAGCTGAATGGATACAATGCCAGTCGTTCGATCCCGACGGCGGTGTGCGGAGATTAAACTGACCTTTTGAAGCAATTTTTTTAGGGTTACTTTAGTGGGTACATCTGCTTCCCTGGAAGTTCGTTGTAGAAGTACCGAAGCGATCCAAGGAATGGACTCCATGATCTCAGGGAATCTTTATTTTGGCGGCGACTTGTTCGGCCGACTCAAAAAAAGCGGAACCCCAATTGTGTCCGAGCATTGGGGGGAGGTGGGCGATCTGGCAGCCAGTTGGCTGCAGGTGGAAGGATCGTCCGGTTTGCTGTATGAAATCGCCGTTAAAGCAGTTGAATTATTGGATGTTAAGCACTGTCAAATATTAACCCTTTGCGCGAATGGTAATTTTCAACGACAAATTTTTTATCATAATCAGCCCTCCTTAGATCGGGCAGAGCCCGGCAAACGAAATTATCAGAAACTCAACGCCTTTTTACAGAAAGTCGTCTTGTCCGATGCTCCGGTATTGATGGGTTACCGTAATGGGGACTTAAACCAGGAAGAGCGCCGGGCGCTGAAGCTGCAGCCTCACGAGAATCTGATTGTGTATCCCATACGGCTCGACACGGAACCGGTTGGTATTTTTGCCCTCGCGTTCGACCGCTTCGACCCGATTGACGAACGATTGCGCCTGGCAATGATGTTTTCCACTCAGGCGGCGCTGGCGATCCAGCGCGAGGGTGTATCGATTTCCGATGGGGAGTCGGTGGTGGAAATTGTGCTGGCGTTGTCCAAAGCCCTGGAAGCCCGCGACCTTTCGACAGGCTCGCACTGCCGGCGGGTTACCCGGCTGGCAGAGCAGGTTGCCATCCGAATGGGGTGTTCTTTCCGCGCCGTTCAGGACATTCGCCGGGCAGCCTTGCTGCACGATATTGGCAAGATTGGCATTCCGGATCAGATTCTGAATAAGCCGGGACCGCTGAGTGATCGGGAATGGTCGATCATGCGCCAGCACCCGGAAATTGGGGCGCGCATCTTGCGTATGGTGCGCGGTTTGACCGATGTTGCCACCTACGTGCTCGCCCATCACGAACATTATGATGGTTCGGGGTATCCGTATGGGTTGAGTGGGGATATGATCCCTTTGGGCGCGCGCATTCTCTCGGTTGTGGATGCATTTGGAGCGATGATTACCGACCGGGTGTATCGTTCTTCGTTATCGTACAGCGATGCCATTGCGGAATTGAAACGCTGTGCGGGCACCGATTTTGATCCGCGGATTGTGGATATTTTCCTTGAAATGATGAATGTCAATTCAGATGGGATGGGAAACGTAGGGTGAAATCATCCCACGCTCACATAGAATGCCCCCTGGTCACCTTGGCGCGACAGGGGGCATTCTTGTCGATCCAGTATGGATGAATTTCAGGCGGTGCGCTTGACGATCCGGGTGAGCAAACTCATGCGCACTTCCGGCAAATCGGTGTAGACCAAATACAAGGCGGATATTAGAATACTAATCAGGGTCATTGAGACATACAGCGTATTCAACTGCACGACACCGTCGACGTTAATGGAGGCGCGCGGCATGAGCAGCATCAACCGGCTGATGATGTTGAAACCGTGTGAAAAGGAAATCAAATACCATGGCCAGGTCTGGTCGGCGCGGCGAAAGACGAGCTGGATTACGGAGATCAAAGCCAGCACTGCCAGCAGCAACGGCAGCCACCATTCCTGAGTGGCAGGCGAATAGGATTCGGCTGGAAGCAGCAGAATGGGAAAAAATTGAACGAATAGAAGGAGAATCACAACATTGGGCTGGGTTAAAGTTTTCCTCAACATGTTTTTCCGAACTCCGTAAAATTGTGGAGAAAAGGGATAAATGCCAGACTGATTTATCTTACAGGGTATAAATATAAATGTCAAGCAATCGCTTTATAGAATTTAATAAATAATACTTGACAATTTTTCCATCATTCTCTATTATAATCATCATGTAATTTCCTATTCATCGAGAAATTACAGTCTGTAATTAATTCCCCGACTCTAAAATTTTTTTGTTTGGAGTTAAAAAACCCTTTGGAAGGAGGTGATATTGTTCCATATAGTCATCAAGTTTAGCGGTAGTCACTCGATCAGAAGTGGGTGACGATTGGGGGATGCAACAATCGAATACGGTGTCAATCCAATGCCAAAAATGGAGGAGAAAAATGCGTTTCGTAAAATTATTTAGTTTATTGATCGTTGCTGCCCTGATCCTGTCTGCCTGCGCTCAGGGCGGTGGCACTGGTGCACAGAAAGAACTCAAAGTTGCCATTCTGGCGCCCCTTTCCGGTCCGGCGCCCACATTTGGCGTATCCACCCGCGACGGCGCCTTGATGGCAATCGACGAGTGGAATGCCAAAGGTGGTGTGTTGGGCATGACGATCGTCCCGATTGTCGAGGACAGTCAATGCACCCCCGACCCGGCGGTCAACGCTGCCAATAAGGTCATCGATCAGGATGGCGTCAAGTTCATCGTCGGTGAGGTCTGCTCCAAGGCTTCTATCCCGGTGTCCGAAATTGCCAACGCCAAGGGTGTTGTCCAAATCAGCCCGACTTCGACCAATGAACAGGTGACGGTGGATGCCAACGGCAACGTCAAGCCCTACATCTTCCGCGCCTGCTTCATCGATCCCTTCCAGGGCTTCGTGGGCGCCAAGTTCGCCATGGAAACGCTGGGCGCCAAGACCGCCTTTGTGATGCTCGATCAGGCGAATGACTACGTCAAGGGTCTGGCGACCGAATTTTCCAAGAACTTCGAAGAAATGGGCGGCACGGTGGTTGGAACCGAATCCTACACCTCCACCGACACCGACTTCTCGGTCATCTTGGGCAAGATCGCGGATGCCAAG
The DNA here is from genome assembly GCA_037442545.1 of Bellilinea sp. Classification (GTDB taxonomy): domain Bacteria; phylum Chloroflexota; class Anaerolineae; order Anaerolineales; family Anaerolineaceae; genus Bellilinea. Next base: position 26,648 of record JBBIQB010000021.1, read on the forward strand.
CCGGATTTGGTCTACCTGCCGGACTACTACAACATTGTCAACCTGGTGACCAAGCAAGCCAAAGAAAAAGGCATCAATGTGCCCTTCGTCGGCGGCGATGGCTGGGATTCCCCGGATCTGGATACTGTATCTGCGGCGGGCGGTTTCTTCACCAACCACTATTCGCCGGATGACCCGCGCCCCGAGGTGGTCAA
>JBBIQB010000022.1:0-25287 GCA_037442545.1 Bellilinea sp.
GGTAGCGGGTCAACCCAAGCACGCCCGCCTTGGTCACGGAATAAAACACCGGCTTGAACTGCCGCGGCTGCCCCGGACGTTCGTAAATGCGGTTATCCGGACCGACCAGCCCGTAGGTGGAACAAATGTTGATGATCACGCCGTGATCCTGCGCCAACATTGGCTTGACCGCCGATTGAGCGCACAGGAACATGCCGGTCAAATTGACATCCAGCGCCTGCCGCCAGGCATCCAGCGGATAGGACTCAAAGGCATTGCCCTGCTGCTTGTCCTGGTTATCCGCGTCGAACTTGGGATCCATCGCCGCGCTGCACACCAACACGTCCAGACGACCGAAATGATTGAGCGCCGCCGCGGTCATGTCCTCCACCGAAACCGGGTCGGTCACGTCCACCCCGGTGCCAATGGCGGTAAAGCCGTCCTTTTGCAGGTTCTCTGCAAGGGTGATCGCGGTCATCCGGTTGAGGTCAGCCACCACCACCGCCGCGCCAGCCTGTGCCAGCGTGCGGCAGAACTGCTTGCCCAGCAGCCCGGCTCCACCGGTCACCACCGCCACCTGCCCATCCATGCGGAATTTATCGAAAATCTGGCTCATTGCACCTCGCTCAAGGAATCTGATATTGCTTTTTCATTGCTGCCCACTGTTCTGCTGAACAGGATGGCGAAGGCAGCGGCATATCGTCCGGGCAGCTATGGACGGCAAAATAGGGACCGCAGGCATCCGTGCAGGTCGAAACGATGCACGGGCTGCCATCCGGCGCGATACGGCATTCTGTTTCACAGGAGACGTTCTTGCCCCGTTCGGCGCAGCCGGTATGCAGGTAGCCTACCGGCGTGGGCGGGATGACCCACGCATTCAGAATGAACAGGCTGCCGGTGTAAACCGGCGCTTCACTTTCTGGGTCGATGAACGCCAACGCAAGCGCGGTATCCACCCCCGGTTTTGACAATCCCTGGCAGAAGAAATGATCGGGATATTTTTCGTCCACCCGGCAGTTATACAGCTTGCCGTCCAGTTTCATGGTCAGCGATTGTTGGATGCCTGGCAGGCTGAGGTGCACCAGGGTGCCGAAGGGATTGCTTTCCACCGAGATCAATTGCAAGCGGTCAAAATCGGCGATTGGCGCGGGGGTTGCGGTCAGCGTCGGGCTGGGGGTGACAACAGGATCAAGCGCGAGGGTCACGGTCGACGCTTCGGTAGGGGTATTGCCCGGAAGCGTCGCCGCCAAAGGTGCGGGGGTATCGCTGGGCGCAGGGAACGAGCCCGGCAGCGCCGCCAATGTTGGCGACGCGGGAACACCCTGACAGGCAGCCACCAGTAGCCCGAAAACGATCACAAATAAAGCGGTTTTGATTCTCATCCAAAATCCATCAGGGGATGCTGTGACGGGCTTTCATTTCCGCCCATTGCTCCGCGGAACACTGGTTGGGGTAATAGTCCACGTTTTCGGGGCAGGTATGCACCGAAAAATACAACCCGCACGAATCATAACAGCTGGCAACCACGCATGGGCTGCCTTCTGGCGGGATGCGACATTCCATCTCGCATTTGACATCCAGACCGCGCTGCGGACAGTTGGGATCGTAATAGCCGCGCGGCGCGGGGGTAGTTAACAGGTTGCCGGCAATCGAGGTGAAGGCATCATAGACGACGCTCTTGGTCTCCGGCTCGCGCAGCAGCACGCGCACCGATTGATCGAAGGGCGGTTTTGCCAGCCCGTTGCAGAATAAGCGGTCAACCACATCTTCCACCTGCTGGCAAATATAGTCCACGCCGTTGATGTTCAGGTCAAACACCTGTTTCAAGTTGGGGATCTCAATGATGATGCTAACCCCGTTGGTGCTGGCTGTCACGCCAATAAAGCGCAGGCTGGAAAAGTCCGGCACCGGGGTGGGGGTTTCGGTTGGGGTGCCGGTTTGGGTGGGCGTACCGGTCTCGGTTGGCGTTGCAGGGGGCGGGGTGATGGTCGCGGTGGCAGCAGGCGGAGCAGGGGTGGTGGGCAGCGCCGCCGCTGTTTCGGTCAATTGCGCCTCGCTGGGCTGCTGTGAAACCGGCTGGCAGGCAGCCAGCAGCATCCCCAGCAGCACCAGGCTTGCCAGCAGCGCGGGTGGGGCGATTCGTGTTCGTGCCGTTCGAAGTGTGAGTCTCATGATCTCGTCCTTCTCGAAGAGTCTGTGCGGATCAAACCTGCACGTTGCGGTGCATAAAGGCGGATTCGAGCGCCGCCAGCGCCAGGCGCAGCGCGCGCACCCCGTCTTGCAGCGTGCACACCGGTTGCGCTTCGCCGCGCGCCACGGCGATGAAGTGGCGCACCTGCTCCAGGAACATCCAGTTGCGTTCGAAATCCGCCTCCGACTGGACGGTGTTAAAATCCGCCTCGCCGGCGCGCTGCCAGCTCAATTTTCCGCTGGTGTTGTCCCAGTACAGGCTGCCCTGCGTGCCGGTCACCTGCAGGGTGTGCTGGGCTGGCTGCTGGATGTAGTCCAGGTGCACGCTGGCAATGGTGTCGTTTTCGAAGCGCAGCAGAATGTCCGCGGCCGCATCCAGGCTCAGATCGAGTTCCGGCAGCGGCGCGGTCATCGCGCTGACCTCGCGCACCTCGCCCAGCAACATGCGCAGGTAATCCAGCGGGTGGCACAAGGTCAGCACCACCCCGCCGCCCAGTTCCGCCCGGGCGGCGTAACTCTGACGGTAATCCTCCCAGGGGTGCCAGTTGGGAAGGTATTCACCCCAATGCACCCGCGCCGCCACCGGTCTGCCAATCTCGCCTGCGGCGATCACTTGCGCCGCTCGCCGCAATGTGGGATGAAAGCGGAACTGGTAACCCATCAGCAGGCGCCCCCCGCCCTGTTCTAGCGCGCGTTCCAAATCCCAAATTCCGTCCAGGGTATGCGAGAGCGGTTTTTCCATAAGAATGTGGCAGCCCTGGCGTGCCGCCGGAATGGCAACGGCGAGGTGCAGCGCAGTCGGGTTGGCGATGATCACGGCATCCGGGCGGTGTGCCAGTGCCGCTTCCAGGCTGGTTTCGACCACCCGGTCGGCAATCTCGTCATCCGGCAGGGTGGAACGGCGGGTGCGGTAGAGCAGCACGTCCTGCTCACCCAGCGCGAGCAGGTTGCGCAGGTGCCTGCGCCCGATCGAACCGTATCCGGCAATCAAAAATTTCATCGCCCCTCCCTGGCCAGTGAAAGGAAATACTCGCCGCTGCGCCTGCCCGCCGAGCCGTCGGTGTAGGTCACTTCGCGTTCGACGAACTGCCGCCGCGCCTGGCGGTCTGCACCGGGTTGGCGCAGATAAGCATCAACCGCATCGCAAACCTGCCCAGAATTGAATGCCACCTTGCCCGCGCCCGCCTGGCGAAAACGCTGGTGGGTCGGCCATTCGGCAATTTCGGCAAGCGCCAGCGAGAACTTACCCGACTGATTCCAGCCACCCGGCGTATCGATGCACACGCTCACGATCGGTCGGTCGTGAATGGCTGTTTCGACCACCATGGTCGAATAAACGGTCAAGAATACGTCCGCATGCGCCATCATGGATGATTTTTCCGGCATGTCCTCACCCGAATAATACCCCAATTCGCCGCCCAGCGGCAGCGGCTCTACCAGGTGGACGTGCGGCAATTCCGTGACCAGTTGGCGCACGCGGGCGGCTTCCTGCTCGTACAACGAGCCGGGGATGAAGTGGTTGGGGTGCAGGCGGATGAGCAATTGACACGGCTGCGCCAGGCGGTCTTCCGCCACCAGCCGCGCCAGCGCCTCGATATTGGGTAAATTTGGCGCAAAGGTGACGAAACTGGAAGCGTACGCCAGCAATTTGCGCTGCGGATCGAGCCCGTGCAGGCGGAAGTATTCCTCGCGGCTCATCAACCACTGCCCGCGGAAATAGCCGTCGTAGGTCGGTATGCCGCCGATATTCACCCGCTCTGCCTGCCAGTCGCAGCCGAAGACCAGTTCGTCCTTTTGAATTTGCGACCAGCAGTTGGCGTAATCCACCGGCGCGCCGGGCAGGCGGTAACTGCTGGGGTTGTCCCAGCCGATGATCGCCGTCGCGGTGCGCACCCCGCGCCGGGCAGCCTCGCGCAGCAGGTAGCGGTCCAGTCGCCAGCCGGGGGTGCTGGCAACAACCAGACGGGGCTGGTACTGCTCGAACAGGTCGGCATACAATGCCGGGGTATAGCGCAGCTGCGCCCGCCCCAGCAGCCGCCGCGCCGCGCGCGAACGGCGCAGCAGCGCGGTTGCGGTTTTGATCAGCGGCATCAGCAATTTGCCGCCGCGCGAGGTTTCGTGATCCATCTGGCGCAGGTGACCGTCCATGGCGTTGGTGTTGATCCGCTGCGAGCCGCCCATCCAGCGCAAAAAATGCAGCCAATATTGCAGGCTGTGGTCGCGGCCATCAAAATAGCGACGCGCCTCTTTCAGGCGTAGTCCTTTCACGGTCAAGCCCGGCTGCCCAAAGCGACGCTCGATTTGACCCACCAGCCCATCATCGGTCAACAGCACCACCTCCACCCCGCCCGCCAGCAGGGTGGGCAGCACATCGCTTTGCAAAAAATAAACGATTGCCAGCCCGTGATCGGCGCTGATGAAAATTCGTTGACTTGTCATACCGCTTATTGCGCGTCCCTCCCGTCCTTAACGGCGGTCATAATACCAGCGGAAAATCGAATCGTACAGGGTCAACAATACCCGCCGCACCGGCGGAAAATCCAGCAGCCGGCTGTACCGCGCGGCAGCTTGCGCGGAGGGCGGCTTTAGCCCGCGCAGGGTATTGCTCATGTTCATCGCCAGCGGCTCGGTTGGCATCAGCCGCAGCAGCCCGGCTTCGTTCATGCGCTGGTCGAGCTGGCGCACCTGCCCCATCGGGCGCTCCATACTGAATGGCAGGAACTGCGCCAGGGTTTGTTTGCGCGCCAGAAATTGCCAGTGCGATGCTCCGGCGATTGCCTGCACCCCGCGGTAGGTCAGGCGCACGTCCTGGGTGGTGTGGTAACGCTGGTGGATCTCCTCCTCGCTCTGCCCCAGGCTCAGATCGAATTCGCGGAACACCTCGTACGGGATAAAATGACCGCGCTCGACGGCTGCCTCTTCGTCCGCCTCCGCCCATGCCACCGTGCTGGCGTAGAACTCCGGCAGGGTGCGGTAGGGGCGCGCGGTGACCATGCCCACGTTTGGGAAGGTCTCCAGGATTTCGACGCAGCATGTCAACCAGCCGGGGCGGAACAGCACGTCGCTATCGGCATAGGCTATGTACTCGCCCGGCGCGCCGCTCAGGATGAAATTCCACGCCCCACCCTTGCCCAGATTCTTCTTGGACAGGATCAGATACTGGATGCGGTCGGCGCGCTGCTCCTCCAGCAGCCAGTCCTGCACCTCGGCGCACGAGCCTTTGTCGAACACCAGCAAATCGAACGGCAAGCCGGGTTGTTCCCGCGTCGATTGCAGGCACACTTTGAGCACCTCCAGCGTTTCGGCGTAAAATCCACTCAAAAACGGGATATAACTTAGCACCGCCACAGTGATCCGTTCGGGTTTGGTTACATCTTTAACGAACTTTGCCGGGTTCTGTCCGATTCGCATACGCGTTTATACCTGCCTTTCCGATGTTCGATTTGCCAGCCACTTGCGCAGCCCGCCGTACGCTTTGTAGGGGTGGAACAGGGCAAACAGCAACCAGCCCAACGGCTTGGAATTCAAGCGCACCAGGGGGAAGATTTCCACTTCCCGCCAGAAACGCTTCCAACTGCACGCCATCCCCGCCAGCCTGCCCCGGCTCAGCCGGTGCGAAACGTCCCGCAAGGTGAAAATGGTCAGTTTTCCACCGCCCAGGCGCACGTTTTCATCCGTTTCCGGCAGGCGGTAGTGCGGCTGCCCGTTTGGCAGGTGGGAATAATCGTGGTTTTGGTGAATAATCATCACTTCTTCGCTGGCGTCAACCACCGCCCAGCCATTGCGCCTGCCCGCGTAGATCATCCAGTTATCCCAACCTGCCCGCCCGACCGCCATCGGCGGCAGATCGCGAAAGCACTCGCGCGGAAAGACGAAATAATCGCTGCCCATTGCCGGGTGCAGCCTGCCTGCGCGCCTTGCCTGTTCACCCAGGCGCGCATCCCAGCCGGGTGAAAAATCGAGCGCCTTGCGCACGTCCAGGTCCCAGCGCTGCCCGACCATCAGGAAACGCGGCATCTGTCCGGCTGCCTGCCGCGCGGCGCGGACGAAATCCGGCAGCAGCACAATGTCCGCATTAACGTACGCCAGCAGCCTGCCGCTGCCATGCTGGCGCGCCAGGTCGAAGATCGAACGGATCAGCGGCGTGCCGTAGGCGTTGCGTTCCACCTGCGCCAGTTGGCGGATGCCCAATTCCTGCGCCACCTGCGCCATGCCGTCCTCCTCGCCGATCAGCAGCACTTCCACCTCCTCGCCCAACGCCAGCCAGGAACGCAGTGCATTGCGTTGGATCAGCGCGATATGCGCATTGGTGAACGGCTTGGGAGCGGTAAAGATGGTCAGAGCAATTTCAGGCATGCTACTCTCTTACGGTTTGGGTAAATTACAATTCCATTGGTTTGTGTACAATTCGGCGGACGGGAGAGCGTCTTCTTACAGCGATCTTTCCCAAATAGAGCACACGAATGGATTTGCTCCTCCGCGAATTCCTTGGTTGAGTTGCTGGCTTAGTTCAAACGCCTCCGCCAATTTACCGGTCTGTATGTAGGCTTCGATGAATGGCGCCAATTCCGTTGCGGCATTGATCTGGTGGTGATACGGCGTCGACTCAGCCCACAATTGCATTGCTTCGTCCCAGTTTTTGAATTGCACGGCGAGCGCTGCTTTTTGATAATAGTCGCACCAACTGCTCAATTTGGGGACGCCGAAGATTTCCCCCGCGAACGCCTGATTGCGGCTGGGAAGAATTCTGGATAAATCGGAGGCTGATAAAACCCTTCGCGTAATATCCGGCAACAGCGGGTTAAGCGCATCCTTTTGATCCAACACCCATAAACAAGTGCCGTCCTCCGGACGGTATTCGATAATAATCCCATCGGTTGTTTTGCCAATAAAATTGGATTGCCACCGTTTACGAAATATTGGCTCTCCTCGAACAAAATCGTCCAAAACCTGCGCGTACTCTTTGCCCAAATTGACGTAGTAATATTGCAAAGCATCCGGATCGTATTCACTGCCATACATCGAATTCAATGCATAACCGAGCGGATATGCACCGACTTTCGGCAAAAATTCCTGCTCGGAAGCGATCAATGAGCTTGGCTGCAGGTCGGGGATCCTGAAAATGAGTTGCTGATAAAAGCGTTGTTGAAATGTCCATGACCAGCGGAAGTCATTGGTATTGCGCGCCTGCCAACCCGCAGCCAGACCAATGAACAACGCCAGGATCAGGATGCGAACTTTAGCTTTACTCAACAACAAATCCATTGCGGCTGTCAACAAAATACTGGCGCCGAACATCGCGGGCAAACCAAACCGGTCGCTCATGGGTCCAATAAAGAGACTCGAAGATCGCCCGGTTACCCAGCCGGGAAGCGGGGCAATCACTGTAAAGAAAAAACCCACTATCAATCCCTGGTACGCCCAAACATACGGAAGCGATTTGGTATGGTGATTGACCCACAGCAAGTAAACGCTGGAAAAAAGCCAGACGATAAAAACCATGCCGAGAAAAACCAGAGCGGTTCGGTTCTGCAGGGAAAACAGCTCAACTGTCAGAGTTTTATACCAGACGATGATCGTGTTCAGGAAAAAATCCTGCGTCATCCATTGCAGCAATTGGAGAATGGCTGAAAGCGGTGAGCTCGCCAGCGAATTCAATAAAACCGGTTCAATTCGATCATCGGTGGGAAGCCGCAGGACAAAGATCCGCCAAATGATAAAGGCAAACCAAACGACAAAATAAATGGAATAGTTCTTGAGTACCCATACAACCCGTTCACGGCTGAAGAGCTTTTTGTCGAGGCTGTGATTAATCGCAAATACATATAACAATAAAAACCGCAAAAACTCCAGACTGATAAAGTATTCGGACAATGAGTATTGCAGAATCGCAAACGAGACGGATGCGAGGGTCAATGGAATGAATAACCGTCGATGGTGTATCGCCAGAAACATCAAATAGTTCGATACCATCAAACATAAAAAGGCAGCCCAATGGGAGCTAAACGCAACGGAGACCGCCTGTTGCGCAAATATCGGATAAACAGCGAACAGTAAGGCAGCCGTATCCACCTGCCAGTTCGCCTTTGGCCACAGCCATCGGAGAACACCCCAGGTAAAAAGTACGGTTAGAAACCGTAAACCCACCGCCAACATTTGACGATAGATCGGCTCAAATCCGAACACGCCCGAAACAGCCTTGTAAAACCAAGCCAGCAACGGTCGGCCATCATAGGCATGGAACAGGTTAGTCGCCTCACCGCCTCCAAATTTGTGATAGAAAAGGTGCGGCCAGTCATCCAGATAAAACCCCAGCGAAGGCAGAGCCCAACCAAATGAAAAAACGTATGCAACGATAACCACGAGTGGAAACGCCCTATTTCGCAATCGCGGATTGAGTTTTTTGAAAAACGTGTTTATCAACGATTCAATCAGCGTGGTCATTTTTTGAAACGCTCATCATACTCGTTGAACCAGTGATGTTTCACCTGGGCATTGATCGGGTGGATTTCCGGGTGCTGCTGCCAGACGGCGAGCACATCCAGCCAGGAAAGCGGCGGATCGTTGCCCAACAACGCAAACAGCGCCCGCATTGCCGCCAGGTCTTCGGCGGTATCCACCGTCCAGCGCAAATGCCCCTGATCCTGCGCGGCATCCACCACCTTGACCTTGAAACGCCCTTGCTCCTCGTACAGGTAGGGCATGACATGCTCGCGGTCGTGCGGCAGGGCGGCTTCGCGCCAGGCGCGTTCCAGCGCGGCGAAACTGCACACCTCGGTATCCAACCCAATCGGAAAGGTGCGCTTCCACGGCGGCGGCAGACGATTGGCGGCGAAATCCGCCCGGCTCTCGAAGAAGGCGTTCACCGTCTGGTCGATCACCGTCGGGTCAATCAGCGGGCAGTCGGCGGTAATGCGCACAACCACCTCCGCCCGGCAGGCGACAGCAGCCTGATAGAAGCGGTCGAGCACATCGAACAGGCTGCCGCGATAACATTCAATGCCCTGTTCGCGGCAGAACTGCACCACCTGGTCATCACTGGCATCGCTGGTGGTTGCCACCACCACCTGGTGGACGGTTTGCGACCGGCGAACCCGTTCGACCACGCGCGCCAGCATCGGCTTACCGCCCAGGTCTTTGAGAATTTTGCCTGGCAGCCGGCTGGAACTCATCCGCCCCTGGATGATAGCAATGACGCGAGGTTGAATCGGATCGGACATGACGGTTACCCTCTACGAAGATTGCGCCGCAGGTTTACCCGCCGCGCGCTGCAATGAGAGCGCCAGGTCATACGCCGCCAGCAGGCGTTGGAAGTTCATACGCCAGTTGGCGCGTTGTTCCGCCAGCGCGCGGGCGGCGGCACGCACCTCAGCCAGCGCCTCGCCCATGTCCATCGCGCGCAGAATGCCAGCTGTGACGGACTGGTCATCGCCATCCGGGAAGATCCAGCCCTCCCGCCCGGTAGTGATCCATTCCCGGTTGCCGGGAATGTCCGAAACCAGCGCCGGCAGGCCGCTCGCCAGTGCTTCCATCAGCGAAACCGAGGAGCCATCGCTGTGCGAAGCACTGACATACACATCCGCCGCCTGGTAATACAACGGCAGTTCATCCCCGTTGATCTGACCACCCAAATACACCTGTTCGAGCACGCCTTCCTGCTGCAAAATGGAGCGCAGCAGACCGGCTTGCGAACCACCCCCCAGCAGCAGCAAGCGTAACTGCGGGCGCTGGCGCGCCGCACGGGCAAACCCGCGCGCCACGACGTCCACCCCATAGAGCGGCTCCCAGGTGCGCAGCGAGAGCACCACAAAGGCATTCTGCCAGCCCAGCCGCGCGCGGAACGCCGCCGCGCTGCCCGGTTGAAAGCGCTGCAAGTCTACCCCCCAAGGGAACAACGCCACCCGTTCGGACGGAAAGCCAAAGGTTGCCGCTTTGTCCTGCACTGCCCGGCAGTCGCCTGCCATTAGCGTGGTGCGTCCCAGGGTGTAGCGCGTCACCCAGCGCATCCACGCCGAGCGGTCGGCGTCCACCAGCAGGTCCGAGCCCCATGACATGGTCACCAGCGGGCGGAATCCGCTCAACGCCGCCAGGAAGCCCGCCGATTGCACCGGTCCGGCGTGGATCACATCCGGCTTGGTCTCGCGGATCACCCGCCGCACGCCGCGCAGCAGGCGCGGGTAGTCGCGCCAGCCAGCCGGCGACTGCCCACCCTGCCAGGCTACCGGTTGCACCTGCGCGGGCAGCGGGCGCTCTTCCAACGGGCGATTCTGGCGTTCCAGCCGCAGGTAGTACACCGAATGCTCGGTTTCCGCCAGCGCGCTGAGGAAACGGTGATCGTGCGGGGTGTAATCGCGGGAAAAATAGAGAACTCTCAAGCGCCCAGGTCCGTCCAGCGAATTTCCTTGCCCTGCGGCAGGTCGTGTAGCGCCTTAGCGCCAATCACCCGGTCGATCTCCGGCGGCAGGATCGCCCCCGGAGTTGCCGGGCGCAGTGCATCCAGCATCTCGCGGCGGATGATCTCCCCGGCGCGAATATGGCACGCCGCGCGCAGGCAGCGCCGCTGCAGAATGACCGTCTCCTGCTCGTTTTCCGCCACACGCTTGTCGCCCGAACCCAGCGCCATTTCCAACTCGCGGGTGCGTTTGACCATCTCCTCCCAGGCAATCGGGTCGAGCGCGAAGGCATGATCGGGACCTTCGCGGGAATTGTCATCGGTGAAGTGTTTCTCCACCACCCGCGCGCCGAGCGTCACTGCGCCCAAAACCGCGGCGTGACCGGGGGTGTGATCGGACAAGCCTAACACCACCTGGGGGAACATTGCCCGGTAGGTGTTGAGCACGTTCAGGTGAACGTGCTTAAAGTTTTCGATGCTGCCAGTGTAATTGGTGTTGCACTGCATCAGCGCCAGCTGCGAATTGTGCGCCAGCACGGTATGCACCGCGCGCTGCACCTCGCCAATATTCGCCGCGCCGGTTGCTAGCAGCACCGGTTTGCCTTTTTTGGCAATGCGCTCGATGGCTTCCAGCCAGTCAATATCACCGGAGCCGATCTTGTAGACGGGCATGTACTCGTCCAGAAAATCGATCGCCTCGAAGTCGTACGGGGCGGAGAAGTAGTCCATACCAACCTGATCGCAGGTTTCCTTCAATTCGTAGGTCCACTCGAACGGGATCGCGGCGGATTGGTACACTTCGAACACCGACTTTTTCCATTTTGCCTGGTGCGATTGCTGCGAGCCAAGCGATTTAAAACCCGCGTCCGAGACGATTTTGGGTGCAGAAAAATTCTGAAATTTGGCAGCGTCCGCGCCAGCCTGTTTTGCCAGTTTGATCAGGTACCTGGCGCGTTCCAGGCTGCCATCGTGGTTGGCGGCAATGTCTGCCACAAAATAGGTCGGCTGGTCATCGCCGATCCGGCGGTTGCCAATTGTGATTTCGTTTGACATGGGATTATCTCCTTCTCTCTTCCAAGAGATCGATCGGTCAGGATACCCGCTGATTCGCCATTGCCTGAATGCGCTGCGGATGACCGGAAATGAACAAGTGATGAAAACGCTCCAGCCCGGCTGCCTGATCCGGGGCGGGCTGTCCGAGCGCGGCGCTCAATTTGTCGGTGCGCAGGCGCAGGTTGGGCGAACGCTGCGCCACCAGTCCGCCTTCACGCACCGAAACCGGCGCAATCAACCCGCCGTCCAGCCCGAATTTTTGCGCAACTGCCAGCCCAAACTGGTACTTCGACAGGCACTCGCTGCTGACCACGTGGTAAATACCGCCCACCCCGACCATTGCCAGGCGGAGCAGCACATCCGCCAGCAGGGTTGCTTCCAGCGGACAAAAGAATACGTCGGTAAAGCCTTTGACCGGCTGGCGGTTCTTCAGGTTGGCGTAGAAAAATTCGCCCAGGCTACGCCGCCCGGAAAGACTCCAGCCGTAAAAATTGACCCGCGCCACCAGCGCTTGCGGGCAGGCTTGCAGCACTGCCTGTTCGGCAGCCAGTTTGCTGCGCGCGTATACGCTCAACGGATTGGGCGAGTCGTCCTCGCGGTAGTCGCCGCGCTGCCCGTCGAAGACCGCGTCGGTGGACAGGTGCACCAGCCGGAAGCCATCCCGCGCGGCGGCTTTTGCCAGCGCGGCGGGCAGGTCGCGGTTGACGCGCATGGCGTGTTCCGGTTCGCGCTCGCAGGCGTCCACGTTCGCCAGCGCGGCGCAGTGCAGCACTACCTCCGGCTGGGTACGCTCCAAAATGCGCGCCAGCGTGTCCGCATCGCTCAGGTCGGCGGCAATTTGCTCGAAAGGCGCTTGCATGAGCGGATGGCTGTGCACCACCCCGCTGACCTGGTGTTCAGCATGGTAGCGCAGCGCAAAATTCAAGCCCAGCAGTCCACTGGCGCCGGTGACCAGAATTTTCGTCATTCCAGGGTACCCTGCTTGTACGCCTCTTCGATTGGGCGGATAATCTCGCGGATCTTTTCGATGGTCAGCCAATCGTTGTTGGTGTTGCTGGCATAGCGGAAACCATCCGGCAGGCTTTTGCCGCGCTTTTCCCATTCGCGCCCGAACCATAACGATTCCGCCGGCTGCACCACGTACATATCCTCCAGCTCGATCGTGGTGCGGGATTCATCGTCCGAAATCAGTACTTCATGCAATTTCTCGCCGGGGCGGATGCCGATGGTCTCGATTTTCGCGCGCGGCGCAACCGCTTTGGCAAGATCCACCACTTTCATGGACGGAATTTTTGGCACAAAGACCTCGCCGCCCAGCATTTCTTCGGCGCAGCGAATGACGAAGCGCGCCCCCTGCTCCAGCGATATCCAGAAGCGGGTCATGCGCTCATCGGTAATGGTGATGATGCCATTCTCGCGCTGCTTAAGGAACACCGGCACCACGCTGCCGCGGCTGCCAACCACGTTGCCATAGCGCACGCAAGAAAAGCGCGTTGCCATTCCGCCAGCATAACTGTTGGATTGGACGAATAATTTTTCGGCGGCAAGTTTGGTCGCGCCGTACAGGTTGACAGGATTGACGGCTTTGTCGGTACTGAGCGCAATCACCCGGCTGACCCCGGCGTCCAGCGCGGCGTCGATCACGTTGCCGCTGCCGAGGATGTTGGTCTTGATTGCCTCCATCGGGTTATACTCGCAGGCTGGCACCTGTTTAAGCGCCGCGGCGTGCACCACCACGTCCACGCCGTTGAAAGCCCGCCGCAGGCGGTCTTTGTCGCGCACATCACCGATGAAATAGCGCAGTCGCCGGTCGTCGAAGCCTGCCTGGCGCATCTCGTGTTGTTTGAGTTCATCCCGGCTGAAGACGATCACCTTCACCGGGCGGTATTCCCGCAGCAGGATTTGAATAAATTTTTTACCGAAGGAACCACTCCCGCCGGTCACCAAAACAACTTTATCGCTCCAGTCCATACCTGTTTCCTCCAGAGTTAATCGCATCGCCGGGCTTTTACCCACCCCGCCTCCGGTTGTCATCCTTTTTTGCGAATCACGATCAGGGGATATTGTCCCTTTTCACCGAAAAAACCCGAAAAACGTTCCTCCAGTGCGTACAGCAGCCGCAGCCATACCTTTCCGCCCAGTGCCGCGTGAATCACCGCGCGCAGCAAGCGCACGCTCACGCTGCGCCACACGTGGATTTCCGGCTGCACGTGCGCCAGTTCCCGGCGCAGCCAGGCGGCATCCAGTTTTTCGACGAAGGTGCCCGTTGGTTTGGCCGCCGGGCTGGCGGCGGTGTTTGCAGCCGCCGGCTCGGGTTGCGCGGCAGTCCGGCGGCGCAGCCGGGCAACCTGCCTGCCAACCCCTTCCATCAACCGCACCAGCCAGTCCAGGCGGCGCATCAGCGGTGAATCGGTCCAGCCGTTGACCACCGCCGCGCTGCGCCCCGGCAGCAGCACCCGGTGCAGTTCACCGTACGCCTGTTTTTGTTCCGCCAGCGGCAGGTGATGCAGCGTGTGCAGCGAGACCACCCCATCGAAAGCGTCCGAGCGGAAGGGCAGGTTGGCGACATCCGCCACCACGAACAAACCGCGTTGCGCCAGCCGTTTGCGCGCTTCCTGAAGCGCAACGATTGAAATATCGGCGCACACGCGGTAGCGGTAGCCCTGCGAATAGGTGAGGTATTCGGGATACTGCACCGGTCCCGATCCGGCATCCAGCAAGAAACGCCCCTGGGGGGCAATGTGACGTCCCACCCGCAGGTGGCAGCGGTGAATATACTCGCGCGAAACCGGACGCAGGTCTTCGTAGCGGGCGTTTTGATACAACCCGCTGCCGACTTCCTGCCAGCCGATCTGGTCATAAAATTCCCGCACCTGCTGTTTGACGCGCACTTCGCTCATCGTCCCGCTTTGCCTTTCATCCTGTCTGGGGTCCGCCGTTGTTCTTGATGTAATCCCAGTTGATCGGGTTGCCTGCCAGGTAATTGAACGTGCGCCGGTAAGCCTCGCTTTCGCTGCTGGTCAGCGCCGCAGTCAGATTGGTGTTTTTGTAATCTTCCCAAACCCGCACCAGGTGCCACGGGAAGGGTTGGGGATAATCGAAGAAGAAACGATAGGCGTACAGCCATGCCTGGGTGATCTGCTCATTGCTCAGCCGGTATTGCGCTGGGTTTTCCAGGATATGCCCAAGTAGTTTGAAATAGGTTACCCACGAATCCGGGTCGTGGGTAAATCCGCGATCGCGGTAATGGGTTTGACCGGCAACCACCACCGGCAGCCCGACCATTGCCATTTCTAGCCCGACTGTGGTGGTATACACCAGCCCGACATCCGCCACTTCTATCAGATCATAGGTGTTGGTTTCATCTTTAGCGCGGATCAGGCGGATATTTTCCGGCAGGCGCGGCAGCACTTGCTGCACCACCTCCGCCATCGATTGTCCATGGGTCAGCACCTCGCCGGGATGGATGCGAATGACCAGCTGCACATCCCGGCGGCCGATGAAATACTGCACGGTGCGGCTGATCCAATCCGCCATGGTCTTGGAAAATACCTGCCGTCCCAGGGTCAGGCTGTCGCCGAGCACATTGGTCGCCAGCAAAACCACCGGGCGCTGATCCAGCCCCAGGTTCTTGCGTGCCTGCTCTCCGCCTTGGGCGGGTTTGCCCTGCCACAGGCGGGCGAAATTCTCCCACATCGAGGCGCGCTGGCGCGCTATCATCAGGCTGCGCATCCGATCCAGCTGCTCCTCACGCAGCGGCTGGTCCTTGCTGGCTTCCCACAACTTGCCGGTGTCCTGGCGCATCACCTCGCTGTTGTGCGCCAGCCAGATGCGCTGGCGCTGGTCGCTGAATTCGTAGGTTACCACCGGCAGCTTCAGGTGGCGCGCCACCCGGTAGACCACCCCCAGTTCTTGAATCGTTCCGTTGGGAATGATGACCGTGTTCGGGCGGTTCTGGCGCAGGTACGCCAGGGTGGACTGGGCAATTTCGCGGTTGCGGTTGTGGCGCAATTTGTAAATTTCGGATTGCGGGTCGATTTCCTCGGCCTGCAGCGTGTACTGCGAATCATACAGGCTCACCTCGTGTACCGCCTCCGCCAGGTCTGCCGGCAGCGGCGTGTACAGGGCGCGCTGGTTGACGAAGGATACCGACTCCATCAGCGGGCGGGCTTGATCCAGCACTTTGCGCGCGTAGGCGTTTTGCCGGCGCAGGTCGAAGCGGTTGATCTCGTTTTGCCAGTCGGCATAGGGCAGGTAGCCCAGGGTTACTTTATGCCCCTGTGCCGCCAGTGCTATTCCCACCAGCGCGGCGTGTTCGATCCAGTAATGCAGCGTGGCGAAAATGAAAATTCTCTTGCCGCCGCTGGCGCTGCGCTGCAGTTCCGTCGCCTGGCGGGTGATTTCGGGCAATTCAGCCTGAAGATTGCGCAGCGAAAAACGCGAGCGCAGCGGTTTGCCCCGCTGTCGTACCAGCCAGTACAATTCTGCGGTGAAGGGGATGTTCCCCAATATACGTTTGATGGTATCTTTTCCGGATGGTGTCATAGGTTCAAATTGCCTCAATCTTCCACTCAAGGCGCGGCCGAACCGCGCCCAGGCGCGGTTCGGGCCACTGCGTGCCCGGCGCGCCGGTTGCATCCACGGTGAAGGTCAGCGCTTGCTCGTCCTGGAAATAGCGGCGCACGCGGTAGGCGCTGGCATTTATGCCAATCACGAACCGCCCCTCATTGAGCAGGTCTGCCGGCAAGGTGCAGCGGCTGAAGTAATGCCCAGCCGGACGCACCGACCGCTGCTCGAACAGGCGTGGGTCGTCGGTGTCGAAGGAAGTGAACACCGTTTCGCCGCGCATGCTCATCAAATAAATGCCCACCCGCAGCCCGGTGATCGGCGCGTCCAGGCAGTACTCCACCTCGACCGTGTTTTCCTCGGAGGAGCGCAGCGAATTGACCACTTTTTGCTGCGGGTTGCGAAGGCGCACCGCCAACGGCCGGAACGGCGCAGCGCTGGCAGGTGCCTCGCCAGACTGCCAGATGCGCTCGCCCTCGCGGGCGTAGCCCTGTGCCAGGTAGTAATCCACCGCTTCGGGGGTTGGGGCACGCAGCGCCAGTTTGCCCTTTTCCACCACCAGTGTTTCCTCGGTCAGGCGTAATATTGCCGACATGTTGTGGCTAACGAACAGCACCGTGCGTCCCTCGCGAGCAACATCGCCCATCTTGCCCAGGCACTTGCGCTGAAATTCGGCGTCGCCCACCGCCAGCACTTCATCCACCACCAGGATTTCCGGCTCCAGGTGGGCAGCAACGGCGAACGCCAGGCGCAAGTACATCCCGCTCGAATAGCGCTTGACCGGCGTATCGATGAACTGCTCGACCTCGGCGAAGGCAACAATCTCGTCGAACTTTCGCTCGATCTCGGTGCGGCGCATGCCCAGGATGGCGCCGTTGAGGTAGATGTTCTCGCGCCCGGTCAGTTCGGGGTGGAAGCCGGTGCCCACTTCCAGCAGCGACCCGACCCGCCCGCGGATTTCGGCTTCTCCTTCGGTCGGCTCGGTGACCCGCGAGAGCAGTTTGAGCAGCGTGCTTTTACCCGCCCCATTGCGCCCGATCACGCCCAGCACCTGTCCCTGCTGGACATCGAAGGACACGTCGCGCAGTGCCCAGATCGTCTCCTGCGGGGCACGTTGACCCGGTTTGAACAATCCGCCGAGCGATTCGCGCAGCGTGCGGTAGCGCGGCTCGTACAGCGCGCCCAGGCGGTATTGTTTTCCAAGTCGGGTGGCTCGAATGGCAAATTCGCTCATATCATGTCCGCAAAAACGCGCTCCATCCGCCGGAAGTAGAACAACCCCGAAACGAACAACGCCAAAACCACCGCCGCGGAAATCAGCATTGCCGTTCCCGGTGGATTGGTGCCAAACAATGCCCAGCGAAAGCCCTGGATCACCCCGACCATGGGGTTGAGCGCATACACCGCCTGCCAGAAGGGCGAAACGGTAATGGCTTCCGCCGAATACACCACCGGCGAGGCATACATCCACGCGGTGAGCAGGAAGGGTACCATGTGCTGCACATCGCGGTACTGGACGTTGAGCGCCGCCAGCCACAGCGCCACTGCCAGGGCAGCCAGCAGCGCCAGCAGCAGGAACAGCGGCAGCCACAGCAGGCGCAGGGTAAACGGCACCCCGTAGGCGACCATCAAACCAGCCAGCACCACAAATGAGAAGAGGAAATCCACCAGCCCAGCCGCCACCGCCGAGAAGGGAATGATCAGGCGCGGGAAGTACACCTTGGTCAGCAGGTTGGCATTGGTCACCAGGCTGATGGAGGCGCGTTGCAGCGCCCCCTGGAAGAACTGCCACGGCAGCAGCGCGGCAAATCCGAAGATGGGGTAGAACTCATCCGGAATGCCGGCGTCCGGTTTTACCCCCAGGAAGCGGTTGAAGATCACTGTGAAGATGATCATGCTCAGGATAGGTTGCAGGATCGCCCAGGCAATACCGAGCAGCGCCTGTTTGTAACGCACCTTGATATCCCGCCAGGTGAGGAAATAGATCAACTCGCGGTACAGCCACAGATCGCGCAGGTTGATGGCGGTCCATCCCTGCGCCGGGCGGATAAAGGTGACGTTGGATTGCGCTCGTTCAGCCATTCGACTCGTTTCCACTGCGCCAGCGGCATTGCCACCTGCCGGCGGATTTAGGGTGTTTTGCTGCGCTGCTGGCGGTACCAGTCGATCGTGTGACGCAGCCCTTCCTCGAAATTCGTGCTGGCTCGAAAGCCAAAATACTGTTCCGCCCGGCGGGTATCCAATGCGCGGCGCGGCTGCCCGTTGGGCTGGTTCACATTCCACACCAGGCTGCCCTCAAAGCCGGTCAACCGGCGAATCAGCTCCGCCAGGTCGCGGATGCTGATTTCGAAGCCCGAACCCAGGTTGACCGGCTCGGAAGCGTTGTAACGCTCGGCCGCCAGCAGGATGCCCTGGGCGGCGTCTTCCACATACAGAAATTCACGCGTCGGCGAGCCGTCGCCCCACACTTCCACGCTGGTTTGACCGCTTTCCTGCGCCTCGATGCACTTGCGGATCAGCGCCGGAATAACGTGCGAGGACTGCAAATCGAAGTTGTCGCGCGGACCGTACAGGTTGACCGGCAGCAAGAAGATGGCATTGAAGCCGTATTGCTGGCGGTACGCCTGCGCCTGCACCAGCAGCATCTTCTTGGCGAGCCCATACGGCGCATTGGTGTCTTCGGGGTAGCCATTCCACAGGTCATCTTCACGGAACGGCAGCGGAGTGAACTTGGGGTAGGCGCACACCGTACCCAGCGCGACGAACTTTTCCACCCCGCGCTTCCACGCCTGGTGCATCAACTGTACGCCCATCATCAGGTTATCGTAGAAGAATTCCGCCGGGTGCAGCCGGTTGGCGCCAATCCCGCCGACGTGCGCCGCCAGGTGGATGATCACATCCGGGCGGGCGTCATCCAGCAGGCGATCGACGTCCTGAGGTTTGACTAGGTCGTAGTTTTCGAATAAGGGGATGAAGATGTCCTTCGCGCCGCACTGGCGCAGTTTTTCGGTCACAAACGAACCGAGAAAACCCGCGCCGCCGGTCACGCATACCCGGCGTGATTGCCAGTAAGAAGCGGGGGGAGAGCTCAATCGGTTTTATCCTCCTCGTCGGAAACGAATACCTTCAAACCCTGGATCACCAGCAGCGGCGACTGGTCGTCATCGACAATGGCAAAACCCTGCTCCAGGCAGGTCAACCGGCAGACATCCGCCACATCGCCGTCGCCCTGCAGCCGGACAGCGGCATGACCGGAGCGGCGCACCTCCGCCAGGGCATGGATCACCCGCGAACGCACCAGCCGGTAGAGTTGAAACGAACTTTGGATGTAATCCAGCGTCAGGCGGGCACGCAGCGCCAGACCGTCGGGGGTAATAAGGTAGCGCAATTTGCGCCGTTCGGCGCGCCGCGCCTTGACATACCCCTTGGCGATCAGCCGTTTCAGGTGCCAGTTGATCGTCCCGACCGCGACGCCCAATTGAGCCGCCAGAGAAGCCTGGGTGGCGTTGGGGTCTTGTTCGATTTTTTCGAGAATAACGAGGTCGCGCGTTGATTCTGAAGAAGTGTGGGTCATAATCTAATATTCAATCGCTGAATTATAAACCAGCGCGGGGCATCGGTCAAGGGCTGCCCGGGCGCTCGCGTGCAAAAAACGGCTGCAACACGGGCTTGCAGCCGTTTCTTAACCAAATGCTAACCTTTTACGGACCGGCCGCCGGCAGGCTGATCTGCGCCGAGGCGTCCAGTTGGCGGAAATTGAGCACCGCCAGGTTGCGCTCGCAGCCGCTGAGCATGGTAAAGTTGAACGGCTCGATCAACGACCGGGCGTCGAGGTCGAACAGCTGCACCCAAAAGATGCCCGGCGCCACCCCATCGCTCAATTTGACCTCGAATCCGCCGGGACCGTAGGCGGTTGCCAGCCCGCTGAAACCGAGCGCCTCGACCGGCGCGCCAGCCACATTGCCTTCCACCACCACCACCAGTCCGACAATCGGACGTCCCTGGCTGTCGAACGCCTGCCCAGCCAAACCCATCCAGTTGCAGCCCTGCTGGGTGTGGTTGAATGCCGGGGCAAACACCGGCGACTGATCCAACGGCACGAAGGGCGGCATTGTGGGAACAGCCTGCACCTCCACCGTCGGCTGCGGCAGCGGCGTGGGGCTGGGTTCAGGCGTGGGCGAAGGCAGCGGCGTAGGAGACGCCAGCGGCACGCCGGTGGGTATCTCGATTGGTGGCAGCAGCAGCGGCGCTTTTTCCTCCGGGATCACCCGACAGGCGGAAAGGAGCAAAGTAAGCATCAATAGCAGGCTGAGACGTCGAATCATAGATCCCCACGAACGTTTAAAGGTGATTTAATTATAGATGATAATCTCTATTCGGCGGCGTCTTGTGTGCTTCAGTTTTTGGTATACTACCCATACAACCCATGAAGCTGATTATCCAAATTCCCTGTTATAACGAAGCCGAAACCTTGCCGTCCACACTGGCACAACTTCCCCGCCAGATCGAAGGAATCGATCGAATTGAATTCCTGATTATTGACGATGGAAGCAACGATCCGACCAGCCAGGTTGGACGGGAGGCCGGCGCAGACCACATCGTCCGGCTGAAGAAACACGCCGGCTTGGCGAACGCCTACCGCGCCGGGCTGGATGCCTGCCTTCGCCTGGGCGCCGATTTGATCGTCAACACCGACGCGGACAATCAGTACAACGCTCACGACATCCCCACCCTGCTGGCGCCGATCCTGAGTGGTGAAGCCGAACTGGTTATTGGCGACCGCGGGGTTGCCAGTTTGCAAACCTTCTCGCCGTTGAAACGCCGGCTGCAAACCCTGGGCAGCGGGGTCGTGTCCCGCGCCGCCGGCGTGGACATCCCCGATGCGACCAGCGGCTTTCGCGCCATGACCCGTGAAGTAGCGCTGCGCACCAATGTGCTCAGCAACTATTCCTACACCCTGGAAACGCTGATTCAAGCCGGCAGCCAGAATTTTGCCATCGCATCAGTGCCGATTCGCACCAATCTACCGCGCCGTCCCTCACGCCTGATGCGCGGCATCACCGATTACCTGGCGCACTCCTCGGTCACCATATTACGCGCCTATACCATGTACCGTCCGCTGCGCGTCTTCACCGCCATCGGCAGCGCTCTGATCGTGGCGGGGATGATTCCCCTGGTGCGTTTTTTGGTCTTCTATTTTCAGGGGCAGGGGCAGGGTAAAATCCAGTCGTTACTTTTCGGCGCCGTGTTAATTATCATCGGATTCCAGACTTTTTTGGTCGGCCTGGCGGCGGATTTAATTAGCTTCAACCGTAAATTGCTCGAGGAAATCCTATACCGTATGCGCCGTTACGAAAATTCGCCCGTTGGCGACGCTGAAACGGAATCAACCTTCGCGGATGAACAACCCAATCGCCAGCCAGATCCCCTCTGACAGCAACGAAAAGAATCGCGCGGTCATGGCGATCAAGAGGGCTTGTTCGCTGGAAATCCCTAACGTCTGAACCAAAAGAAGCCGAAGCAGCACCTCGCGCACGCCCATTCCAGCCGGAACAAACAAAACCAGAAAGCCACCCAACCAGGCGGCGCAATAGGTTAGCGTTGCCGTCCAGATTGTCTGGATCGACCAGAAATCCGCCGGGTCGACAAACACCGCCAACAGCGCGGCAATCATGGTGCCCATTAAAATCCAATTGATCGCGAAGATCGCGTTGCCCATAAGCCAGCGACGAAAGGGAAAGAAATATTTCCAGCAGCAGCCAGGGAATAAAAATGCCCGCAAAAAGAATCGTGGCAAACAAGGCAAAATGATCACGCACGAAAAATCCCGCCAACAGACCAATGGCAGCAGCAAACGGGATCATAACCTCGATAATGGAACTGTAGATGTTCAGCCGGTGTGGCACATTGAACTGATTTGCCAGCCATTCACCCCGGCTTAGATAACCCCACACCGAACCGGGAATATAACGCGGCAGAAAGGTTCGCGGAAACTTTTGCAGTGTCTCATGCATGGGTATGTCCACTTGTAAACCTTGTAAAATCAACCGCCAGTTCACCATCTGCAGGAAGTTGAAACTTAATCCCACCAAAAAGGCTGCCATAAGCGGCGCTTGCGATTGAATGACAACCCTGGCGCGCAAGATACTGTCCACGCTTTGCCCCAACTGCCACAAGAACAAACCCAAACCAATCCAAATCCCGGCGCGCTGCAAGCGCAGCCGGATCGTCGGATTCAACCACCGGTCGATCCAGGCGGAAGGTAAGGTTCTCGGTTCTGTCATTTGATTTTTGAGCACCGATCACAAGGATGGGGCAGACAGCGGCAGGAATTCCGCACCGGGTGAATTATAATTTGATTATTGATATCTCATCCTGATAATCCGGGTATTTTCACGATCAGTCATGAGCAATTCACCAATCCCGCTGGGTAATTATTTCAACAAACACACTACCAGGAATCCCCTGCTCAAGTTTTTCAGCGACCGCTACCGGCACAACCTGCAATCCATGCTGAAGAAAATTGATCCACGCAATGCCCTGGAAATTGGAAGCGGGGAAGGCTACATCGTCTCGTACGCGCGCACAGTTCACCCCTCGTTGCAACTGTTCGCCAGCGACATCGACTGGCGGCTGGTCAAAACCAGCAGTCAGGAATTCGACCAAGCCAGCTGGGCTGTCTGTTTCGGTGAATCCCTGCCATATCCATCCCGGCAATTCGATCTGGTCTTCGCCTGTGAAGTCCTCGAGCACGTGCCCCAACCCGACCAGGTAATGCAGGAAATCCACCGGGTTGGGCGCAAATGGTTGATCGCGACTGTACCGAACGAGCCGTGGTGGCGGTTAATGAACATGGCGCGTCTGCGTTATCTCCATGACTTTGGCAACACACCCGGGCACATCCAACATTGGGGTATGGGGCAATTTTCCCAATTTCTTTCCAGCTATATTGAGGTGAAATCAATCCAATCGGTTTTTCCCTGGACATTTGTTCTCGGTACATTCAAATAAAACCACTGTTATACCGCAATTAACCCATAAGAATTATTGCTATTTCCGGCTAAAACCCCTATCGTTGTAGTAGTCAAATTCCGGAGAGGAGATGCACATGTTTAAAACAAAAACCACATCCAAAGCGCTCATCCTGGCTGTTATCATGGTTTTTCTCATCAGCAGCATGGCGAGCGGTTTAGCCGGAGGCACCTGGCAGTCCGGTATCAAAATTCAAAACCTGGATCCCACACAGCAGGCAGGGTTGAGTGTTGCACTATATAGCGGCAGCGGCGGCAGTCCGGTGCATACCATCACCCAGACTTCTGGCGGCAGCGCGCTGGTTGCAGGGCCTAACCGCTCGGTCGAAGTCTACCTGCCCTCTTTCACCAGCGTAACCGCGGGACAGTATTCCGCCATTGTCACATCGGATCGTAATGTGGGCGCCGTGGTTACCACCACCAACTATCCCTACGGTCTGGCAGACAGCTACAACTCAATGGTCCCCGGCATTTCGGTTTTTGTACCTTACATCTATCGCAATCACAACAGCTGGAGTACCGAAATTTTCGTTCAGAACACCACCAATGCCACCGTCACCGGTAACGTCGTCTTCACGGAACCCTCGTCATCGGTTTCCTACAGTGACTCGGGTGTCCACACGAAAACCGTCCCTTTGAGCATCCCGCCATTCGGTACGCAGACGCTCGACACGCTGACCTCGACTTACAATGACATGGGCTGGTTTATCGGCAGCGCGACCATCACCTCCAGCGGAGCTGTGGCAGTTATGGCGAATCAGACCCGCCTGGTCGGTAACGGCGATGTGGCTGGCAACGTTCTCATCAGTGCCCGCGGGCTCTCCTCGGGCGATGGCGGCACCAAAGTACTGCTGCCTTCCTTGTACAACAACTTCGTCGGCGCAAGCGGTACCTGGCGTTCAGGTATCAAGATCGTCAATTCGTCCGCTTCCACTGCCAACATCACGGTCGAATTCCGCTCCGACCCTGGAATGCTTTCCTTCACCGGCACCAAGACGCTCAGCATTGGGGCGGGCGGAAATACCGAACTCTACCTGCCCAGCACCACCCTGAACCCACCTGCCGGACCCATGCCGAACCAGTTCAAAGGCTATGCCGTGATTACATCCTCTGTCCCGGTTGTGGCTACCGTGCAGCACACCAACTATGAAGGCGCGGCCGGGTTTGGTGTTGCAGTTGGTTATGCCGGTTTTGCCAGCGGCGCTTCAAAGATCAGTCTGCCCTCACTGTATCACTGGCCCTCGGGCAATGGCGTTTGGATTTCCGGCGTCAAGGTTCAGAACTACGGCACCAGCAGCGCCACCTTCAGCATCGCCTATTCGGCTGACCCCGACTCGATAAGCAGCTTCAACGGCAACCGAACTAATGTTTCACTGTCCGCAGGTCAGGCTGTGGAATTCTACTTCGGCAATCCGGTACTGGATAGCAATGGCAGCATTCCGTCTGGATGGAAAGGCTCCGCAACTATCACCGGCTCGACCGGTTCCCAACTGGTTGCAACGGTCATCCATACCAATTACGGCCGCAAAGTCGCGACCATGTACACCGGCGTACCCATTCCGTAAGCTCGACAGATACCGTATAATCAGAAGTGTTGTGGCAACCCCACAGCACTTCTGATTTTTTTGGAGCACAGCATGAAAAAGGTGTTGATCCCTCTCCTGGTAATGATACTTCTTGCTACCGGTTGCACTGCAATCAACCAACAAACAGCGACGGTGAAGGATCTGGCAACCCCGGCACCCGGATTGGGCGCTGTGACCGGCAAAATTCAGATGGATAACCCAACCGATCGCATCGGGTTATTGGTTTACCTGGGGGATATTGTTAAACTGGGCGATGAGTTTTCGGGCGGATTCCTGGATACATCCATCGCGCCGCATGCCCTGGTCAATGCAGAAGACGGATTCTTCCACATCACAGATGTCAAACCGGGATCCTATTCCTTCGTGATTTACGAAGTGATCTCCGGTGGCAGGGTTTACCAGGATGAAAACGGCAATGTTTTGCCGATCGAGGTGACTGAAGATGAGATCACCGACCTGGGGGAAATTTTCTTCACCTTTGAATAGGTCG
>JBBIQB010000022.1:25297-26479 GCA_037442545.1 Bellilinea sp.
ATCCACCGCCGCGCGGAAAGTGCCGATATCTCCACTTCAAGGGTACACAATTTTGAAAACATGGACGTTTTCAAGATTGTAGATTTCCTCAAAAAAAGGGAATCCCTGCAGTGCGAGGGGATCGATCATGTCGGGAAGGCTGCGTCCCCCGCCGATAAAGATATGCGTAATTTGATGGTTCTTCATCGCTTCCAGCGCTGAGGGTTCAACGAAATTACCCCCCAAGCCATGCAATTGGACTACCTTGTCCAGCCCGTCCGGGTGATCAAAGCGTTCGATGTTGCTGGTCATCGGGTAGGTGATGACACACCGCCGGGCTAGCAGCGGCAGCCAGCCGCCCGCATCGGCGCCAATGATGAAATTGGTCGAAAATCAAACCGGTAGGTATTGATCATAAAACAGGCGTCTTCCGGCGTGTTTGCCTGGATCCACTGCGCGGCTTCCAGGTCGGCTGGTTGAACATAAGCAGCCAGTGGAACGTTCAGCAACCCGTTCATATGGAAAGCCCCCCAGCCTCCCGCCAAAATACAGGCTGCCGCCAGGATCCAATGGCGGCTGGCGGTCAGGATTGTTTCGAGCCGGGCGGCTGCCCAACCCAGGATCATTGCCGCAGGCAGGTAGAGGGAAATTGTTACAGTGACCGTATCGGCAGCGGTGTATTGCAGCCCGCGTGTAAACCATGAGCTAACCAGCAACACCCCCGTCCAAGTCCCGATCCAGATGCCAGTCCGGTTGCGCGCGATCAACGCCCACAGCGCGCACAACGCCGCCAGCGCGATCAAAACCTGGTTGGTTGGGTAGTTCAAAGCGGTTTCGCCCAGGCGGGTCAGGGAAAAGAAGGTCGGGGAAGGCGAATCATAGGGGTCAGCAAACCCGACAAACTGGTTCAGGTACACGCGCAGGAACCAGGGTGACACCAACACGACAGTATAACCCGCAACGGTTGCCAGTTTGATCAGGCGTTGTTTGGAAATCATCTGGAATTTGCCATTGTTCCACAAGTTGAAGGCTTCCCACACCCCAACCGCCATGATTCCCATGATGGTAACGCGGTAATGCGCCAGCGCCAGCCCGCCTGCCAGCAGGCTGATCAAAAACAACTGCCCGCGCGTAACCGGCTGCTCGCGGATGCGCAAGTATTCGGCAAAGAACACCGGCAGCAGGATCAACCCGAGCGTTTGT
>JBBIQB010000023.1:0-14373 GCA_037442545.1 Bellilinea sp.
CAAACCACCTCCACCCAAAGAAATTGGACCTATCTGCTTTTGTTTCTCGGCGGAGCAAGCCTGTCCCTGTTCCTGACAACCGTATTCGATCAGGGCATTTACCAAACCGCCCAATATTCATCGAGCGGGTCCATCCTCCTTACCGCCTGGTTCGGTTTATGGTTCATACTCCTGATCACCTCCGCCGCCCAGGGCTTGTACATCCTGCTCGTGCGCAGCGCCCGCATCGTTCCGTTCAAAGAGCGCACCCGCCTCGGTTTTGCATTCTTATTCATCGCCTGGCTGACCTTCTTGACTGCCGATCTGCGCATGATCTCAGTCGAACCGCCGGCGCTGTTCCATTGGCTGATCATCTTCTCGGGCATCAGTCTGCTGGGCTTGTACCTGATCTTTTCCCGTCTCAATTTGACCGAAGAAATCTTTCCATAAATAACTTCACTTCGATATAAATTTCATCTCCATATCCGGTCATATATTTGGACGTAACGCTCAAATGGATAGGAACCTGGTTGGACTTGACGATGCTGCTGGCCAAGCTCGATAAAGCGTTAGATTATGGATGAAATCCACTTGATCAAAAGTGCTCAGAAGAGAGACCTCGAGGCATATCACAATATCGTGCTTGCCTGCCAGGATGAGGCTTACACATTGGCCTTCTCCATTCTGGGAAACGTGGAGTTAGCTTGCAAAGTTGTGCAGGAAGCATTCCTGCAGGTGTACTACACCTATACCGGAGGAGGTGATAACCAAATCATTGTATTGACTGTGCTGCAAGAAGTGATTTTTTCTTGCCAGCAGGAGATTCCATCCGAATCAAGGCAAGCAGAATATGTTATCCCTGGCTGGGCACAGCTAGAGTGCTACGAACAAGAAATATTGTTACTAGTGGACACATTGGGGAAAACCTATCATGACGCTGCGTTCATTCTAAAGTGCTCAGAATGTGATGTTGCTCGACTTGTTGCCAGTGGCAGGTGTAAACTTGTCATGGGCTTCCATTCGGAATCCGAACAACATATTCAGACAAAAAGAAAATAATAATGAATGGACTCAAATGGCGTTTCCTTCTTTATATCCTCATCGGTCTCATCTTTGGGGTAATCGATTGGTTTTACCTGAATTGGTTGGCGCACATTTCTTGGTGTAGTCTGGAGCAATCTATCCTGGTTGTCCCCATCATCCTGCTGATGAATTACGGCATCTGGCTGATTCCCCTAATCCCGGTGGTTATTTTTGAGGTCAGGCACTCCGATAAAATAATTTTCTCTGTATATGCAGGCGCGCTGACCTGGAGTTGTGCCATATTCAGCTATTACACCTATTACGCCATATTGCTCTCACTCGGGAAATTGATCCATCTTGAACACCTTAATATTTTTGGGGAGAAATATGAGACTTTTTGGCCGGAATATTGGCAGATGTTCAATAGGATCATTCTCGACCAATTTCTTGAATGGATCATTATTGCCATTATTGGCGGTGCAGTCATTGGTGCGCTGGCCTTCTGGTTTTATCACAAAATTTTCCTTACCCGGTTTCCCGTTATCAAGGAAATTTAGCATAATAAATAATGTCCATTCAACCTGATCAATTTCACTGTTAACGTGAGTTCGGGTTAGGCGGGCAAAGGCAAGAGATTTGCCAGGCCCAAAGACGGTTTAGACGAACGGCGGCTGTAAGCGATCAAGCCGCACAGAACATTGACAAAGAAATTGGAAATACTGCGATGTCGAGAATGCTCGATCTGGGAAATGTTGTTGAGTTGATCAATGATGGTTTCGATGATCGCTCGACGGCGGAGCAACAAACGATCGGTCAAAAGCATCAGTTGGTTTTTCATATTATTACGCAGCTTGGTGATGAGTTGCAGGTCAACCATTTGACGAAGAGTATTGGCCAGCGGTTGTGAAATGTAACCTTGGTCTCCAAAAAGCTTGCCAAACAGTTTTTTGGCCAAACGGGGCACCGGTTTTCGATCATCCACATTGCCGGGTGTGATGCAGACCGCTAATAATTCGCCCTGATCATTGACGACCAGGTGCAATTTGAAACCGAAAAACCAGCCAGTCGAGGTTTTTCCTCGCGCTGCCAGCCCAGCAAAGACCTTGTGGGAGTGAATGCGTTGATTGAGGCACACATCCAACGAGGTCGAGTCGATGAAAGAAATTCCGCTGCAGCGGCCCAGACAACAGGTACGCAAGAATACCATCAACGGGATCAAGACTGAAGGCACATACTCAATAAAGCGAGTGTAACTGACCAATCCAGGAAATTCCGCAGTCCAGTTCTTCAAGACATGCTCACAATAGTATGCCTTGAAGTCACGGTAATGAGATTGATGAAAAGCGATCAGGATTATCATGATTTCACTCATGGTCAATGACCGGGCTCGTTGGCGCTGTTTCTCGCCGCTTGAGAAGAGCTGCTGGTTCCAAATGGGTAAAAATTCTTGGCAAAAATCATCGACATCACAAAACAACTCGAGTAAACTGTCCATTGAGGGTCTCCTTGGAAGGTAACTGATGTTGTGGTGACATAAGTTTACTCTTTTTGGAGACCCTCTTCTTATCCCGAATTCAGGTTAAATAAGTCAATGGCAATTCAGCCAGGTTTCAAATCTGGTACAATTCTCCCTGTACAAAAAGCACGGAGGCAGGTTTGAGACGAGGCAGCGTCATTATTTTTCGCTGGGTTTCCATATTATTTATATTCCTGGGGGTGCTTTTAACGGTATTACAGTTGGTTCAGTACAGCCGCCTGCGCACGGCTTTCCCGCCGGGCACCATCATCGCCGGCGTGCCGGTCGCCGGGCTGGACCGCCGCCAGGCTGCCGAGCGGCTAACCCAAGCGTACAGCATCCCGGTGGAAGTGCGCTATGCCGATGCAATCATCAACATCCGCCCGTCGGCTGCCGGTTTCCGGCTCGACCTGGAAGCCATGCTGGCTGCCGCCGACCAGCAGCGCACCGCCCAGCCCTTCTGGCAGGCTTTCTGGGATTATTTGTGGAATCAATTCCCCACCCCTGCCGAAGTGCCCCTGCGAGCCACCTTCTCGGAAGAACGTCTTAAATCCTACTTGCGCGACGAAGTCGCCGCCCGCTACGACCGCCCACCTTCTCCGGCTTCACCGCTGCCCGGCACAACCACCTTCGAGCCCGGTCAGCCCGGCACCCTGCTGGATGTCGACCGCGCCGCGATCCTGATCTCCGACGCGCTGCGCAACCCCGCCAACCGAGTGATCAACCTGTCCTTCAACCGGGTCAGCCCGACCCGGCCCGCGTTCCAGAATTTGCAGGTGATGCTCCAGCAGGTGTTGACCACGCGCGGTTACGACGGGCTGGCGGAAATTTACCTGCTCGACTTGCAATCCGGACAGGAAATCCATTTCGCCTTCAACAATGGGCAAATCATCGCTCCGGGCATCGCCTTCACCGCCGCCTCAACGATGAAGATTCCCATCATGGTGTCGGTTTTCCGGCGGGTCGATGAGCCAGCCTCGCTCCAAGTGTCCAACCTGCTCGAATCGATGATCGAGTTGTCCGAAAACGACCCCGCCGACCGCCTGATGCAGGTCGTGCTGGATCCGCGCCTGGGACCGCTCGAACTAACTGCGGACATGCAGACACTAGGTTTGCGCAACACCTTCCTGGCGGGTTACTTTTACCCCGGCGCGCCGCTGCTGCGCTCGTTTACCACGCCGGCAAACCAGCGCAGCGATGTCAACACCGCTCCCGATCGCTACAATCAAACCACGCCAATAGAAATCGGCATGTTGTTGAGCGACATATACCAGTGCGCCTCCACCGGCGGTGGTACGCTGGCAGCCGTTTTCCCCGGCGAGATCACCCAAAGCGAATGCCGTCTGATGATCAGCCTGTTGTCCCGAAACCTCATCGGAGTACTCTTTCAGGCTGGTTTGCCCGAAGGCGTGCAGCTGGCGCACAAACACGGCTGGATCACCGACCCAAGCGATGGACTGATTCACACCATGAGCGATGCAGGCATCGTGTACACCGGCGGCGGCAACTTCGTCATGGTGGTATACCTGTACCACCCTACTCAACTGCTGTTCAATCCCGCTAACGAACTGATGGCGAGCCTGGCGCAGGGCGTTTACAACTACTACACCCTCAACACCCCCTGATCGCGCTCAGCCGCCTTTGAGAAATACCCGGCGCAGGTTTTCCACCAGCTGGTCGATGCCCACCCCCAGCGGGCGGCACAATTCGGCTTCCAGGAGCGGTATGGCAGCCGCCAGCCGTTCCACCAGGGCGACATCCAGCGGGTAGCGCTGCTTCAAGGCGTCCATGCGCTGGCTGAAGGGGACTACCTGCCCGTTTTCGACCAGTTTGTCGGCGTAATAAACAATCTTCTCCTCCCAGGTGCGCGGGCAGGTGTTTTCTTCGAGAAGATTGAACAGCATGTGCGTGCGGGCAATTTCCGCCAGCGCCGGCTGACCACAGGCGCGCAGCCGTTCGGCAGCCGAATCGCCGTGCAGGACGCTCCCGCCGCGCGAGGTGATTTTGGTCAGATCGTGCAGCATTCCGCCGCGGTGCGCCAGCAGCGGGTGCACCGGCAGCCCGGCGCTGCGCAACCAGACCGCCAACTGGTACGCCAGCGCGGCGACCATTTCGACGTGCACCAACAGGTTGGCGGTGGCGCGTTGTTCCAGCAGCCAAAGATAGACTTGATCCAAAGCAGGCAGCAGCGGCTGTTCCAGTACGCCCGGCAGGTTTGCCAGGTGGACAACCTCGCCGCTTGCCAGCGGGCGCAATCCCGGCGCAGCCTGCTGCTGCGGGTTGTACCACACCGAGCGCCAGCCGGCATTCGCCGCCCCGCCCACATCCACCAGTGCATCGTCGCCTACCATCAGGAGTTCATCACTGTGCAGACCCAGGCGGCGCTCCAGCGCGCGAAAAAATTCCAACTCGGGCTTGCATGCCTGATCCAGCTCGTTTACCGTGAATATCTGCTCGAAATACCCGTGCAGCCCCACCCGCGCCAGCGCTTGCGCCACCTGGGCAGCGCCAGACTGGCGTGCATTGGTGGCAACCACCAATCGGTATTGTCCACTCAGAGCCTGCAGCGCTTCACGCGCCCCGTTCACCGCCGCGACCTGCGCCCAGGTGACCATCGGCTGATCTTGGGGACCATCGTTGACCATCAGCGTGTCGCCCCAATCGAACACCATTGCCTGAATACGCGTGGATACTGTCTTCATCTTGAGTCTCTCCGCCAACCAGTATGCGGGGTTATTTGTACCATAAATCCAGCCAACCTCACAATTCCGGCAGCAGCCCGGCTGGATGGTATAATCCTGGCTATGCCCTCCCTGGTCGCCATTGACATCGAAACCACCGGACTGGACTCCCAAAAAGACGCCATCATCGAAATTGCCGCGGTGCGCTTCAACGGCAGCCGCATCGAAGCCGAGTGGAACACGCTGATCAACCCCCAGCGCCCCATCCCGCCTGCCATCACCGCCTTGACCGGCATCAACAATGACATGGTGCGCAACGCCCCGCCGCTGCGGGCGGTTTTGCAGCAATTGGTGGATTTCATCGGCGATTCGCCGGTGGTTGGGCATAACGTGCGCTTCGACCTCGGTTTTCTGCAAAAACAGGGCGTGCTGCAGCTGGCGGAAGCCATCGACACCTACGAACTGGCATCGGTTTTACTGCCGACCGCCAGCCGTTACAGCCTGGGCGCGTTGGGTCAAATTCTCGGTATATTAATTCCCAATTCGCACCGCGCGCTGGACGATGCCCGCCTGGCGCACGCCGTCTTCTTGAACCTCTACGACCGCGCCCTGGGGCTACCGCTGGAATTGCTAGCAGAAATCGTCCGCCACAGCGAGCCGCTGGACTGGGGCGGCGGCTGGATCTTCAGCCAGGTGCTGCGCGCCCGCGCCCGCCAGCCAATTCAGGCGCGCCAGGCACACCAGCGCGATTATGAAGGCTTGTTTGCCGGGGATCTGCGCCTGTACCCGCCACTCGTCCCGGTTGATACGCCCCAGCCGCTGGACGAGGACGAGGTGGCTGCCGTGCTGGAGCCGGGCGGTCTGTTCGCGCATTACTTCGGGCAGTTCGAACACCGCAGCCAGCAGCTGGAAATGCTGCGCGCCGTGACGCGCGCTTTTTCACAAGGCGCTCACCTGATGGTGGAAGCCGGCACCGGCACAGGCAAATCCTTTGCTTACCTGGTACCGGCGGCGCTGTGGGCATTGAAGAACGAGACCCGCGTGGTCATCTCGACCAACACCATCACCCTGCAGGAACAACTGGTCAACAAGGACATCCCCGACCTGCGCGACGCGCTGGGGCTGGATTTGCGTGCCGTTGTGCTCAAGGGACGCAGCAACTACCTTTGCCCGCGCCGCCTGGAAGCCCTGCGCCAGAAAGGTCCGGAAACCAGCGAGGAGATGCGCGTGCTTGCCAAGGTGTTGATCTGGCTGCACGAAGGCGGTCACGGCGACCGTTCGGAGATCAACCTCAATGGTCCGGTGGAACGCGAAGTCTGGTCGCGCTTGTCCGCTGAGGACGAGGGTTGTAAAACCGAGGTGTGCGTCAGCCGGATGGGCGGCGCATGCCCATTTTACCGTTCGCGCCTGAACGCGCAAAGTTCGCACCTGATCGTTGTCAATCACGCCTTGCTGCTTTCGGATGTCGTCACCGGCAACCGCGTCCTGCCCGATTACCAGTACCTGATTGTGGACGAAGGTCACCACATGGAAGCCGCTTCGACCAACGCGCTGAGTTTCCGCGTCACGCAGAATGACCTGGCACGCCTGCTGCGCGAATTGGGCAGTTTGTCCAGCGGGGTGCTCGGCAGGCTGGTCACCTTGCTGCGCGAAGTGCTGCGCCCTTCCGACTTCGCGGTGTTGCAGCAAACCGTCCAGCGCGTCACCGACCTGGCATTCCGCCTGGATTACGACCTGAACCAGTTTCTGCGCAGCATCGAACTGTTCCTGGAAAGCATCCGCGAGGGCAAGCCGGTTGGCATGTACGGGCAGCAGGTGCGCATTTTGCCAGCCACCCGCACCCTGCCCGATTGGACAGAGGTGGAAATCTGCTGGGACTCCGCCAGTGAGACGATGGGACTGCTGCTCAACCTGGTGGCGGATATGCACACCAACATCAGCCAGGGTTTCGAACGGCTTGGCGACGACCTGGAAGATTCACTCGGCAATCTTGCCAGCATCCACCGCCGTCTGAGCGAAGCCCAAACCTATCTGAACGGGATGGTTTCCCAGCCTGACCCGGCGGCAATTTACTGGGTGGAAATACAACCCAACGGCAACCGCCTCGCCTTGCAGATCGCCCCGCTGCACATCGGTCCGTTGATGGAAAAATATCTCTGGCACGAAAAGAACAGTATTATCCTCACCTCGGCAACGCTGACCGCCCAAGGGGAATTCAACTACCTGCGTTCGCGCCTCAACGCTGACGAAGCCGATGAACTGGTGCTCGGCTCACCGTTCGATTACGAATCCTCGACGCTGCTGTTCATCGCCAATGACATTCCCGAACCGGTTGACGTCAACGGCTACCAGCGCGCGGTGGAACAATCCCTGGCGCGGCTGGCGCAAGCCAGCGGCGGGCGCATGTTGGTATTGTTCACCTCGTACGCACAGCTGCGCCGCACCTCACAAGCCATCGCGTCCTCCCTGCTGGAAGCC
The DNA here is from genome assembly GCA_037442545.1 of Bellilinea sp. Lineage (GTDB taxonomy): Bacteria > Chloroflexota > Anaerolineae > Anaerolineales > Anaerolineaceae > Bellilinea. The sequence goes on from JBBIQB010000023.1 coordinate 7,678, forward strand.
GGCATCCAGATCTATGAACAGGGCGAAGGCGCGTCCGCCAACACCTTGCTGGAAAATTTTCGCGAAAGTGAAAAAGCCGTGCTGCTCGGCACGCGCGCCTTCTGGGAGGGGGTAGACATCCCCGGCGAAGCCCTGTCGGTGCTGGTGATTGTCAAACTGCCCTTCGACGTCCCCTCCGACCCGATCATCGCCGCCCGTTCCGAGACCTTCGAGGATCCCTTCAACGAATACCAGCTGCCCGAAGCCATTTTGCGCTTCCGCCAGGGCTTTGGACGCCTGATCCGCACCCAGTCCGACCGCGGCGTAGTGGTCATCCTCGACAAGCGCATTCTAAGCAAGCAGTACGGTAAATCCTTCATTGGTTCGCTGCCCGAATGCAAGGTGCACATCGGCTCACTGCGCGATTTACCCGCCCTGTCCGCCCGCTGGCTGAACCTGTAAACCACGGCGGTAAGGAATCCGCCCCGCAGCGCGTCCAATGTACATCAATTTGGGTCAGTATGCACACAGCCAAAGGTCCTTGCGAAGCCCGGTGTTTGGGCTGAAAGGCGCCCCGCCTGTACAAGGTTTGCAGGCGCGCCCCTTGAGTTTGCAGCCCGCTCTCCGATATAAATAAAGGTGGAGATGCCATGATCGATTACTCGTCCATTCGCACAGATAAAGATGAATTTTTTGCCCGCGATCCGCAAAGCCCGCTGCATTCCGGTCAAAAAACGGACTTTGCGGGCTTGAAGTATTTCCCGCCCAACCCGGCGCTGCGCTTCGAAACCCAATTGCAGCCGTTTCCCGATCGCAAGGTGGTGGAGATTCAAACCAACACCGGCGACGTTCAGCGCTACGTGTGCCTGGGTAAATTTCAACTGGAAATCGAAGGACAACGCGTCGAACTGACCCTGTACGGCAACCAGTACGGCTATTTCCTGCCCTTTGTCGATGCTCTGGCGGGCAGCGAAACCTATCCTGCCGGGCGGTATCTTGAACCGGAAATCCTGCCCGATGGCGCGTTTGTGGTGGATTTCAACCTTGCCTACAACCCGTATTGCGCCTACAACGACGACTGGTCGTGCCCGCTGACCCCCGCGGAGAACCGTCTGCCGGTGGCGGTGCGCGCCGGGGAAAAACTGTTCCATTCCTGACCACTTTGATTGGAGGATAGCATGGCAAAAGCAACCTGGAACGGCGCCATCCTTGCCGAAAGTAACCAGACGATTGTGATCGAAGGCAACCATTACTTCCCGCCTGCGGCGGTCAACTGGCAGCATTTCAAGCCGAGCGAAACGCACACCATTTGCGCGTGGAAGGGCGAGGCGAGTTATTACAACGTGGATGTCAACGGTCAGGTCAACAAGGACGCCGCCTGGTATTACCCGGCGCCGAAGGAAGCCGCCAAGCAGATCAAGGACTACATCGCGTTCTGGCGCGGCGTCAAAGTGGAAGCCTGAAGCGCGGGTATGCATCCCGCTCAAGCGGAAGGGAGCGCTCCAAACACGCTCACTCCGTAAAATCTGTTAGCGGTTGACCATCGGCAGGAATATCAACACATCCACCTGCGGAGGAGTATCGAACGCCCCGGAGGTGCCCCACTGCGGCGGCGTGCCGTTGCCGGGCACGTTGGTTGTGCCGTCCATCAAGTCGCCGGTGAAATTGTTGCTGCTGTCATCGCTCACGGAAAGCCCGCTGCCGTCCGACATGCGGTAGTACGCCACCAGCCCGGGCTCGTTGCCGACCAGCTCGACCTGCAGGGTATCCTGGATTTGCTGCTGGGTCAAGCCAATCGAGTACAGGCGCAGTTCGTCAATCTGCCCACCAAATCCCCAGATGGCGTGTCGTTGCTGCGGGCTGCTATCAAACTTGATCATTCCGCCAAAGTACAGGATCGGATCCGCCGGCGGCTGCGCGGTCGAAAAACAGCTGAACGACCCGACCGGCGAGCCGTTCTTGTAGGCGGTCAGGGTGTTGTTTTCGTGCACCATGGCAATGTGCGTCCACTGATCGATGGTGTAACTGAAGGCGATGTTTTTGATCGTATTCTTGTTTGGAATGCCGCCCACTTCCGGGCATACTTGTTGGCCGGGTGTGCGTGGTTCGTCACAGCAAGCCATCCACACCCAGTACTGGGTGGGTCCCTGCGAAATGCCCCACCAGCGGGCGAAATCGCCGAAAATATTGTCGCAATTTCCCGGTGTAATTCGGGGAATACCGTTGATGACCTCGCAATCGCCCGCCCCGTCCGGCTTGACCCACAGGCTGACCGTCTTCGTTTCGCGCCAACTGTCCAGGAACATGGTGTCGGTCTTGTCTAGTTCGACCATATCGTGCGTGCCGTCGAAGTGCAGCGCAAAACCGGCGGCGCCGTCGCCGCGCACGGTCTGCCCAACTACCGCCAGCGCCAGTCCGCCCACCAATGCCAGGATCAAAATCCAGCGTCCAATTCCTTTACGGGTCAAGAATGTCATCGGTCACCCTTTGCTTCGCACCTGTGCTTCCCAGCCCGGAACGAGCGCTTTTTTTCCTTTCCCCCTGAGTTGTTCACCGCGCGAAATCAAGGGTGGCTGCCGCACTCACCTACCGGTATGGATGGTTAATTTGCCGCCAGGGCGGCTCGATCCGTCTGGATTGCTATAATCATAAACGATGGGTGGGCAATCATTTTTTATAAATTTTTTATAAATTATGTCGAATATATCCAGTTCGTCCGGGCAGATGCCGATCAAGCCCGCCGCCGCAAGGCGCGCGCCGCCAACCCGGCGGCAATCCCCAGCCCGATCAAGCCGCCGCCAATCCATACCACCGCCGGACTGGATTGCGCCGCGGGCGGGGCAGCCGTTGCCGCGGCGGGCGGGCTGGTACGCGTGGGCGGGGCCGTTGGGCTGGGCTGGAGCGGCGCAGACGTTGCGCTGGGAAGGGGAAGGGTCGGGCTTGGCTCGCGGGTTGGCGCTGGCTGAGGGGTGGCTTGCCCTGCCAGGAACCAGGTGCGCGAGCTGCCCTCCTGGCTGAAGAACGCCAGCAGCAGTTGCGCCACCTTGTCAGCCCCCTGGCGGGAAGGATGGGTGCAGTCGCCGGTCATATCCTCCGGCAGCCAGACCAGCCCGTCGGCGCGCGGGTTCTGCCCGTCCGCCCACAGGTAGGGTCCCCAGGTCAGGTACGGCGCGACCACCGCCCCCTTTTGCGGGTCGAAGTTCAAGTCCGGTTCGCCATTGATTTGTTTCTCGATCAGCCACTTGACCGCAAAGCCGGTTTCGTACGCCAGCGGTTCCGGGCTCAAGCCGCGCCAGTAGGTGTACGAACGGGTGCGGCTGGAAAGATAGACGATCTTCAGATTGGGGAATTTTTGTTTCAGGTGGCGCACGATCACCTCCAGATCGGCTTGCAGCGCCTGGGCTTTTTGCGGAAATTCGCCCCCGCCAGTCAGGGTTTGCTTGATCCAGGCAGCCTGTACCTGCAAATTGGAAAACCCGTACCCGCTAATCTTGCGTTCCATCTCCTGCCAGGCAAGCGCATCCGCTTCCAGCCAGCGGTCGGCGGTCTGGCTGGAAAGCGCGCCGTTGAACAATAGCACGCGCGGGTTGAGCCCTTTGGTCTGCTGCGCCAATTGGGAAAAGGCGTCGAACTCCGCCCCGGTGTTGGACATACCCAGCGAGATGAACAGGATGCGCCCCTTTTGCGGGTCGGGCTGCCCGTTGACATCCAGCGGCTGGATATCGCCTGCCAGGCGCAGCCCGGCTTCCAGGTGCGCCTCCGGGGGCTGGTTGCTGCCATCCGGGTACAAGCCGCCGCGAAAACCGGTGGGCGTCCCGTCCATGCGCACGTATTCCTGTCCGCCCAACTCGGTCAGCGGGGCGGCGACCGGCTCGAACGGGCGGCGGCAAATCTCCTCCTGGTTCACCGGCTGGCTGCTAACCGGCCGCGCCCCGGCGAAGAGCAATCCGGCTGCCAGCGCCGCCGCGAGGATGATCAAGGCAATCCTATGTCGCATGTTTCACCTGCCATTAACGGAAAGGGATCACTCCCGTTTCCAGCCTGCTAACGGGAGTGATCCGGTTCAATCGAATCAACGCTACAACGATAAACAGCCTGTCCCGATTTGTCTGGCTACGGCAGCCGGGTAATGCGCCCGCCGCCGCCTTCGGGGTACTGCGCCGCGCTGACCACCCCGCCCAGCCCGCTCTGGATGTAATTCTGCAGGGCTTGCTGGTAGGTCACGCCAACCGTGGTAAATGGAACGCCGCGGAAGGGATACTGGTCACCGCTGCGCGCCAGGAAATCGATCGTTGCCACGGTCAATGCCGCACCGGGCAGCACGCTGCCGTCGGCAATGATTACCGTGCCGTCATCCAGCATGGCATTGACCACCCGCGAACCCACCGTGGTGACGTTGCCATCTGCATCCAGCACCTGGGCGGTGCCGGCCGGATTCCAGGTGAAGCGGAAGCCGGAAATCTGGGCAAAGCGGCCGTCAACGCGCTCCACCCGCGAGACCGCATTTTCCAAAATTTCCTTGAACTGCTCGCGAGTGACGCCTTGCACCACCGAGACGAAGTTGGGGAACGGCAGCACCGAGAAGGTATCCAATTCGGTCAGGTTACCCGCCGGGAGAATGGTGTTGTTGCGGATTCCACCGCCGTTCTGCAAAGCGACTTGCGGCACGGGGACACCATACACGCCCGCCAGCTGGGTTGCCTGCCAGCGCAGCGCGTCTGCCACCAGGCTGCCCAGGTTGGTCTCGCGCGTGCGCACGTTGCCGCGCAGCCCGTCCAGCGCGACTTCGCTGCTGCCGATGACATGGCTGCCCATCTCATTCAGGGCGGCTACCAGCGGATCCACCACCAACGCCTGTACTTGCGGGTCGGCGGGCACCGCATCGGGCTGATTGCCGCCCGCCACGCGCACCGGACCGGAACGCTCATCGATGCGCAGCAGGTTGCCGGCTTTGTCGAAGCCCGCGATCAAGCGCCCAACGTAGGCATAACTGCCGGCAGTGGTCACCACCGGCACCTGCACGCCGCTGGCGTCGGCAGCCCACAACGGGTACGAACCAAAGATGTGGCTATCATCACCCGGCACGAGCAGGTTGCCCGGATTTGCTAGAACTTCATCCCCGCCGCCGGCGATGATCACATCGATCCCCGACAGGTAGGGTACCATGTCCAGGTCTTCTCGGATGCTTTGCAGGTGGCTGATCAGGATGATTTTGTTGATGTTCATCGCCTGCAAACGCTGGACTTCGCGCATAATCGCCTCAACCACCATGTCGTTGACTCTGATATTGCGTGGGCTGGAGATGAACGGCAGCATCGGCGTGGTCGCGCCAATGATGCCCACCCGTCCGGCAGGAGTCTTCACCGTTGTGCTGGCAGCAATGCGCCGCTGATTGACCAACGCCTGCAAACGCGGCTCGCGGCTGAAATCCAGGTTGGCGCTCAAATAGGGCGGGCGGGTGTGCTGGTAACCGCTGATGAAGTCCGCCAGCACATCCGGACCGAAATCGAGATCATGATTGCCAATGGCGACGGCATCGTAGCCGATCAGGTCCATCGCAATCGTGTCGTAGAAAGGAATTCCCTTTTGCAAGCTGGCGTTGAATTCCGGTCCAGCCAGGAAGTTGTCCCCGGAGGAGACCATGATCACGCTGCGCGCCGAAGGCTGGGCTGGTGCAGGAGTCCCATGCAGCGCCTCCCATTTCAGACGGTCGACCAGCGTCTTGAAGCGCGCCGCGCCGCCAAAATCAGCCAAACCGCTGCCCAAGTCGATCAAGTCCGACTCGCCGTCGTTGTTGTGCAGAATGGTCAGCCAAAAGGATACGCGCGGCTGGCTCGCCTGCGCCATGCCGGCAGGTAAAACACTGAGAGTCAATGAAACGATCACCAACAGGACTAAAATCCTACTTCCCAACGTTTTCATTATTTCCTTCCTTTGGTCGAGTAAATTTTGATTCTCAAACACAATCGTCCGTTTTGCCTGCTGTTCATCTGGCGTTGTGCGTCAAAAAAATGCGTGGTCACCTCCCTTTCGATTATTCTTTGATTATCTTTATCTATTATACATAATTTCTAGCCCTTTGATCATTCGATAATTTTTTCTTAACCTGTCCGAAGCGCCCGGTGCTCTTAACCGCTTTATCCACCCGCCTGTTTGGCTGATCCTGTCCGATGGGAGAAGCGCGAATCGGGTTTTCACAGGTATAATAGACACGGGTAAGCCCATGAAGCAGACACACCAAGGCAGTTGTGCCATTATTTCCCATTATTGGAAGACGGCGGGTTCTCCGGTGAGCGAATGAGTGCGCTCAAATCCGCCGCCCGGGTCGCGCTGGCTTCCGATCAAGCCATTTTCCGCAAAGGGCTGGCTGCCCTGACGCTGGGCATCAAAGGTTTCCAGCTGGTCGGGGAAGCCCAGAGCGTGGTCGAGATCGTCGAATTGTGCAAGATGACCCAGCCAACCCTGGTGCTGCTGGATTTCAAGAATTCGCCCGATCAGGCGCAGCACATCGTCACCGAAATCCACGCGCTGTGGCCCGCCATGAAAATTGTTCTGCTGGTCGACTGCCCGGAAGAGACCTTCGACCTGGAGGAGTTCGAAAACATCCCCCTCTACCTGTTCTCGCGCGACGTGAGCGAGGACGAATTCAAATCTGCGTTGATCCAGGTTGACCACGACCTGCCCCCGCTCCACGAAACGGATGATCAGGAAATGCCC
>JBBIQB010000023.1:14383-26454 GCA_037442545.1 Bellilinea sp.
TCAGCCACCACACCCTGGCGGAAAACCAGCAGGATTGGGACAGCGCCTTTGCCTCGGCGCGCGGCGCGCCCTCAAACGCAGCCGAGCAATTCGCCAGCCGCGAACTGGCAATGGCGGGCAAAATTCAGGCGGATATTCTGCCGGAAGAACCGCCTCATCTGACTGGCTGGGAGATTATCACCTGCCTGGAGCCGGCGCGCGAAACATCGGGTGACTTTTACGATTTCATCCCGCTCTCCAGCCACAAGACTGGCATCGTCATCGCCGACGTGTCCGACAAGGGCATGGGCGCCGCCTTGTTCATGGCGCTCACCAGCACGCTCTTCCGCACCTACGCCATACGCTTCCCGACTCTGCCCGCCATCACCATGGGCGCGGTCAGCGAGCGCATCCTCTCTGACACGCGCGGCAACATGTTCGTGACGGCTTTCTTCGGCATTCTGGAGCCGCTCACCGGGCGGTTGAATTTCTCCAACGCCGGGCATCCGCCGGGCTATATCATCAGCACCAACAACAAGGGCAAACAGTCACTCAGCGCCTTGAAGACGACCGGCATGGCGCTGGGCGTCTCCGAACAGGCGCGCTGGACGCAAAAGACGGCGCGCATCAATCCCGGCGATGTGCTGCTGCTCTACACCGACGGCATCACCGAAGCCCAGAACGAACGCGGCGATTTCTTCGGCGAGGAGCGCCTGCTGGACATTGCCCTGGCGCACGCTCACCTGCCTGCTGCGGAAATCCACTGTGCCATCCGCGACGAGGTGCACCAGTTTGCCGGCAACGCCGGGCGCTCGGATGATATTGCCCTGATCGTGGTACGCCGCAGCACAAAAACCTGATCGCGCCGCGCGGGTTAATCGACCATGCCCGCCGCGCGCACCCGTTCCAATACGCGTTCGGCGGCTTTGACCACCGGCGCATCGACCATCTTGCCGTCCAGGGCAAAGGCGCCTTTGCCGGCTTGCTGGTGGGCAGCAGCGGCTTCGATCACCCGCCGCGCGGCGGCTACGGCTGCCTCGCTGGGGGTAAAGGCTGCCTGCACCGGCTCAACCTGGTTGGGATGGATGATCTGCTTGCCGGTGTACGCCATGCCCGCGCCCTGCAATGACTCTTCGCGCAGCCCGTCCAGGTCGTGCAAATCCATCCATACCATATCGATTGCCTGCAACCCGAACGCCGCCGCGTGAATGACCACCGCGCTGCGCGCGTAGAAGATCTCCCACCCGGCGCGGGTGCGCACCGCGCCAATATTGCCCGCCAGGTCCTCCGCGCCGAAGATCAAACCCTGCAGGCGGGCATCCGCGGCGCAAATCTCTTTCAAGTTGACCACCCCCGGCGCGGTCTCGATCAGGACCAGCAGTGCAATCGCGCCGGGCTGCCAACCGTATTGCCGTTCGGCGGCGGAAATCTTCGCCGACACCCAGCGCAGCGAATCGGGATGTTCCACCTTGGGCAAAACGATGCCGTCCGGGTGCGCCGGCAGTACTGCGTCCAAGTCGTCCGCTTCCAGCCCGCTGCCAGCCGGGTTGATGCGCACCAGCCGTTCCGAACGCCCAAAATCCAGACGGTGCAGGACGTTGGCGATCTGTTCGCGCGCGGCTGCCTTGCGGTTCACCGCCACTCCGTCCTCGATGTCCAGGCAAACGCTGTCGGCGCGCAATCCGGCGGCTTTGACAACTTTGCGCTCGTCATCGCCGGGAACGTATAACATGGCTCTTCTGGCTCGCATGGCTTCTCCTGGTTATAAGGGTTGAGATAGATTGAAGTGTTTTGTACTTTTAAATCGTGGGGTCGCCGGGCGGGCGCTTGAGAAACAACGCCGTGCGTTCGACCTCGACCACCACGGTGCCATCCGGTTTGCGGGCAATATGCTTCATACGCACAATACCCCGGTCGGGCTGGGAGCGCGATTCGCGCATCTCCAGCACCTCACTCTCCACGTAAATCGTGTCGCCGTGAAAGACCGGGTTGGGATGCACTACCCGCTCGTAGCCCAGGTTGGCAACCACTGTCCCTTCGGTCAGGTCGGCAACGGTCAGCCCAACCGCCAGGCTGAGGGTCAGCAGCCCGTTGACGATGCGCTGTCCGAACACCGTGCGGCGGGCAAAATCTTCATTCAAATGCAGCGGCTGGGGGTTCATCGTCAGCACGCTGAACAGGGTGTTGTCCATCTCGGTGATCGTGCGCCCGTTGACATGTTGGATGCGCATACCCACCTGCAAATCGTCGTAATATTTACCCGGCATCGCCTGCTCCTCCCATTTCGACCAGTAATTGCTCCTTCTCGACCGTTTGTCCGTTTTTCACTGCCAGGCGGCTAATGGTTCCATCTTGGGGGGCTTTGATTTGCATTTCCATTTTCATCGCTTCGAGCAGCAGCAGGGTGCGCCCTTTTTCGACCGTATCTCCCTGCTGCACGTAAACGGCGCGGATTTGAGCCGGCATGGGCGCGAGGATCTGCTGCGCGTGCTCGCCGTCACCCGCTGCCCTTGCCCGGCGCGGCGCGGGTCGCCCCAGGCGGTAAGTGCAGCCGTCCAGCGAAATCCATTTGCGCTCGCCGTCCGTTGCCCAATACAACACCAGCGGGCGGTCCTCGAAGCGCAGGCTGAGCACGCCCGGCTGCGCATCCAGCACTTCCAGTTCATGCAGCCTGCCGTGAATTTCGACCTGGTAAACCTGCCCGCGCCGTTCCAGCGCCACCTGGTACACCTGACCCTGTGATTCGAACCGGTATCGCATCGCGTTCCCTTTCCACTCACCTGCCCGGTCGGAAACCATTGGCAATCCGCCACGGGCTGTACACATCCCTGCCGTCCGCCGCCGGCGGCGCAACTGCCACGCCGTTGGCAGTTTGCTGAAAGTGTGTCAACGCGGCGGCTGCCAGCACCTCCGGCGGCAGTTCGCACTGCGGCTCCTGCCAGCCAGCAAAATATTCCTCGATCCAGGTGGTGTGCATGCTACCTTGCCGGAAGGCTGCGCTCGCCAGCACGTCCTGCAAGAACGCCCCGTTGTGGGTCACCCCCAGCAGGACCGTCTCGCGCAGCGCGGATCGCGCCCGCTGGATGGCTTTGGGGCGGTCTTCCGCCCAGACGATGATCTTTGCCACCAGAGGGTCGTAATGGATGGTAATCGCGTCCCCACTGGAATAGCCGGCATCCACGCGCACACCGGGACCTTTGGGCTCGATAAAGCGCAGCAGCGTGCCGATGGCAGGCAGGAACTGGTTGGCGGCGTCCTCGGCATACAGTCGGCACTCAATGGCATGTCCGCGCTGGTTGAGCGCCGCTTGCGCCAGGGTCAGGCGCTCGCCGCTGGCAATACGCAACTGCCAGTGCACCAGATCGACCCCCGCCACCAGTTCAGTGATCGGGTGCTCAACTTGCAGGCGGGTGTTCATTTCGAGAAAATAGAACTGGCGGGTGTGCGAATCGACGATGAACTCAACCGTTCCGGCGTTCTGGTAGCCAACCGCCCGGGCAGCCGCCACCGCCGCCGCGCCCATTTCCGCCCGCAGCTGTTCATCGAGCAGCGGCGAAGGGGTTTCTTCGATGATCTTCTGGTGGCGGCGCTGCACCGAGCACTCGCGCTCGAACAGGTGAATCACGTTACCGTGTCCATCGGCAAGCACCTGGAATTCGACGTGGTGGGCGTTGGCAATGTAACGCTCCAGGATCAGGCGCGGATCGCCGAAGGCATGCCGGGCTTCGCGCCGCGCGGCTGCCAGCGCATCGGACACGTCCTCCGCCCGGCGCACCACGCGCATCCCTTTGCCGCCGCCGCCCGCGGCCGCCTTGACCAGCAGCGGAAAACCGATTTCCACCGCCTTCTCCACCAGCAAGTTATCCTCATCGGCACCCTGGTAACCAGGCACCACCGGCACGCCGCTGCGCAGCATTTGCTCGCGGGCGCGCCCCTTATCGCCCATGGCGTGGATCGCCTCCGGCGGCGGACCGATGAAAACCAGTCCCGCCTGCGCAACCGCGCGGGCAAATTCGGCGTTCTCCGCCAAAAACCCGTAGCCCGGGTGAATGGCTTCGGCGCCGCAGTCCAGCGCCGCCTGGATGATGCGTTCGCCGTTTAGATAGGATTGGGAAGCCGGTGCTTCGCCGATCCACACGGCTTCGTCGGCTATGCGCACATGCAGCCCGCGCCGGTCGGCATCCGAATAGAGCGCCACGCTGCCTATCCCCAACTCACGGCAGGCGCGCAGCACCCGTACCGCGATTTCGCCCCGATTGGCAATCAGTATTTTGCGGAACATGATCGCTTTCCTCTCCGCCGCTTCACATGCGGAACACACCGAACCGGCCTTCGTCACGCGGCGCGTTCAACACCACCGAAAGCGCCAGCGCCAGCACCTGGCGCGTTTCCACCGGGTCGAGAATGCCGTCATCCCACAGCCGCGCGCTGGAGTAATACGGGTGACCGCTGCGTTCGTACTCCTCCAGCACCGGCTGCTTGAAGGCTTCGGCTTCCTGCGGGTTGAGCAGCGGCTTGCCCTCGCGCGCCAGTTGATCCTGCTTGACCGTCAACAAGACATTGGCAGCCTGCTCACCGCCCATCGCGCTGATGCGCGCATTGGGGTACATCCACAGGAAGCGCGGACCAAAGGCGCGTCCTGCCATGCCGTAATTGCCCGCTCCAAAGGAACCACCCATCAGCACAGTCAATTTGGGCACGCTGGCGTTGGACACGGCATGAACCATCTTGGCGCCATCCTTGGCGATCCCACCGGCTTCGTAATCCTTGCCGACCATAAAACCGGTGATGTTTTGCAGGAACAGCAGCGGAATACCGCGCTGGTCGCACAATTCAATGAAATGGGTACCTTTCAGCGCGCTTTCGCTGAACAAGACCCCGTTGTTACCCAGAATGCCGACCGGGTAGCCATGAATGCGCGCGAAGCCGCACACCAGGGTGGTGGCGTAGCGGGCTTTAAATTCGCGAAAAAGGCTTCCGTCCACCAGACGGGCGATCAACTCGCGCACGTCGTAGGTTTTGCGAAAGGTGGCGGGCAGAATGCCGTAAATGTCCTCCGCCGGGTACAGCGGCTCTTCCGGCGGGGTAACGTCCAACCCGTCCAGCCAGGTTGGCGTCCGCCTGCCGCCGCGGCAAGGCAAATGCTCGACGATGTTGCGGCAGATCTCCAGGGCGTGGTCATCGTCCTCGGCAAAATGATCCGCCACGCCGGAGCGGCGGGTATGTACATCTGCGCCGCCCAGTTCCTCGGCGCTGACATCCTCGCCAGTGGCAGCTTTGACCAGCGGTGGACCGCCCAGGAAAATCGTTCCGACGCCTTTGACGATGATGGTTTCATCACTCATCGCCGGCACGTACGCCCCGCCCGCCGTGCACGATCCCATCACCACCGCAATCTGGGCGATACCTTTGGCGCTCATGCGCGCCTGGTTGTAAAAGATGCGCCCAAAATCATCCACGTCCGGGAAGACCTCATCCTGCATGGGCAGGAAAATGCCGCCCGAATCGACCAGGTAGATGCACGGCAGGTAATTTTCCTCGGCGATCTGCTGGGCGCGCAGGTGTTTGCGAGTGGTCACCGGGAAGTAGGTACCACCCTTGAGCGTGGCATCGTTGGCAACAATCATCACTTCGCGTTCAGCCACCCGTCCGATGCCGGTCACCAGCCCGGCACCGGGCGACATGTTATCGTACATTTCCCAGGCAGCCAGTGGGGATAATTCCAGAAAAGGCGAGCCAGGATCGAGCAGCCGTTCGATCCGCTCGCGCACGAACAATTTGCCCTGCGACTCGTGCCGCTGGCGGTAGCGTTCGCCGCCACCCTGGCACGCCTGGGCGATCTTGCGGCGCAAATCCTCCGCCAGCCGGCGGTTATGCTCCTGGTTGGCAAGATACTCCTGACTGTTGCGGTCGACACTCGAGGCAAGGATATCCACACGCGCCTCCTTACAAATTTTTATCGGGATGTACCAGCACTGCCCCGATCTTCACCCCTGGCGGTAAATGACACCAAACCCGCCGCGCGGGTATTCCCAGTGCAGCGCCTGCGGCGGGCAGGCCACCTTGCAGGTGCCGCATTCCAGGCAGCCCGCCCAGTCGGCAACGATCTTGCCGTCCTGCTCGCTGTACACGTTTGCCGGGCAGACGAACAGGCAGGCTTTGAGCACACATTGCTGGGTGCATACTTCATTGTGTACGATGATGTGCGGGTTGTCTTCGTCAAGTTCGTATTTGTTGAGGGCTAATTTTTCGCTAACCGATAAAGGTTTCATAAGGCGCGTGCTCCGTTCCAGCCGTCTTTAAGCAAATCCAGCCAGGAAAGATTACCGTCCCGAATCGCGCGACGGGCAATCTGGATCAGGTGCTGGTTGGGCTGACCGTTCTGATGGTAAATTTCATATAGAATATCCGCCAGCAGCTGCGGGTAGGCGGCGTACAGGCGTTCGCTTTGCATGAAATGTGGCGCGCGCGCGTAGGTGCGCAAATCCGCCATGACAAAACTCTCGTCCAGCTTCTTCGCGTACAGGCTCAACCCAGCCGCGCTGAAATCCGCCTGCTGGCGCGCCGCCAGCACCGTCTCGGCGGCGCAAATCGCCGAACCAATTGCCAGATCCATTCCGCGCACCCAAAAGCCGTTGTTGATCGTCATTCCGGCAGCGTCGCCCACCACCAACATGCCATCGGTATACAGGCGCGGCATCATTCCCAGTCCGCCTTCCGGCACCAGGTGAGCACCGTATTCCAGCACTTTCCCATGCTGGATCAGCGCGGCAATCAGCGGGTGCGCCAGGAACTGGTCGAACACCTCGGCGGCTTTCTTTTGCTGGCGAACCAGATCGCCGAGCTGGATGACCAGCCCGAGCGAAATGCTGTCCAGGTTGGTGTACAGAAAGCCACCCCCGGCGATGCCCTGGGTGGCTGAACCCACCAGGTTGTACGCACAGCCTTCGCCGCCTTGCAGGTTGAAGCGCTCCTCGATCACCTCGCGCGGCAGGGCGACCACTTCCTTGATGCCAACCGCAACATGCTCCTCCGGCAGGCGTTCGCGCAAACCGGCTTGCTGCGCCAGGAACGAATTGGCGCCGTCCGCGGCGATAACCACATCGGCGTACATGTCCTCGCCGCCGGCTGCAATGCCAACCACCCTGCCCTCGCGCTGGATGATCTGCTCGACCTTGATGCCCGGCACCAGCATCGCGCCGGCAGATTCCGCCTGGTCGCCCAGCCAGCGGTCGAACCTGGAGCGCAGCACACTGAAGGCATTGTAAGGTTGCTGGTTGAAACGTTGCGATTTGTAATCCAGACTGACCGCCGAATCATCGCTCAGAAACGTGACCACCTGGTTGGTGATCAGCCGCTCGACTGGGGCTTGTTCCCAGAAATTCGGGATGACTTGGTGGAGCACCTGCCCGTAGAGCACACCACCCGACAGATTCTTGCTGCCCGGAAACGTACCCCGTTCGATCAGGGCAACTTCCAGTCCTTGACGGGCGAGCAGCAGCGCCACCGTACAACCCGCCACACCTGCGCCGACTACAATAGCATCCAGTTTTTCTTCGCTCATCTCAATGCTCGCGCAGCGCTTGTATGAGCGCTGGAACCACTGCGTACAAATCCGCCGCGATGCCGTAGTCCACTTGCTCGAAGATGGGCGCATTGGCATCGCGGTTGACCGCCACCACAATCCGCGAGCCGCTGATTCCCACGGTATGCTGCACCTGACCTGATACACCCAGCCCAAGGTACAGGTCCGACTTAATGTTCGCGCCGGAAATACCGATATAACGCTCGCGTGGCAGCCAGCCGAGACCCTCAGAAAGCGGGCGGGTGCAGGCAACTTCTGCCCCCAAGGCGCGCGCCAGGTCATTCACCATTGCCAGGTCTTCCTGTTTGGCAATGCCTCTGCCCGGGCACACCACCCGTTTGGCAACCGCCAGGTTGACCGAAGCGGGCGGCAGCGCTTTGCGCTCGCGCAGCACGGCTTGTTTTTCTGGCGGTACGAACTCCAGCGGGGTCGTCTCCGCCTTCCGCCCGGGCTGGGCTGGCGGTGCATCGAACATGCCCGCCCCAATGGTCAGAATGACGGCCGGGCTCAGGCTGCGTTCCACCCGTTCCGCTCCACCGCCAAAGATCATATGCCGGATGGTTATGCTGCCACTCTCCAGCGTAAAGGATTTGACATCCGTCAAAGCGGTGGTGTTCAAGCGGGCTGCCAGCCGTCCCGCCACCAGCCTGCCGCGCACAGTCGAACCGATCAAAACCACATCGAATAGCGAGTCGTGCACCAGTTTCGCCAGGGTGGGCAGCACGTCTTCAGACAGGGTACCCGCCGGTATGTGCTCCACGCGATAGACCAGGTTTGCGCCGGCTTCGGCTGCCCGCTGTTCCGCGGAGGGGCTGGTAACCAAGGCTGCCACCGGGCGGTGAAACGCCCCCGCAGCGCCGATCAATTCACACAACAGGTTTTCATCTTCGGAATAGACCAGGGTTTGCGATGCATCACTCATTGTCCGCCTCCTAAAGCACGCCTTCTTTACGTAAGTGCGACAGCAAGGCTTTGGCGGCTTCTTCCGGGCTACCTTCGATCATCACCTGCTTGCGCGCAACCCGCGGCGGGGCTTCCACCTTGAGAATATCGATCGTTTCCGGTAGGTCTGCCACCCCCAGCTCCGCCAGTGACCATTCGAAGGTTGGTTTACGCCCGGCTTTGAGAATTTCGCGCATCGAAGCCAGGCGCGGTTCGTGAATATCGCTGGTCACCGCGATCGCGGCGGGCAGGGCTGCTTCCAGCAATTCGATCTCCTGCTCCAGCGTGCGCTGGATTGCCAGTGCACCGTTTGCCCCCACCTCAATCTGGCTGACCGCGTTGATCGTCATCCACCCCAGCCGTTCGCCGACCTGCACGCCAGTCTGTTGAAAGTACAGGTCAGCCGACCCCTCGCCAGACAAGACCAGATCCACCTCGCCCAATTTCTGCACCGCCGCCGCCAGCACGGCAGCCGTGCGGGCAGTGCCCGCGTGGCGCAGGCTTTCATCCACGATGGTGTACAGTTCATCCGCTCCGCGCGAGAGAATGTCCTTCTTGATCTTGGAATTGTTGATCTCGGCGGGACCGGCGCACAGGACAATCACCTTGCCGCCGTGCGCTTCGACCAGCCGGACACCCGCCTCCAGCGCGGGTAAATCGAAACCGCCGATCGTCCACTCCGCCCGCTCGGTGGAGATCGACCCATCCCGCCCTACTTCCAGATCTTCCGGGTCGGGTGTGATTTTCAGACAAACGATGATGTTCATCCATTCTCCTGTGTGTTGAAGCGTGTCTTATCTGGAAGCCTTTTTAAGCAACTGGGGTGCAGCGATATTGTACATGATCTCGTCGCTTCCGCCGCCGATCCGCATCAGGCGAATATCGCGCCACAGGCGCTGGACACGGTGTTCCATCATATAGCCCAACCCGCCCAGGATTTGCATGGCGGTGTCGATCACCTCGAACGAGGCGCGGGCGACGTATAGCTTGCACATGGCGTGCTCGTAGCGCACCGGCAAGTTTTGATCCATCATCCAGGCAACTTTGTATATGTAATTTTGCATGTTTTCGATATGGACGGCCATGTCGGTAATCATGTGCTGCACCGCCTGGTAGCTACCGATGGGTTTACCGAACTGCACGCGCTGGTTGGCATACGCGGCGGCATCCTGGTAGGCTGCTTTTGCAGCGCCGAGCGAGGCGGCACACAAAGCCAACCGTTCGATCTCAAAATTTGCCATCAACTGCTGCCAGCCGCGATTCATCCCGCCGACCAGGTTTTTACGCGGCATGCGCACATTCTCGATGAACACCTCATAGGTCGGCACCGTCCACCAGCCGACTTTATTCAGGTAATTGAAGCGCAGTCCGGGTGTGTCGGTCGGCAGCAGCCACATCGAAATGCCCTGATAGGGATTTTCGACCTGCGCATCACGGGTCATCAGCAGGATATAGCGCGCCTGATGCGAAAGCGTGCAATACATCTTCTGCCCGTTGAAGATGACATCCTCGCCATCCAAGGTGGCGGTGGTTTTCATCGCGGCGGCATCCGAGCCTGCCTGCGGTTCGGTGATTCCCAGCGCAACCGGCGGATCGCCCTGAACAAAGCCGCCCAGTACCTCGCGCTTGATTTCCTCCGAGCCGAACTGAAGAATATCGCGGATGGTGATGATCCCCAGCGAATAAATGATTCCCAGCGGCAGGGCGTGCTCGCCGAGCGTTTCGCACACCAGGGTCAGCGTCTGGATATCCGCCGGGACGCCGCCGTACTCCTCCGGGATGCCCAGCGCCAGAATACCATGATCCGCCAGCGCCTGCCAGGGTTTGTACGGAAATTCCTTCTTCCCATCCAACTCCGCCATCAGACTTTCAGGCGCTTCTTTATGGAGCAGTTCCTCCAGATTTTGCACCAACAGTTCCTGCTCTTCGCTCCAGCGAAAATCCATGTCATCCTCCTTCGATTCGGGTTCAGAACTTAAGGCTTGCCGATGATCCTGCCGAGCGGATCGACCTCCCGGCGCAATAGTTCCAGCTCCGTCGCCGTCGGCATGGGGGTTTCCTGCAAATCGCCGGCAAAAGGCAGCTCAAATCCGGTGTTGGCGGTTACCTGCTCGCGGGTCACACCGGGGTGCAAACACTCAACCCGCATCCGGCAGGTGTGTTCGTCGAAGCCCATCACCGCCAGGGTGCTGATGACCTTGTAGGGACCGGTGCCGCGCGGCAGTCCGGCTGTTTCTCTCGCGCCGGGACCGTCGAGATAGCCAGGCGAGGTGATAAAATCGACCTGGGGGACGAATTTGCGCCGGTCATGGGCAATGATCACCACCGTTCGCCAGCACAGGGAGGCAAAATCGTTCGCCCCGCCGCTGCCCGGCAGGCGAACCGCCGGACGGGCATAATCCGAGCCGATCAGGGTCGAATTCAAGTTGCCATACGGATCGATCTGCGCCCCGCCCAGAAAGGTGTAATCCACCAGCCCGCGCTGCGAGGTTTCCATGATCTCCAGCATGCCACTGTGCAGGATTGCCCGTGTCTGGGTGTGCGAACCCGCCACCGAGATGGGCAATTTTTCGAGGATGGGCGCCATGCTGCCCGCCTCGAAGAAGATGATCAGGTTGGGCGCATGGGTCTTTTGCGCCAACATAGCCGCTGCCAGCGGCGGACCGGTGCCGATGACCGCAGTTTTGTTATCTTCGAGCAAGTGGGCTGCGGCACAGATCATCAATTCCTGAAGGGTATACGATGCTCCACTGGCTGCCATGCACTTCTCCTGCTTCAAAGTGACCGCTTCAAGGGTTCCTGCTGTTGAAGTTCCGCCAGACGCGCCCAGCCGCCGATCAATTCCAGGTACTCTTCGAAGCTTTTGACACCGTAAATATACCGGTCGAGAAAGCGCTCAAAGGTTTCGGGGTCTTTTTCAGCTTCTAGCCATTCACCAAAATGCCGCTCATCCGAGGTGTATTCGTACGGCATTTCCCCGGGGTAACTGCCAAACGGGGTCAGGCAAACGGCATCCACCAGCCAGAAGGGAATGCTGGTACGCCCGGGTTGGCTGCGAATCTGCTCACTGCTGACCAGCCGCTCAGTGGTCACGATCACCCGCCGGGCAGCCCGCGCCAGATCCTGGTCAACAATGCTGATTCCATCGATTTGCGCGTTGCCGTACAGATCACACTGGTGGACATGGATGATGGCCACATCCGGGTAAAGCGCCGGCACCGCCAGCAAGGTGGCACCGGTGAAGGGGCACTCGATCAATTGGGCGGAACTGTAGCGCATCGTGTCGCTGCCCAGCATGGTTCGCACCGGCAGAAACGGCACCCCCATCGCCGCCGCTTTGTAGCGCCATGCCAACCCGGCATTGCTCCATTCGGCGGTTCGCACCTGCCCGCTTTCCATCAGCCGCCGCCCGTTGGGCGACAACCCGCGCATTTCCAGCCCGACCACATAGGCAATATCGCAACGGTCGATTACCCCCCCGGCTGCCAGGATTTGAAAATCGTGGGTGGTGGAATGTCCCGAAAAACCCAGGTTTTTCTTGCGCCGGCGCACAATTTCGTGCAGC
>JBBIQB010000024.1:0-26283 GCA_037442545.1 Bellilinea sp.
GCCAATCCTCCTCGCCGCCGTCCAGGCAGATTTCCACCGTCCGGCGCGGCTGCACCGGGCTGGCAGGTCTTCCGACTACGGATGGAGGCGGCGACTCGTCTTCCCAGGCGTCCGGTTCGATTTTCAAAAAAACAGCCCGCCGGCTGCGGCAAACCGATTCGATCTCCGGCAGCAGCCTCTCCCAATTCCCGCCAACCGGTCCCTTCGGAATATACCCAACCGTCAGCCCGAGCGGCAGTGTGCGAAACAGAATTTGCACCCCGCTGGCAGCGTTGCCAATGCGTACCGGCTGCCAGCCAAATGCGGCTTTCAACTCCCCCCACTCAGCGGTTTGCAGCAGATGCGCGGATGGGTGCTGGTGGAGAAATTCGTTCCATTGCGTGACGTCAAGCACTGGCATCAGATGATCGAGGTAATTTCCGGGGGTGGAGTGCTCTGGATGACCGCGCCAGGGATGATCTGGTCCATCAGGTGTATGATTTCCTCGTTGGAACCTTCCCGCGCCAGTTTGATCAGCTCATCCACCATGCGGGATAAGCGCTCGCTACCTATAGGTTCCGTGTTTTCCGAGCGGAAAATATCCGGGTGATCGGTGGAGATGAACTGGAAACCATCGTCCCACAAATCCTCGCTCAGTTTTTCACCCGGGCGCGCACCGGTGAACACGATTTCGATATCCTTGCCCGGCTCCAGTCCTGAAAGGCGGATCAAATCCTCCGCCAGGTCAAGGATGCGGATCTGCTGCCCCATGTTCAAGACGAATGTTTCCGCTCCGCGGCACATCCCGCCCGCCTGCAGAACCAGATAGACCGCTTCGGGGATGGTCATAAAATAGCGCTTCATGTCCGGGTGGGTGATGGTGATTGGACCACCGCGCGCGATCTGTTGTTTGAAGATCGGCACCACGCTGCCGCGGCTGCCGAGCACATTTCCAAAGCGCACCACCGCAAAGGCACTGCCGGTGCGCAACGCCGCATCGATCACCAGCATTTCGGCGATGCGTTTGGTGCCGCCCATCACGTTTGCCGGGCGGACGGCTTTGTCCGACGAGATCATCACCAGCCGCTCGACGCCGTGCTCCCCCGCCAGGTCAACCAGGTTGCGGGTGCCGAGAATATTGTTGGTCACCGCTTCCTCGACATTGGCTTCCATTAGCGAAACGTGCTTGTGCGCCGCAGCGTGGAACACGATCTGCGGGTGATACTGGTTGAACGCCTGGTTCAGGCGCATCCGGTCGCGTACATCGGCAATGGTCGGGCGAAAGGCAAGGGCGGGAAAATGGTCTTTAAGCTCCAGCAGCGCCTCGAAAATGCTGTTTTCCCCGTGCCCCAACATGATTAATTCGGTTGGGTTATAGCGGGCAATTTGACGACACAATTCCTTGCCGATCGAGCCGCCTGCCCCGGTGACCAGCACCACTTTGTCCGAAAGGACTTTGCCGATCAATTCCTCTTTCACCCGCGCCGGCTGACGTCGCAGCAGGTCGGTAATATCCACCTCGCGCAGACGGCTAACGCTCACCCGTCCGCCAAGCAATTCGTAAATACCCGGCATGGTTCGGAAGGGAATCCCTTTCAGACGCGCCACGTCCGCCACCATGCGCACAATCCGCCCCGGCGCGCTGGGAATGGCGATGATCACCTCGTCCACGCGCAGCCGTTCCAGCGAGCGGGTTAATTCGTTCAGCGTTCCTACCACTGGAATACCGTGGATTTGCTGGCGCTGCTTGGTGGGATTGTCGTCCAGGAAACCGACCGGGATCAGGTTGAGCTGCGGATTTTTCTGCAACTCCTTGACCACCAGTGCGCCGGCATCCCCGGCACCAACAATCAAAACCCGTTTGACCCGTCCGGCTTGCATTTCATTCAGCCGCCGGCTGGTTTCAGCCAGGAAGCGCACCGCGAAGCGCAGTCCGCCCACCATGACCAGCGACAACAACCAATCGATGATGAAAACCGAGCGCAAATAGCCAGGTGAATAGCCCAGGCTGAACAGCAGCAGCATGATCAGCGCCACTGCCACGGAAGCCGTGCTGACTGCGATCACGATCAGTTTGAGTTCCTCGACACTGGCATACATCCACATTCGCCGGTACAGCCCAAAGAGGTAATACACCGCCGGCTTGATCACCAGCGAAACCCCGATCATCCACCAGCCAAAGGACAGATAGGCAAAGAACAGGCGGCCGGTCTCGAAACGCAAAATCAACGCCCCAATCACCGAAACGATGATCAGAACTACATCCCCCATCAATACATAGCGATTACGGATATTGAAACCCAGTACCGTTCCAAAGGTACGCACCAGAATTAAAATATCCAACAATATGCTTCTTCGCTTAATGTAATACAGATCATATTCCAGTTTGATGGCATTCATAGCGGCATTGGACGCATAGCCGTAATTGACCTGCGCCCAGCCGGTTAAGCCCGGCTTGACAAACAACCGCGCCCGATAGAACGGAATGTGCTTTTGCAGATCCTCGACCAACTCGGGGCGCTCCGCCCGCGGACCCACCAGGCTCATTTCACCGCGCAGCACGTTGATGAATTGCGGCATTTCGTCCAGGTGGGTCTTGCGCAACAGTCTGCCGATGCGAGTAGCCCGGTCATCATCCTTGGTAGCCGGGCGGGCAATGCCGTCCTTTTCTGCATCCTGAATCATGGTACGAAATTTGAGCATACGATACGGCTTGCCGTTCTTTCCCAGGCGAACCTGATGGTAAAAAATGGGCAAACCGCTATCCACATAAATCAGCAATACGATAACCGGCATGGTCACCAGCAAAATCAAGCTACCCACCAGACCACCAAAAATATCTAAAAGTCGTTTTGCCAACTCGAAGAAACCACCCGCATGAACCTGATCGACAAAAGAGCGCAACACCCAATCCGATTCGAGTTGATAAATCGGGATTCTACCCAGTAATTCCTCATACATTGCCGGCATGGTGGTGACTTCAATGCCCTGTTCCTCTGCATCCAACAGGCGGCTGAACATTTGCGGATTCATCGCCCCCGAAATAGCGAATACCAGATCCGTTACCTGATATTCCTGAACCAGGTCGAACAATTTTTCGTTGCCGCCCAACACGGTGTAACCGTCGATTATCGCACCAATTTTCTGCGGGTCGTCATCCACTAATCCAACCAACAAAAACGGCGGCGGCCAGGTTTCTTTAATCACCCGCACCAGTTCGTTGCCCGACCGCCCCGCGCCGACAATTAACACCCGCCGCAGGAACAATGATGCAGTGAACAAGCGAATATACAGAAAACGCCATGCCAGCGTCAATACCACCACTGCAATGATGAAATAGCCAATCGCCCGTCGCGGGAGCGAATCCGGTTCGGAGAGGAAAAAGATAACCAGGTAAATCCCTAGGCTGACCGCCGCGGCGGTGAAGATCTCGCGCACGGTCTCCGCGCGGATGTTCGAGCGCCGCGGACTGTACGATTCAGTCAGGAGCAGCATCCAAAACAGCGGCAAAAAATAAAACCAGACCGGAACCCGCTCTTCCAGAAAGGACACGGTAAAACCAAACCATTCTGGACCGTTTGCCCACAAGTACAGTGCGATCAGCAACGAGAGACTTGCCACGAATAAATCGCCGATGAACAGAGTGGATTGACGTTCAGTCGGTCGCAGGCGGTAGGGTTGGCGCGGCAGCGAATTGGGGGAAGCCATCGTAGTAATTATTATCTCACGATTTGGATGAACGAACGACGCTGAACAGAAACGCCGAGCCCCAGCAAACATGCATAGTGGTGATTGCCAGGGGAATCCCGATCAGCAGCAGCGGGTCGCGTCGTTTGAGCACGGCGGGCAACGCGGAGGCAGCCAGGATCAACGCATAGCCAGACACAGCCAACCCGAACAACACGCGCGCCCAGTCGAAGAACAGCGCCAGTAACCCCAAACCCGTCATTCCCAGCACGAAGACCGGCGGCAGCGCCTGCCGCCAGCGCAGCGATTGCGGGTAGCGGCGCAACATGCGCCACTTCCAGTACCCGTAGCGCCAGTACTGCTTCGCCAGACTGGCGAGCGAGGAACGGGCAAAATAGGTGCAGCGAATGTCCGGGTCGAGGTACACTTTGCCGCCGCTCTGGCGAATGCGCGTATTGAATTCATAATCTTCATTGGTCAGCAGGGATTCGTCGAAACCGCCCAGCCGCTCCCAGGTCGCGCGGTAAAACGCGCCAAATGGCACGGTGTCCACCTCACCGGCGTGCCGGGTGTACCGGTAACGCGCATCGCCCACGCCGAGCCGGTTGGCTGCCGCCGCTGCGATCGAACGCGCCACCCAGCCACTGCCGCCGGGTTGGATATCCCACACACCACCCACATTATCGCCAGCCGGGCGTTGAAGCAATTCAACGCAGCGAGCGACATACGTCGTAACCGGCGACGAATGCGCATCCAGCCGGACGAGGATCTCACCGGTCGAGGCGCGAATGGCCGTGTTCAACGCGGAAGGAATGATCCGCTTGGGATTTTCCACCACCCGCACCCGCAAATCTGGACAAGCGCATTGAAACTCTGCAATCCGCTCGCGGGTGGCATCCCGCGAGCCGCCGTCTGCAATAACCACTTCCAGAAATTGGCGTGGATAGGTCTGCTGGTAGATGGCTTCCAGCAATAACCGGATGGTTTTTTCCTCGTTATAACAGGGGATGATAATCGAAACTGGGGGACACTTCCCTGCAAGCATACGTGATCAGTACAGCCGGTTTAGTCGCAACAGCTGCACTCCGAGTCATCCTCGGGCAGCAGAGCGATGGTTTCGATTTCGACCGCTACACCTTTCGGCAGCCCGGCAACCGCCACCGTCGAACGGGCAGGTGGCTGGCTGGGAAAATACTCGCCATAAATAGCGTTGACTCGGGCAAAGTCATTCATATCCCGCAGAAAGATGGTCGTCTTGACTACACGCTCCAGCCGGGTGCCGGCGGCTTCCAGCAGCACCTGGATGTTCTTCATCACCTGGCGGGTTTCCGCTTCCACACCCCCGCTGACCACCTCTCCAGTGGCTGGGTCGATCCCAATTTGACCGGCAGTAAAAACCAGATGACCGGCTTTGACCGCCGCCGAATAGGGTCCGATCGGTTGGGGCGCCTGATCCGAGGCAACGGTTTCTTTTTTGCAACAGCAAGACATGCACGACCTCCTCTGAGGATTGGGTTAGTCTGCTGATTCTACGCCATCTTTCCTTTCTGGTAAAGTGCGCCGCAAGAAACGCCCCACCATTCGTTACCAACGGTCAATAATGCAGGTCTTTAGGATCGGCAGATACCCGCTTGCGGAACACCCAATAACTCCAACCCTGATAGATCAGCACCAACGGCACAAAGATCAATGCCACAATTGTCATCGTCTGCAGCGTATTGGGTCCCGAGGCGCTGTTGTATATTGTCAGGCTAAAGTTCGGACTCAGGCTGGAGACCAGCAGGCGCGGGTAAAGGGTCATAAAAATGGTCGTCGATGAAAGCACAATTGCGAGCGTATTGGAAATGAACGCCCAACCGTCGCGCCCCTGGCGGATGAACCAGCCCGCCGCCAGCAGCGCCAGCACCGCGCCAATTGGCACGGGACCTGGGTTGACCCCCAGCCGGTCGAGAATATCGGTGAAGAAATAAGTTGAAATGGTGGCTGCCAACAGCGCCAGGGTAGTGCCGATCCAGATGGTGCGCGCCGCCTGGCGTGCCTTTGTTGCGACGGGCTGCTCAGTTTTGAGGGAAAGGAATATCGCCCCTTGCAGCAGAAATCCAAATAACGTCACCAGACCGCCAATGACCGCGTAGACGTTGATCAAATCCCAGAAACCGCCGACATAATACTTTTCGGCGTTGATCGGCACTCCCTGAATGAAATTGGCAAATGCCACTCCCCATAACAGCGAAGGCACAAAACTGCCAATGCAGGCGGACCAATCCCAGAATGCGCGCCAAAGTGGATTTTCGTCTTTGGAGCGAAATTCCAGCGCCACCCCGCGCAAGATCAGCGCCATCAGCATCAGGAACAATGCCATATAGAATCCGCTGAACAGGGTGGCGTACCAGTTGGGGAAGGCAGCGAACATCGCCCCGCCGGCGGTGATCAGCCAGACTTCATTCCCGTCCCAGTGCGGACCAATACTGTTGAGAATCATGCGCCGCTGGGTATCATTCTTGCCCAGAAACGGCAGCAGCATGCCCACCCCCAGGTCGAAGCCTTCCAACACAAAATAACCGATGAAAAGCACTGCAATCAAAATGAACCAAAGCGTGTTCAGATCCATGATGTACTCCTACTCCCAGTATGCCTGTTCTTCGGTAGTGCGCGGCTTGGGGATATCCGTTTCCGCTCCCGCAATGGCATATTTGCGCATCAGGTACACATCTGCTGTCATCAGCAGTCCATACAAAATAGTGAAACCAAGCAGACTGGTGATTACCATCCCGGCAGTCAGATTGGGCGAGACCGCATCCACGGTGCGCATTTTTCCGTACACCACCCACGGCTGGCGTCCCATTTCCGTCAACAACCAGCCAAAAATGTTTGCCAGGAAGGGCAGCGCAATCGCCGGCAGGAACAAGTTCATCCCAAATTTGGTAAAATCGAGCTGGTTCCTCAGCACCCGGTAAAGTGCCAAGCCGATCAATGCCAGCATGATGAACCCGCTGCCAACCATGATGCGGAACGACCAATAGGTCACAGCGACCGACGGAACATAATTCCCCGGCCCATATTTCTGCTCGAATTCCGCCTGCAGGTCAACCATTCCCTTGACTTCGCCATCCAGGCGGTTGTACGCCAGCAGACTGAGAACGCGCGGTATGCGCAGCGAAAGCTGTTCGGTCAGGGTCTCCTGGTCAACGACCGAGAGCAGCGAAAAGGAAGCCGGGTTTTCTGTCTCCACCAGCGCTTCGGCAGCCGCAATCTTCATCGGCTGGAGTTTGACCATCTGCTGTGCCTGATTATGCCCAATCAGGATCACCATCAGTAGGGATACTGCTCCGAAAACAGTCGCCAACTGAAAAGAAGGTTTGAAAACCTCTTTTTGCTGTTCACGCAGCAGGTGATAGGCACTGATGCCCAGCACAAAAAAGGCGCCGGTGGTGAAACCGGAAAACACAGTGTGCGGGAACTGCCCCCACACGTAGGGATTGGTCAGCAAGGCAGAAAAATCCTGCATGACCAGCCTGCCGTTTTCTTCCGCGTAGCCCACCGGCGACTGCATGAAAGAATTTGCCACCAGTATCCAAAACGCGGAGAGGTTGGATGCAAGCGCCACCAGCCAGATTGTCGCGGCGTGCAGCGGTTTGGACAGGCGTTCCCAGCCAAAGATCCACATCCCTAAAAAGGTTGACTCGATGAAGAATGCCGCCAGGGCTTCGATTGCCAGCGGCGCGCCAAACACATCGCCGACATAACGCGAGTACTCGGACCAGTTCATGCCAAACTGAAATTCCTGCACGATGCCGGTGACAACGCCCATGGCAAAGTTGATGACAAACAGCTTGCCCCAAAATTTGGTCATGCGGCGGTAGACTTCGTTGCCGGTGCGCACATAAATGGTCTCCATGATCGCCACAATCACAGACAAGCCCAGCGTGAGCGGGACAAAGAAAAAGTGGTACACCGAAGTCACCGCAAACTGCCATTGAGAAAGAATCGTTACGGATGAGTCCATATCTCTGTTCCTTTCAGCCAACGAAAAGAAATAACATAAAAACAGTGCAGATTGTCCACTATTTGGATTTAGTGTATAAATTGGAATCGACCGCCGCTATGGTCAAATATCCTGTTTTGCTCGTCTGAATGTCACCCACCCAATAACCCGGTTTATCGATGATCGATCACCCTGCCCCAAAATGACGCTGGACGTTATACCAGCGGGAGCGAAAAATAAAACGTGCTCCCGTGATTGACCTCGCTTTCCGCCCAGATTCGTCCCTGATGGGCTTCGACCGTGTGGCGCGCAATCGACAGCCCCAGCCCGGTACCGCCGCCGGAGCGGGATTGATCGGCTTTGTAGAACCGTTCGAAGATGCGAGTCAGCGCCGCTGGTTCGATGCCCACACCACTATCGCGGGTCGCAAAAATGACCTGCCCGCCATCCTGCCAGGCGCGGACAACAATTTCGCCCCCCGGCGGGGTGAACTTGATTGCATTGTGCAGCAGATTGACCAGCACCTGCTCGATCCGCTCGGAATCCGCCAGCACATCGGGAAGCGCCTCGCCAACCTCACTGCGCAAATTCAAGCCCGCCCGTTCCGCCTGCAGCTGCATCCGCTCGACGGCACGTTGCACCAGCCAGTTGGGCGCGGCCGGCTTTAGATCCAGCGGCACTTTGCCCGATTCGATCCGCGAAAGTTCCAGCAGCTCGCGCACCAGCTGAGTCATGTTATCAATTTCATTCTCCATCTTTTGTAGAAAACGCCGCGCTGCCGGCGGGTCCTCCAGCGCGCCTTCCTGCAGCGTTTCGGTGAGCGCCTTCAAGGAAGCCAGCGGCGTGCGCAGTTCGTGGGAAACATTGCTGATGAAATCACGCCGCACTGTTTCTAAGCGGCGTACGCGGGTTAGATCCTGGAACACCAGCAAGGTGTAATCCGGCAGCAACGGCTCAAGCGGGGTGGCAATCCCTTGCACGAAAAGGCGGTCCGGTGTCGTTTCGATGGTTGTGATTTGCTGGCGGCGGGTTTGCACGCAGGCACGCCACAACTCCACAAACGGATACTGGCGAACTACCTCGACCAGCGAACGCCCCAATGCCCGGCTGGATTCCAGGTTGAAGATACGTTCAGCTGCCGGATTGACCAGTGTAACCATTCCCTCAGGATCGACGATCAGGATGGCATCATTCATATTGCGCAACACGGCATCCAGTTTGACTCGCTCTTCACTGTAGCCTTCGATTTGCTCGTTCAATCTTTTGGCTATGCGCATAAAAGACTGGCTCAATTGCCCAATCTCGTCCTTGCGTTGGGTCGGCAATTCGACATTAAAATTACCCGCCCCAACGCGGGACACCTCGCGGGTCATGCGCCTCAACGGAGAGATGGTCTGGTTTGCCACCCCAAACGCCAGCAAAACAGTCAGCGCGATTGCGATGAGCGCATTCCCAACCACCGTGGTACGCAATTGCGCCAGGTCGGCTTCGATTTTTTCCATCGAACTGGCAATCCGTGCCACGCCCAGCGTTTGCCCGTCCTGCTCGATCCGCAGGGCATAATATAAAAACCGTTGTTTGACCGTATCGCTGAAGCGAATCTGGCTGCCTTCTCCATTTATCAGGGCAGCCCGGACTTCCGGCCGGTTGAGGTGATTTTCCAGCAACGTTGGCTCTTGCGAAGATTCACCCACCACGCTGCCATCCGGCAGGATGATCGTCACCCGCGTCTGGGTGATTTCGGCGTAGGTGCGCACCAGGGATTCGATAGATTGCATGTCACCACCAGGCATCAACACCGGGATCACGTCGCGGCTGAGTAGATTCGCCTCAATGCGCAACGCGGTGCGCAAGTTTTCCAGGTAGGTGCGCTCCATGAAGCGGAAGGTGTACAAACTGACCCCGCCGACCGATAGTACGATCAATAAGATGAACGGAACGGCGATTCTCCACAGCAGCGAGCGGTGCATGTTGCTGTTAACCTTCGAAGCGGTAACCGGCGCCTCGGACGGTCACGATGCGCACCGGCTGGGCGGGACGCGGCTCGATTTTCTCCCTCAACCAGCGCACATGCACATCCACCGTCCGGCTGTCGCCGATATAATCCCAGCCCCACAGCCGTTCCAGGATGAACTCGCGCGAGAGCACCTGACCACGGTGTTGCGCCAGAAAGTGCAGTAGTTCGTATTCCTTGGGTTTCAGGGCAATTACCTGCTGGTCGAGGCGAACTTCACGACGGGTCAGGTCGATCACCAGGTTGCCAAAGGTGAGCAATTGCACCAGCGCGCCGCCATCACTTGCCGCCGCACTGAACTCCTCGCGCATCAGGCGTACCCGGCGCAGCATGGCTTTGACCCGCGCCAGCAGTTCGCGCATGCTGAAAGGCTTGACCATGTAATCGTCCGCGCCGACTTCCAACCCAACCACGCGGTCGATTTCATCGTCCCGGGCAGTAAGCATCAACACCGGGGTAGTCATCTCCTGACGCAAGACGCGGCACACTTCAAAACCATCCATCCCCGGCAGCATGATATCCAAAACGACCAGGTCCGGGTGCATCTGGCGGGCGGTTTCAAGCGCCAACAGCCCATCCCCGACCGCAGTCACTTCATACCCTTGTCGTTTCAGGTTGTATGCCAGGGTTTCTTGCAGGGTTAGTTCGTCTTCGACAACCAGAATTCTTTCGGACATGGTCACAACCTCATTTCTTCGATGATACCAGCAAATTGGCAGGAGAAGTTTTCCCGATTGAAGCGAGTTTCCACCGCCCTGCGACCGGCACAGCCCATTTGCCGGGCACGCTGCGCATCGTCTGCCAATTCCCGCACCGCCGCCGCCAATGCCGCCGGATCACCGGGTGGGACGGCAATGCCTGCCCCCGCCTCCTCGACCACCACGCGAATGACACCATCAATAGCGAGGATCACCGGCTTGCCGGCTGCCATGTAATCGAAAACTTTGTTTGGGTAGGTCGTCTTGTACCATTCCAGAGGTTTAAGAATCGCAAGGCAGGCGTCCGCCGCGGACAACGCCGCGCCGATCTCATTCTTTGCCACCGGCGGGATAAATACAACATTAGTCAAACCCATTTGCTGCGCGGCTGCTGCCAGGTTGGGTTTTTCCTTACCATCCCCAACCAACGCGAAGCGGATACGCGGACAACCATTCAATTGTTGCGCTGCCTGCAAAACCACCCCCAGGTCGTTGGACAGCCCATGCGCGCCGGCATACATGACAATAAATTCGTCTTCACCGAGGTTGTATTTTGCCCGAAAGGTTCGTCCATCCTGCTGCGGTGAAAACATGGCCGGATCGGCCCCATTCGGCACCAGTTCAATCCATTCCGCCCCACGCCGGCTGACGTGATCGATAAACCCGGGTGAATTGACCACCAGCCGGTCGGCGCGACGGTATAAAAACCGTTCCAGCCATTCCGAAAGCCAGATCAAGAGCGGGTTGCGCAGCACACCGGCGGCAATCGCAAACGCAGGCCACAGGTCGCGCACCTCAAAGAGGAAAGGCAACCCTTTCAACCGCGCCAGCAGCCATGCCGTCAGCCCCTGAAAGATCGGCGGGGAGGTGCCCCACACCAGATGCACCTGGCGGACGCCCAAGCCAACCAGGAAGGAAGACACCATGAAACTAAAAAAACTGAACACGCGGTGGACGAAGCTGCGGTGCAGCGCAGAATACGTATAGGTTCGCAGAATGGTAATGCCCGCTTCGGGTTGTTCCTCGGTGCGCCAGCGCACCCGGTCGGTTCGGGTTTTGCCGCTCAGGTACGATACCGGGCTGGCAATGATCGTCACCCGGTGACCGCGGCGCACGAGATGGCGCGCCATTTCGTAATGACGAGTACCCCCGGCTTCATCTAATGAGGCAAATGCCTGGTGGATCAACAGCACGTGCATGGGTTCGATTGTATCTCAAAACCCTTTTTTCCACATTTGTCGATTTAAGGATTTTTACTACTCAGGTCAAAGGTCGTCACGATTTCTGTCGGCAGGTAAAGGCTGAAATCCACCACCAGCGAGAGCGCCGGCAGGCGGGCCAGATAGGTGGGCGAATACCAGCCCAGGCAGGCAAAATCCCCCGTACCACCAGCCAGCACCTGAGCAGCGCGTACCAGCCGCAGGCTTGTCCGTTCCCCGCCACTAACTTCGACGCTCACCGCCAGCGTAAATGTACCATACTCGACCGTGCATCCATGCGCTGCCAATCTCCAGATGCCATCCTTCAACAGCCAGTGCAAACGCACCGGATACATCCCGCCGGACGGACGGGCGGGCAGCAATTCATCCCGCACAACCCACACTCGCTCCGCGCGCCGTTCCAGCCAACGCCGCTGTGCAATTCCCAGGCGGCGGTAACCGCTGCGCGTTGCGCACAGTCGTTGATCTTGCGCCGATTGGAGGGGCAAAAATTCAGCCTGATCCCAGTCCAACCAGAGAAACCGGCCGGCCCGCATCATCGGCTGCTGATTATCGACCAGCGGCGCGTTGTGCATCTCCGCCCCGGCGAGCCCATTCTGCCAGGGCGGGGGCAGGTTATAGGAATACGTCCCCGCATCCAGCACCACAGGATTGCCGTCCTGCCAGATGTGGACGTGCAATTGGTCGGCGTGCGCCGGGCGCGAGGCAAACCGCGCTGCCCGCAGGCACGCCCAGGCGCGCGGCGAACCCAGGCGGCGCACTCCTTCCAGGCGGATGGGCTGTGTGGGTGGGTTCGACTCCGGCAAGGCGGTACCCAACCAGGCAGCCAGTTCGTCCCACTTGCCGGGTGACAGCGCGCGCTGACCGGTGAAAGTAGCCAGCGCCGCCTGCAACGTTGCGCGATAATCCGCGATTTCTCCGCCGCCCAGCGGCAAAAGATTAGCCCCGTCATGATGCCCCAGTTGGATCGCCGCGCCGCTGGTTTCATCCATCACCCCTGCCAGCCAGTGCGCCGCCAGACCCAGCCTGCGGAGCACTTCCACTGGGAACGGGTAATCTTCCAGGCGGGCGGCACGCTGCACCAGCAGCGCCAGGTGCAGCGCCAGGCGGTGGTAATTGACGCTGTGTTGAATGTATTCCCCATCTGCGCCAATTTGTTTGATCACCGCGCGGTTAAAACGCCGCCAGCCGCTGCGCCGCCAGGACGGGGCTTGGGTCCATTCGGGGAGCACATGCGCCGCCAGGATCAAGCCGGCCGCTTCGGAGAGCAGGTGGTTGTTATTTTGAGCACGGGCGTAGGCTGGGGTGGCAGCCACCCGGCAGGCATGGTCGATCATCGCAGCCGTCAGGCGGGTAATCCGCTGCGGGGTGGAAAGTGGCGAATCACGAAACACCTGCGCCGCAAAGATCAGCCCAATCAGGCGCAGAGCAACTTCCTGCGCCGACATCCAGTTTTCGCCGTAGTTAAGCGGGTTAAGCCTGACAAATTGTTCCCAGTGGTTCCAAAAAGTCTCCGGGTAGCGCTGGTTGCCGCTCAGGCGGTATGCCCTGCCGAGCGTAAACACCCAGCCCAGCCGGGCGGGCTCCCAAATCACCTTGATGTCGTCCGGGTGGGCTTTGCCTTCCAGTTCGGTCCAGTGGCACTGCGGGTTGGGGCAAGCCAGGCTAAACGGCTGCGCCCGTCCGCCGAACAAACGCACCTCTCCGGCAACGATTTCGTCCGCCTCCGCCAGCAGGCTGACGGTTTCCCCGCCAAGGATGCGGGTTAGTTCAGCCGCGGAGGGCAGGCTGAACAAATCCAGGTTCAACTCAGGCGGATGGCGCCATTCGACCCCGCGCGTGGGGGTACGCCAGCGATAAAAACCGCTGCGCAGACCGAGTTGATATAGGGCATAATGCCTCAGCGCGTCCAGCCCGACATCGCGCAACAACCGTCCGGCAAGCCTTATGCGCGCATACATGGCGAAACGATCTGCCTGACAGCCATTAAAGGGCAACCTCTTCCCGTCGGCGCAGCGATTCGAGCGCGGCAAAACTTGCCCGGGTCACGCCGAAGAGCTGCGAATACGGGATCGGCGGCTCGCCGCCGCTTTGAACCGCCTGTACGAACGCCTGCCAGGCAGCCTGATGACCCTTATCCTGGCGCAAGCGCGCGGTGGTGGTTTTGCGCTGTCCATCCTGCACCTGTTCAAGCGAGCGAAAATCATCCAGCACTGCCACCCGGCTTCCACAGAACACCTCCACCCGCTCCTTGGGGAAACTCTTGTCCCCGTTCGCCAGGTAGGATACCGTGCCTAGCGATCCATCCGCAAAGGTAAACGTCATTACCACATTATCTTCGCGGTAGCGGTCGCCATCCGGCATGCCCAACGAGCGTACCCTGACCGGCAGTTCGCCGGTCAGGAAGGTCAGGTAATCGATGAAGTGACAGCCTTCCCCAAGGATACGCCCGCCGCCTTGCTGCGGATCGTGTACCCAGTGGTTAAGGGGAATATAGCCGGCGTTAACGCGGTAATGCACCACCATCGGTTCGCTGCGCCGCCCGATAAATTCCGCCAACTGGCGGGACAACGGCGCAAAGCGGCGGTTGAAACCGACCATCAACAAGGTTTCGGGGTGATTTTCGAGCGCGGTTTGGATCGCATCCAATTCCTCGGCGTTGAGCGCCAGCGGTTTTTCGCAAAAAACGTGCTTGCCCGCCTGGCAGGCAGCGACAACCTGGCGGGCATGCTGGTTATGGCGGGTCAGGATGGCGACCATCTGCACACGCTCATTGGCAAGGATATCCGTTTCCTGCGAGCTGGCAAAACCATACCCAAAGCGGGTGGCGGCGTGGCGCGCGCTCAAGCCGCTGCCGGTGGCAATCCCCACCGGAACGACCCCGCCGGTTTTCGCCACCACCGGCAGGAAAACTGCCGTGGCGTAATTTCCCGCGCCCAACACACCCAGTCCCGGCTGTCCATTGACCGGTTTCGCCGCGGCTTTGAGCTCGACTTTGCGCTCGCGCGGTTCGTTTTCCGTCTGCGGGTAGGTCAGCAGGACGCCGAGAAACGGCTGCCCGCTTTTACCGGTGATCACCCGATAGGCTTCTTCCGCCTGCTCGATTGGGAAACGGTGGCTGATCAACGGACGCACATCCAGCGCGCCGCTGGCAAGCAGATCGACCACTGCTTGCATATTGCGTCCTTCCGTCCAGCGCACATACCCGTAGGGATAATCGCGTCCCTTTTCCTCGTACTCGATGTCATAACGTCCCGGACCGTAAGATCGGGAAACGATGAACTGCAATTCCTTCTCGTAATAATTCTTGCGCGGCAGGTTTAATCCAACCGCGCCGACCACGATCACCTTGCCGCGGTCGCGCGCCAGCACGCCCGCCAGTTCCACCGGGTCGTTGGCGCGGGTATCCGCGCAGATCAGCACAGCATCGAACCCGCGCCCCTGGGTAAACGCCCGCCCGGCTTCCTCCGCCCCAAGGCGCGGCGCGGTGTGTGCACCCATCGCCTGCCCCAGCGCGATGCGGCGCGCGTCCAGGTCGATTCCGAAAACGTGGCAGCCGGCGGCGCGGGCAATCCCGACCGTCAGCAAGCCGAGCAGCCCCAATCCGATGACCGCAATCCGGTCGCCGACCTGGGGTTTAGCCAGGCGAAAGCCTTGCAGGGCAATCGCGCCCAGCGTAGCAAAGGCGGCCGATTCCAGATCGACCTGCGGCGGCAACGGCACAAGCAAATTGCGCGGCACCACACCATATTCGGCGTGGACGGCAAATCCACCCCCGGCGCAGGCAACCCGGTCACCGACCTTGAAGCCCTCCATCCCGGCGCCGAGCGACAGGATGCTGCCGGCGGAGGAGTAACCCAGTGCCATCGGCTGGTCGAGGCGGTTGAGCACCATCTCCAACGTGGATAATGGACCTTCGCGGCGAGCTTTGTCCAGCACCTGGCGCACCAGGTCGGGCCGCGAGCGCGCCTTTGCCAGCAAGTTCTTGCCGCCAAATTCCACCACCGAGCGTTCCGTTCCGGCGGAAATCAGCGAAGCCGCAGTGCGTACCAGGGCAGTCCCGGCACGCGCAGACGGCGCGGGAACATCCACAACTTCGATCTTGCCGTTGCGCAGGTATTGCAATACTTGTTTCATGGTGCCCGGCTCAGCGCGCGTAATCGACCGCGCGAGTTTCGCGGATCACGGTCACTTTGATTTGACCCGGGTACTGCATAGTTTCTTCGATCTTTTTAGCAATATCCCGCGCCAGACGCGTGGACGCCAGGTCGTCGATGTCTTCCGGGCGGACGATGATGCGCACCTCGCGCCCTGCCTGAATGGCATAACTCTGGCTGACGCCCTTGAACGAGTTGGCAATTTCTTCCAGCGCGCGCAGGCGTTTGATGTATTGCTCCAGGTCTTCGCGGCGGGCGCCGGGACGCGCGCCGGAGATGGCATCCGCAGCTTCAACGATGATCGCCTCGACCGATTCCTGTTCGACTTCGTGATGGTGCGAGGCAATCGTATTGACCACCCGCGCCGGAACGCCGTACCGTTTGGCAAATTCCGCGCCGATCATCGCGTGCGTGCCGTCGGTGTTGTGATCCATGGCTTTGCCAAGGTCGTGCAGCAAGCCACCCATCCGGCAGATGTCCACGTCCGCGCCCAGTTCAGCCGCCAGCACCGCCGAGAGTTTGGAAACCTCCACTGCGTGCGCCAGTTGGTTTTGTCCGTACGAGGTGCGGTATTTCAACCGTCCGAGCACTTTGGTCACTTCCGGATGCAAACCAGTGACCCCTGCATCATACGCCGCCTGTTCGCCGGCTTCAACGATGCTCTTATCGACTTCCTTTTGCTCGTCATTGAGCACTTTTTCGATGTGCGCCGGATGAATGCGCCCATCCACGATCAACCGCTCCAGCGCGCGGCGGGCGACCTCACGCCGTACCGGATCAAAGCACGAAACCGTGACGGCTTCCGGGGTATCATCCACAATGACGTCCACCCCAGCCGCCTGCTCGAAAGCGCGGATGTTGCGTCCATTGCGCCCCACGATGCGCCCTTTCATTTCCTCGTTCGGCAGCGAGATGACCGAAGATGTCACGCTGACCACGTGATCCGAAGCCACCCGCTGGATCGACTCGGCGATCAACTCGCGGGCGCGCTTCTCGCCTTCGGCGCGCGCTTCGGCTTCGATCTGGCGGATGATGCGCGCCATGTCCGAGCGGGCTTCTTTTTCCGCCTCGACCAGCAGCAACCCGCGGGCTTCCTCGACGGTCATCTGCGCGATGCGCTGCAACTCCACCATTTGCTGATCGTACATTTTGTCGATATCATTCATACGCTTGTCCAGCGCCGACTGGCGTTTGTTGATCGTCTGCTCGCGCTGTTCGACACGTTCGATCCGCTGGTCGAGTTCACCGCGCCGTTTTTGCAGCCGGTCCTCTTCGCGGTTGATCTCGTTGCGCCGGCGGTTGATTTCGACTTCCGCTTCCTGCAACGTTTTCAACGCCTTATCCTTGGCTTCCAGTTCGATCTCGCGCGCTTTCTCATTTGCCATCAACAAGACCGAGTCGGCTTTGGTTCGCTGGTCTTTCTTGCACTTTTCCATAAAATAACGCGAAAGCAAATAGACCGCGGTTGCCAGGATGATCGCATCAACCACCAGAATAATCAACAATGTTTCCAAACCAAATGTTCCCATGTTCCAATTCCTCTTTCCAGAGTCAGGTTTTCGGCTCTTCCACCTGCGCTTCCGACCAGATGCGGCGAATGACAGGAGCAATGGTTCCGTAAGAAAAGCCGCGCCGGGCTAGAAAGCCAGCCAGCCGCTTGCGAAACAATTCCTGATCCGCGCCAGCCAGACGACGGGCGTAGCGGACGCCAGCCTGGTATGCCAGTGCACCTTCATCGTCGGCGGTTTCCAGAGCCTTTTCAATGTGTTCTTCCGAAACTCCCTTAATCTTCAGTTCATAGCGCAACATGCGCCGGCTGCGCGGGCGAAACTGGCTGCGGTTTTCCGTCCACAAACGGGCAAACTCGGCATCGCCAATGAACCGCTCGCCTTTCAAGCGTTCAATCACCTCGTCAACCACCGGCGGCTCAAATCCTTTTTCAGCCAGTTTTTGACGCACCTCATGCTCCGAACGCGCCCGGTAACTGAGTAGCATCAACGCGCGCTGGTAAGCCGCTTCGCGCGTTTCCTGCTGTTGGAGCAATTGGATCTTTGCCGCGCTGAGCATTTGACCAATGCTCAACCAGGCAGCCACGATCCGCGAAAGACCAAAGGCAAACTCACCATCCAGGTAAACATTCACCCGGTTGGGATTTCGTTTTTGCACTTTTAGCGCGGTGATCTTCCGCTCCACTTCCAATAGAATACCTGTCTTCCCGGTGGAAAAGCAGAAGAAACGGTTTGTGCGATTGGATAGATGCGGGCGCGAACGGCTGGTGGATGGAAACTCGCGCAATCAACCCATAGAAACCTTGACAGGGTCAGGGATAGCCAATATGAAGGGCGCACTGATCTACCATGCGGGGTTTCTCCAGGTAGTTTTATTTACCAATCATTCGTGTTCTGCTAACACCTGCCCCTCAAACAGAACCGCAAGCCTCTTCGGCGCATCGCTTTTAATCTCAGCCCTCTCCATGGAGAGCAAGCAAATCCAGACACAAACGCGTCCTCCCGCACCAGCCTGGCTTTTCAGCCAATTTTCCGGCCGGACGAAGGGAGTTTTATTTCTTTAACAGATTATACATGATTTTTTAATATTCAAAACAAAATTGGGGTGTTTTTTCTTTACCACAGTCTAAAAACGCGGATTACACGCCATTTCTGAACAGCCGGGCACAGGGATTCATTCGAATTCGAGCAGCATCAAAACATCTTCCAGCGCCGCCTGGAACAGTTCCACCATCACGGTTTCATCGGCTTGATACGCACCGCCAAAACTGCCGTCTCCCAACAGTTCGCGCATTCGCGTAGCGTCGGGCAGCCCGCGATAGGAGGGCGGAATTTTCTCCCCTTGCGGCAGGTCGGTCACGCGGACGAACGGAAACGCTTCCAGCCAGTTAGCGTGCGCCGGTTTGAGCTTCGCCTTTTCCGCTGCCGCTTCGACGCTGTGCGAAGTCCACCAGGCGTACCATGCCACCTGCAAACCGGGTAGTTCGTTTGCCAGTTCCACCAGCACATTTCGCGCGCCGTCGTTCCCACCGTGACCATTCAACACCAGCATGCGGCGAAATCCATGCCGGTAGAGCGAACGCACCAAGTCCTCCATCACCCGTAGCAGCGTGCTGGCGCGCAGGCTGATGGTGCCCGGATAATCCAGAAAATAGGGCGAAACGCCAAAATTTAACGGCGGCGCGACCAGTACCTGGCTGCGCTGGCTGGCGGCATCGGCAAGCGCCTGTGGAATGCGTACATCGGTCAACAGGCTGAGATAGCCGTGCTGTTCGCAGGCACCGATGACCAGCAAAATACGGTCGTCTTTTTTCAGGTATTGCTCGACTTCCATCCAGTTCAAATCTTCCAGGCGCATAATTCCTGCCTCCTTATCGGTCGCATACCCGCAGTATACCGCGTTTTATTCGATGCGGCGGTTAAACCACCCACAGCGAAGCATCGCGCTTCGCTGCTGTAGTGGAGAACGGTCATCCACCAGTTGCCGTCAAACTCAAATAACGATATTCACCAGCCGCCCGGCAACATAGATCACCTGGTGCGGGTCACGCCCTTCCAGGTGGCGCTGAATGCCCTCGCTCGACAGCGCCCGGGCTTTGGCATCCTCCGCGGAAATATCCGCCGCCACCACAATACGGTCGCGCAGTTTGCCATTGACCTGCACCACCAGCGTGATTTCTTCCTCGCGCGCGGCGTCTTCGTCCACCAGGGGCCAGCTCTGATTGTGGATCGAATACGGCTTTCCCAGCAGCTGCCACAGCTCCTCACTGATATGCGGGCAAACTGGCGCCAACATACGCAAGTAGATATCCACCGCTTCGTTCCAGGCGGGCGCCGCCCCAGCCCCCTGCTGCCTGGCTTTGCTCATCTCGTTAAGCAATTCCATCAGCGCCGAGATGATGGTATTGAATTCGAAGTCGCGAAAGTCGCGGGTTACGGCGCGCAACGTCTGATGGACTTTTCGGCGCAGGTTGCGAACGACCGCCTCGCTTGCCTCACCGCCGGCTGTCGCTTCCAACGCCAGCGACCATAAGCGGCGCAGCCAGCGCGAAACGCCTTCAATTCCGCCGCTGCTCCACGGACCGCCCTGGTCCCAGCGGGCATAGAACATCAGGTAGGCGCGCACCGTGTCTGACCCATATGCCGCCACCAGGTTGTCCGGCGCGACCACGTTGCCGCGGCTTTTCGACATCTTCTCCGAGTCTTCGCCCAGCACCATGCCCTGGTTGCGCAACTGCAGCATGGGTTCATCGCCTTTGGTGACACCCATGTCGCGCAAGGCTTTGTGGAAAAAGCGCGTGTAGATCAGGTGCATGGTGGCGTGTTCGATCCCACCGGTATAGGTATCCACCGGCATCCAGTAATCGTACTCCGCCGGGTCAAAGCAACCCTGATGGTACCACGGGCTCAAATAGCGCAGGTGATACCAGGAAGAACACATGAAGGTGTCCATAGTGTCGGTTTCGCGCTCGGCTCTGCCGCCGCACTGCGGGCAAGTGGTCATGCGCCAAGTGGGATGCAATTTCAAGGGGCTTTCGCCGGTCGGCTTCCACTCGACATCCTCCGGCAGCGTCACCGGTAGCTGATCTTCCGGCACTGGCACAATCCCGCATTGGGCGCAGAACAACATTGGAATCGGCGCACCCCAGTAGCGCTGGCGGGAGATCAACCAGTCGCGCAGGCGGTAATTCACCGCGTATTTTCCCTTGCCTTGCCGTTCCAGATAGGCGGTCACCTCGGCTTTTGCCCGATCCCCGCCCGTACCGCTAAATTCACCCGAGTTGATCATCCTGCCGTACTCGGCATGGAAAAGCACATCGCGGTAAAACTCGCAGCCCGACAACATTTCCATCAGCGTACGCGCCGGGCGCGCCGCCGGTTCCAGTTCTTTGCAGCGCGCCAGAATGCGTACCTCTGAATCGGGCGATTCCCACGCCCACATTCCATTATCGAAGACAAACACCCAGCGCGAGCCAACCACCTCGTTCCAATAGCCGCTGTTAAGGTGTTCCCTGGCGATCTGCAAGTAAGCATCGATTTGTCCGGAGGTTAAAGAAATGGAAATGCCCTTGCCGTCTTCAGTGTACGCCAACCCGGCGGATTGCAGCGCCGCGGCGAATCCTGCGCGCATTGATCCTGCTACCGCAAACGACTTTGCCAGCCCATCCGGCCGGTCGATGACCGGCAAAATCGGCAGCCCGAACTTGATGGCGAAAGCGAAATCGCGTTCGTCGTGGGCTGGCACCGCCATGATCGCCCCGGTGCCGTAGGTCATCAACACGTAATCCGCAATCCAGACCGGGATACGCCGCCCGTTGACCGGGTTGACGGCATAGCCGCCGGTAAAGACGCCGGTTTTATCTTTGTCGGCTGCCTCGCGCTGAATATCGGACTGGCGCATGGTTTGCTGGATATACGCCTCCACCTCCGCCCGCTGGTCGGCGGAGGTCAATTTTGCCACCAGCGGATGTTCCGGCGCCAGCACCATGAAAGTTGCGCCCCACAGTGTGTCTGGGCGGGTGGTAAACACCTCCAGCACATCCTCGTCCTGGGTTGTGAAATACACCGCCGCGCCTTCCGAGCGTCCGATCCAGTTGGTTTGTAGTGTGCGCACCCGCTCGGGCCAGTCGATGCCGTCGAAGCGCAGCAACTCGTCGGCGTACTGGGTGGTCTTAAAGAACCACTGCTCCAGGTTTTTCTTGGTCACCGGCGTGCCGCAGCGCTCGCAATGGCGGTCTTCGCCCCACACCTGTTCGCGCGCCAGGGTGGTATTGCAGTTGGGGCACCAGTCCACCGGCGACATCTTGCGGTACGCCAGATCATGCGCGAACAATTTCAGGAAAAACCACTGTGTCCAACGGTAGTATTCCGGGTCGGAACTGATCGCCTCGCGCCGCCAGTCGAACATCGCGCCCATGCTGCGCAGCTGGCGGCGCATGTTTTCGATGTTGCGATAGGTCCACACCTTGGGGTGAATATTGCGCGAGATGGCAGCATTTTCAGCCGGAAGTCCGAAGGCATCGAATCCGATTGGAAAGAGGACGTTATACCCCTGCATCCGCATAAAGCGCGCGCGCGCGTCCGAGGGGATCATCGCATACCAGTGCCCGATGTGCAAATCTCCCGAAGGGTAGGGAAGCATGGTCAGCGCGTAATGCTTGGGACGCTGCACATCGATATTCGCGTGATACAGACCGTCTGCCTCCCACCGCTGCTGCCACCTGCTCTCGATTTCACCGGGGTTGTAATTCGGAACGGATATCGAACTCATTCGGAACTCCTGTTTGGAAGTTAAGCAAAAAAAACCTTCATCCGAACAGGGACGAAGGGTTGCTCCGCGGTACCACCCTGATTGTCGGGGAAAAATCTCCCCGACCACTCAGAACGCGTTAACGGGCGTAACCCGGCAGCGACTACTGATTTTCATCGCTGCAGCCTGCTCGTTGAGCCGACAGGCGAGTTCGACCTCGAGCGCTCCGTTGGCGCTGTGCCGGGTTTTCACCGCTCCCTCCCAGCTCACTGGCGGATGATCTACTACTCCTGTCCTGGCTTTTCAAAAAAACGAGCCGAGGAGATTCCTCTAACTCGTTTTTGAGTGGACCCAGGGGGATTCGAACCCCCGGCCTTCTCAATGCCATTGAGACGCGCTCCCAACTGCGCTATGGGCCCGGATATGGATGTACTCGAAAGGTAAGGTGCCGGCTTGCTGTTTTCGGGGTATCCACCCCAGTGGACCTGAGGGGATTCGAACCCCTGACCTCTTCAGTGCGATTGAAGCGCGCTCCCAGCTGCGCTACAGGCCCTTTTTTCGAGGGTGGTTGGATTTTACCCGCAAGGACAAACTCTGTCAAGTCAAACATTTTCGTCAATCAATTTCCTTATTAGCAAATTCGTGATCCTTAAAATCATCGGATGATTTTTTGGATCACCGTCGAAACGGCTTGAAGTCAATTATTGTCGAGATTATAATCCGACATTATCCAATTCAATTCGCTTCGATGCGCAAAGAGAGGCAGCCATGTTCCACGAACGTTCCACTCGGGCAAACTTGATGGTTAACAATCAGTCCGTCTTTTTTTATCCGTTGATCAATGCCCCCGGCGCCAATCAGGAACTGCTCCAGCGATTGCCATTTTCCATCCGCATTTTGCTGGAAGGCGCGCTTCGCAAGCACGACGAGGGGCAAGCCACCCATCAGGATGTGGAAAACCTGCTGCATTGGAAGCCGCAAGACCCCAACCGTCCCAATATTCCGATATTTCCCGGACGGGTTGTGCTGCAGGATTTCACCGGCGTGCCGGTGATCAACGATCTGGCTGCCATGCGCTCAGCGCTGACAAACATGAGCCTCGATCCGCGCACAGTAAACCCGGTGGTGAAGGTTGATCTGGTGATCGACCACTCCATCCAGGTGGATTATGCCGGCAGCCCGGATGCCTACCGGCTCAATGCCGAACTGGAATTTCAGCGCAACCGCGAGCGCTACGAGTTTCTGCACTGGGCGCAAAAGGCGTTCCGCAACCTTCGCATTGTCCCACCCGCATCCGGTATCGTTCACCAGGTTAACCTGGAACACCTGGCGACGGTGGTACTCACCCGCCAGGAAGACGGTGCGACCATCGTCTATCCGGACACCCTGGTTGGCACCGATTCGCACACCACTATGATCAACGGTCTGGGCGTTGTCGGCTGGGGGGTGGGCGGAATCGAAGCCGTGGCAGCCATGCTGGGCGAGCCGATCGAAATCGTCGCCCCGGACGTGATCGGCGTGCGCCTGAGCGGAAAATTGCGCGAAGGCGTCACCCCCACCGATTTGACCTTATTCATCATCCAGTCGCTGCGCAAAATGGGCGTGGTGGACAAATTCGTCGAGTTCTTCGGTCCGGGGCTGGATCACCTGGCACTGGCAGATCGGGCAATGATCGCCAACATGACGCCGGAGAGCGGTGCAACCATGCTCTACTTTCCAGTCGATGAACAAACCCTGGCTTACCTGCGTCTGACCAACCGCCCGGAAGAGCTGGTCAATCGGGTCGAAGCGTATTACCATGCCCAAATGCTGTTTCGCACCGCCACGACTCCCGATCCACGCTATACCCAGCTGCTCGAAGTTGACCTGGCTGGCATTGAGCCAGGCGTTGCCGGTCCGCGCCGCCCGCAGGACCGTATTTCCCTCAAGGATGTTCCTGCTGCATTTCAGCGCGCCCTGTCAGCCCCAAAAACCGAAAACGGGTTTGGCATTCCAGCCGAGGAGCTCAACCGTACGGCGCGCATTCCAACCAATGGAAAAAACAGCGAGTTGAAGCACGGCTCGGTGGTCATCGCCGCGATCACTTCCTGTACCAATACATCCAATCCTTTCGTGATGATGAGCGCCGGTTTGCTTGCCAAAAAGGCAGTCGAGAAAGGACTCACGACCAAACCCTACGTCAAAACCTCGCTCGCGCCGGGTTCGCGAGTGGTGACCGACTACCTGCGCGATGCCGGGCTGATGGAACCCCTGGAAATACTGGGCTTCCACCTGGTCGGCTATGGCTGCACCACCTGTATCGGCAATTCCGGACCGCTGCCGGATGTCCTTGTTGAGACAGTCAAGGAGAACAATCTCGTGGTTGGGGCGGTTCTCTCCGGCAACCGCAATTTCGAAGGGCGCATCAGCCCGCAAACCCGCGCCAATTACCTCGCCTCCCCACCGCTGGTTGTCGCCTACGCCATTGCCGGGAGTGTGGATGTCGATCTGGTCAACGAGCCGCTTGGTATGGGGAAGGACAACCAGCCCATCTACCTGCGTGATATCTGGCCCTCCTCCCGCGAAGTCGAACTGTACATCCACAATCATATCCGCCCGGAAATGTTCGCCGATGCCTACAACGCGATCTTCAGCATGAGCGAATTATGGAATGCCATCCAAAGCGGAGACGACGTGCTGTATACCTGGGATGACAATTCCACCTACCTGCAACAACCGCCGTTTTTCTCCATTCCACCTGCGCGCGGCGAGGATATTATCAATGCCCGCGTGCTGGCATTGCTGGGCGATTCGATCACCACGGATCACATCTCGCCTGCCGGCAGCATTGCCGTCAACAGCCCGGCTGGGCAGTATCTGATCAGCAAAGGCGTCCAGCCATCCGACTTTAACTCGTACGGTTCACGCCGCGGCAATGACCGCGTTATGACCCGCGGCACATTCGCCAACATCCGCCTCAAAAATCTGCTTGTGCCGGGCGTCGAAGGCGGATTCACCCGCTACTTCCCCGGCAACGAACAAATGAGCATCTACGATGCCGCCATGCGCTACCAACAGCAACGGGTACCGCTAATCGTCCTGGCTGGCAAGGAATACGGCACCGGCTCCAGCCGCGACTGGGCTGCCAAAGGTGTGCTTCTGCTGGGCGTCAAAGCGGTAATCGCCGAATCGTTCGAGCGCATTCACCGCTCCAACCTGGCAGGCATGGGCGTTTTGCCGCTGCAATTCAAGCCCGGGCAGAATGCCACATCGTTAGGCTTGACGGGAGATGAAATCTACCACATCCACAACCTGCGCCAGAATCTCAAATCCGGCGGGGAAGTAACCGTCCAGGCAACCGCAAACGATGGCCGCCAGAAGGTCTTTCAGGCAATCGTCCGCCTGGATACCCGCAAGGAAATCGATTACTACCTCAACGGCGGCATCATGAACACGGTTCTGCATCAAATGCGCCAGCAGGCAAATTAACTGCGCGCCGGTTCGGCAACCAGGCGCATCCCAACCGGACGGCAAGTTAACCTTTTTCGTTATTGACATTTGCGCGAAAAGGTCTTAAGATCATTCCATCGAGTCAATGATGGACAAGAATGCTGTTTTGCTCCGCTCCCGTCGTCCGCTGACGAACCCGCACTTCCACGGGTTGGTCGGCTTTAACGGGTCTTAATCGCGCATCTCGAAATCGGCTGAAACCGAAAACGGATCGATCGGTCACCCAAAGCCCTCCCCAGTGGAGGGCTTATTTTTATTTTCATCCAAGGAGAATGAACATGAAAAAGAACGGAAAACCCAAAATCAAGAAGGTCGTGCTGGCAT
The DNA here is from genome assembly GCA_037442545.1 of Bellilinea sp. Taxonomy (GTDB): domain Bacteria; phylum Chloroflexota; class Anaerolineae; order Anaerolineales; family Anaerolineaceae; genus Bellilinea. The sequence continues at coordinate 25,812 of JBBIQB010000024.1, forward strand.
ACTCCGGCGGTCTGGATACCTCGGTCATCGTACCGTGGTTGATCGAGAATTACAGCTGTGAGGTCATCTGCTACACCGCCGACATTGGGCAAGGCGAGGAGCTGTCCGGCTTGCCAGCCAAAGCCAAAGCCAGCGGCGCGAGCAAAATTTACATTGACGATTTGAAAGCCGAGTTTGCCCGCGATTATTTGATGCCACTGCTGATTTCCGGCGCGGTGTACGAGCGCAAATACCTGCTCGGCACTTCCATCGCCCGCCCATTGATCGCCGCCCACCTGGTCAAAACCGCGCACCTCGAAGGCGCGGACGCCATCGCGCACGGTTGCACCGGCAAGGGCAACGACCAGGTGCGCTTCGAGTTGACCGCCATGGCGCTCGACCCGCGCATCAAAGTGATTGCCCCCTGGCGCGAATGGGACATCCGCTCCCGCGAGGACGCTCTGGCATACGCTCAGGCGAATAATATCCCGGT
>JBBIQB010000025.1:0-8303 GCA_037442545.1 Bellilinea sp.
GTACCCTGCAGATGGCGGGACTGGCGGAGCGGGTATCGCTGCCAGGCGAACGCAGCGACTACTATGTCTTCTCCGACGAGGCATGGGAAAACTCGCTCGAAATGCGGTTGGAACGCGTCCAGAACCTGCAGGAAATGGCGGAAGAAGGCTTGCGTGGGTTGGCGAAAGACCATCCCGCCCGCCAGCGGATTGATGAGATCATGGACTGGACGGTGTTGCTTCAGCATGCTTACGAGAAGTTGCTCCAGGAGTGGCGATCCCGCAAAGAGATACCTGTCTGATCCAGGGGGGCGCTGCACCCGCAGCGCGCGCAAAGCGATCCCGCCGGCTGGTATCTCCCGATCCAGCCGGTTTTTGTTTGCCGGGTTCATCCGGCAAGGAGGATGGCGATGCGCTACTTTGTCCTGCGTACTGAAAACCTGACCAAAGAAATCCACCGCCGGGCGGTGTTGAATGGGATTACCCTGGAAATGGATCCGGGCGAAGTATTTGGCTTGCTCGGTCCGCGCGGGGCGGGCAAATCCATGTTGCTGCAAATTTTATTGGATTTCAATCGCCCGACGCATGGTCAGGCGCTGGTCATGGGCATGGACTGCCAGCGCAACGGGCTCAAGGTTCGTCAGGTGGTGGGCTATCTGCCGCAGAATTTTTCGCTTCCGGGCGCGCTCACCGGCGAGCAGTTGCTGCAACGGCTGGCGGCGCTGCGCGGAGGCGTGGATTGGGCGTACGTGGCACACCTGGCAGCCCGGTTGGGTGCCGACTTGCAGACCCGGTGCGCTGGACTTTCCGGCGCTGGAAAGCGCAAGATTGGCATTTTGCAGGCGTTGATGCACCGCCCGGAACTGGTCATCCTGGATGAGCCTTCGCAAGCGCTCGATGCGGCTGCCCAGGTCGATCTGTACCGGTTGATTGCCGAATTCCGCGCCGATGGACGCGCGGTGTTGGTGGCTTCGCAATCTCTGTGCGAGATGGAACGGATTTGCGACCGGGTGGCGGTGCTGCACCATGGCAGGCTGATTGCGCTGGAACGCGGGGCGCAGCTGCGCGCGCGCGCTGTGCGCAAAATTGAATTGCGCTTTGCCGCGCCGGTCGATCCGCAGGTGTTTTCTGGATTGAGCAACCTCAACCAGCTGGTTTGTGACCAAAACAAAGTCTATTGCACGGTACTGGGCGATCCAGATGCGCTGATCAAGACTGCCAGCCAGTACCGCGTGCTGGATATCATCAGCCAGCAACCCAGCCTGGAGGAAGTCTACCAAACCATGTACGGCGTCCCTGCGTATGCTGGTTAGTCTGTTGAATGATCTGTGGTTGGAGCGCCGCCGCAGGCTGGGGATCGGATTGGCAGTCGGGGTGGCGTGGCTGCTGTTGAGCGCGGCGGCTTACCCGCACCTGGCGGATTCTGCCTGGGTTCAGGCTGCGGCAGGCGTGTTCAGCCGGCAGGCACAATTTCCGCTGGCGTTCTGGGTGATCGCGGCGGCTTGCGGCGGGATTCCGGTCATCACCAGTCTGTACGCCATTCTGGAAGGCAGCAGTCTGCTTTCCGGCGCGCGCGAGCGAGAAGTGATGAGTTTATTGCTGGCGTACCCGCTGCCGCGTTGGAAGGTGTTCCTCAGCCGTCTGGTTTTTCTTTGCCTGGTTGTTGGGGCTTTGTCCTTTGCAATGACGCTGGCAGCCGGACTGGCTGCCAATTGGGCGGCGGGAATCTCCTTCGAGTCCATGCTGCGAATGCAACCCGCTGCCAGCCTGTTTGCCCTGCAAATGGGCAGCCTGGCGATGTTAATCGCCCTGTTGAACTGTGCGCTCTGGAAAACCAGGATGATCAGTCTGGTGATCCTGCTGGTGTTTTACGCGCCATACCTGCTCCACGCAGCCGGCGGTGCAAATTGGCTGCTGGGATTGACTCCGTTGTTTCATGCCTTTGGAGAAATGCCGTTGCTCGAACCTTCGCACGTCTGGCAGACCATCCTCATTCTGGGGGTCACCCTGGTCATCATTGGTCTGGCGGGAGTGCGTTTCGAGCAAATGGATTTGGAATGAGGATCGATCACCGGGGGTGGAAGGTTTTGTTTTTGGGTTCGTTAACAAATCCCTAATCTCGCGGTCACGTTTTCTTAATCGAGATTGATTATAGTAAATGCAGGCAGCAGGGACTGCCATTTCCTCCGGGTAAGGTCGTGCTCCTGAAAACTTGGTGGTTGAGGGATACGATGGTGGTAGAGACGGATAGACAGCCGTACAGCGGCTGTCTATTCCGTTTTTAAGCCTTCGGGTGGTTATTCGCCGCTTGCCCTAAAACCCAATTGGGGGTGTTTTTCGTGCCCAAAATGATACATTTTGTTTTGAGCCGACCGGTTTGTCGGGTATAATTTTTAATAAGCCAGTTTCGGGCTGCTGTGGCAGTCTGTGCGTGGAGATCAAAGGAAGGTTAAGATGAACCCGCTGATGGACCCCAATGTTGCGTATGTCTTGCTGGTCATTGGTCTGGTGTTGGGGATTCTATCGTTGTTCTCGCCGGGCACCGGGTTGCTGGAAATTGGTGCGCTGTTCGCGATTGTCCTGGCTGGGATAGGCGCGCTCAACCTGAACATTAATCCGTGGGCGCTGGTGCTGATATTTGGGGGTGGGGTGCCATTTTATCTCGCCTTGCGGCGTTCGCGGCACTGGCTGTTTCTGGTGCTTACCATTGCGACGGTGATTGCCGGATCGGTGTTGTTGTTCGAGACCGCAGATGGCAAACCGGCAGTCAATTTCTGGCTTGCTCTGGTCACGTCTTTGATCGTGATCCCGATCCTGTGGGTGGTTGGACGAAAAGGAATTGAAGCGATTGGACGCAGTGCGGACTTCGATCTATCCCGCCTGATTATGGCGGCGGGTGAAGCGCGCACGGATGTCCACAAGGATGGCACGGTTTATCTGATGGGTGAGGAGTGGTCTGCCTGGAGTGAAGAGGAAATCCCCGCCGGCAGCAGGGTGCGGGTGCTGCGGCGTGAGGGTTTGCTGCTGCAAGTGGAACGCGTAGATGAATAAAATCCCTTTGGGGATGGTCGCATTCGATTGGCTGCCCAGGGCAGCCAACCATGATAACTAAGGAGGCAAAGCACAAATGGAAGTCATCTATTGTCTGATAGGACTGGTGGTACTTGGGGCGCTCATTTTCCTGACCACGGCATTGAAAATCGTGCCCGAATACCAGCGCCTGGTCGTGTTCCGCCTGGGGCGCTGTATTGGCGCGCGTGGACCGGGTTTGATTATCCTGATCCCGTTCATCGATCGCGCTGTGCGGGTTGATTTGCGCGAACAGGTGCGTGAGATCCCCGCCCAGACCTCGATTACTGCCGACAATGCTCCCATCTCGATCGATTTCCTGTGGTACTACAAGGTCTTCGACCCGGTACAAAGCGTACTGCAGGTAGGCAACTTTGAAATTGCAGCCCAGGGTATTGCCACCACCACCCTGCGTTCGGTCATCGGCGGCATCATGCTCGACGGCGTGCTCTCCGAGCGCGAGAAAATCAACCAGGCGCTGCGTGTCCGCCTTGATGAAGTTACCGAACGCTGGGGCGTTAAGGTATCCAATGTGGAAATCCGTGAAATTACCCCGCCGCGGGACGTGCAGGATTCGATGAACCGCCAGCTGACAGCCGAGCGCACCCGCCGCGCCGTGGTGACCGAATCGACTGGTCAACGCGAGGCAGCGGTCAATATTGCCGAAGGTGAACGCCAGGCAGCCATCCTGCGCGCCGATGGTCAGAAGCAGGCAGCCATCCTGCAGGCGGAAGGTGAAAAACAAGCCCAGTTGCTGCGCGCGGAAGGGTATTCGGCAGCGTTGGAAAAGATCTTCGCGGTTGCCAACGTGGTCGATTCGAAGACGATGACCTTGCAGTACTTCGAAACCTTAAAGAGCATCGGCGCTGGCCAGTCCACCAAGTACATTTTCCCGATGGAATTTACCAGCATGTTGGGTGATTTCATCAAGGGGCGTTCGGAGTCCAAGGAATAATTTGGTTTGAGATTGCCACCACCCGACTGGTTGTTCCAGTCGGGTGGTGGTTTTACGAAACCTGGTGACTGGATGCTCGATTATGATATCGAAAAAGCCGGATTGAGGGATATTGGTGAGTTGCACCGCCTGGAGAAGGAAATCTTCGAACTGGATGCCTGGCCGTGGATCGACCTGTTCATTACTTTGGTCATGCCCGGTTTTATCCGCCTGAAGGCGGTGGCGGGCGGGAAGATGGTTGGGTTCGTTGCCGGGGATACGCGCCGCCGGGGAGGGTTGGGCTGGATTGTGACCCTGGGGGTAAGCGAAACCTGCCGCCGGCAAGGGGTTGGTCACGCCTTGTTGCTGCGCTGCGAGGAGTTAATGAATACGCGGCTGGTACGGTTGAGCGTGCGGCGATCCAACCTGGGTGCCCTTCGCCTGTACGAGCAAGCCGGCTATCACCTGCTGGATACCTGGAAAAATTATTACAACGGCGGTGAAGACGCGCTGATACTCGAAAAGGTGGTTTTGCCGAAAAATCATCCTTAAAATATAGTCTCAAGCGTTGACTTTCCATTTGAGTCGGTATATCATAAATTACAGGAAAGGAAACGAGGCAAAATTCATTATGCGGGTTTTTGGAATATATCCAGGCTTTCGCTCAATTCCGGGGCACGCGTGTTGACGCGTGCCTTTTTGTAAAACAATTCGAAAGGAGACCAGAGACCAATGGATTACGGGATGATCGGTAAGCGAGACAAGGCGAAGCGGTACGCTCAGGAACGTGAGCGCATCCACTTTCATTCTTTCGCGGTGACGATGGACGGCGCCAATAACCCGCATCACATACAATACGACAACGGCAAGTGGCAGTGCGACTGCGACTTCTTCAAGTCGCGCGGGGTGTGCAGCCACACCATGGCGCTCGAAATTGTGCTGGAGAATATGCTCGCCGCGCCTGTTAATTCCTGAACACAGTAGCGAATTACGAAAACAAGCCCGGTGAGAAATTGCCGGGCTTGTTTTTTTCGGGATGGCGCGTCTGGTTTATGCGGTGCCGACTTTTTCCAGTTTTAGGCGCGGTTTGGTTTGCACGTAGAGACCGTCGATGGCATCTTCCTGGTTGAGCGCAAACAACCCTTCGACCGAGGAGAAGAAGCGCGCGTTCTCGCGGGCGGCTTGCAGGTCTTCTCCCTGCAGGCTGGCGAGCGTTTGTTTGTCCTTGCGGAAGTTCAGGTTCTCGCTGATCCGTTCGGACATTTCCTTCAGAATGAAGTGGCGCGCATTGGACTGGGCATCGCGCAGGTCGCGCACACCGGTTACCAGGTTGAGAAAAGCCAGCCTGAGGTTGTCTTCGGAAACGTCCTCCTGGGTCAGGCGTTGGGCTTCCCAGAAGTAAGATTCCTTGCCGCGGTTGATGTCATAAAACGCGGACAGAAAGACCAGGAAGCGCAGGTACGCCTGGCGGTAGGCTTTCTCGAAGAAAGATACCGCCTCATCTTCGCTGATTTCGCCTTCGAACATGGTGATCAATCCGGCGGCAGCCAGCATGGCGCTGAAGGTGGCCAGGTGGACGCCACTGGAAAGCAGTGGATCAAGGAAGCAGGCGGCGTCACCCACCATGAAGTAGCCCGGACCGGAGAATTTTTCGGCGGTGTAGGAGTAGTCGGTTTCGGTTTTCAAGTCGGAGACCAGTTCTGCCCCGTTGACGACCCGTGTAATGAGCGGGGATTCGCGCATTGCCTGAGTGTAAATTTGCTCCATCGGCATGGGGCGTTTGGCGGCCAGCGCATCTTTGTGCATCACGACGCCGATGCTCATGGTGCCGTCGTGCAACGGAATTGCCCAAATCCAGCCGTTATTGATCGAGCCGACAGCGATATCCCCTTCTCTGCCGGTGGCAAGACGGTTGGTGTTCTTCCAGTAGCCCCACACGGCAATGTTTTTGAAAACCTGGTGGTAGCGGCGGTTGCGCAGGTAACGGTTCGCCATGATGCCGTTGCGCCCGCTGGCGTCGATCAAATAATCGAATTCGATCACCCCGGTTTGACCCGCGCTGCCGTTGCCATTGGCATTGACGACATAGGTGGCAGAAACCGGGCGCTCACCGTTAAATTCCAGACTGCGCACTTCCACTCCTTCGAAAACCTTGACCCCCTGGCTTTTGGCGTGTTCCAGCAGCAGATGATCGAATTCCGCCCGGGTAACCTGAAAACTGTAGGTGGTATCGCCAGATAATTCGCCAAAGTTCAACGACCAGGTATCGCGACCCCATTCCAGGTGCGCCCCGGGTTTTCGCTGAAAGCCGAAGGCTTCCATTTTCTCGCGCATTCCCAATAGGTTAATGATGTCGATCATGGTTGGCAGCAAGGATTCGCCAATATGATAGCGTGGGAAGCGCGAAGCTTCCAGCAAGGTTACTTCCACGCCTTGCCGCGCCAGGAGCGTGGCTGCCGTGGAACCGCCCGGACCGCCGCCAACAACCAATATTTTTGAACGTGATGGAATTTGCAGCATATTATTCCTGCCCTTTGTTTAACTTGATAAAAAATATTCGATTTATACATTATCCGAGTCGAAAAATGGGTTGTCAAGGGGATGTTTCTTATAGGCTTCTTATAAAACAATTTGTCGAACGCAGCTAGCAAACCATTGTATTGTACAACACACCGGTTAAAGATTGTATAAATTCTTGATATATAAAGTTATATCGCATATAAAGATGATGCAGACCGCAAGCGAAAAATGTGAAACCTTCTTCGTCAACGTCAGCCACGGGATCAATGGAACCCGGTTGGGGCTTTCCAAGGACCTGCCGGTGATTGCCTATGTCTTCAAGGATGGACAGGAATTGGCTCAAATCCCGTTGGTCTTCAAGCAAACCTTCCAGGCAGAACTTCCCGCCGGCGAGTACACCATCGAAGTCTTCTCGGAAGAACTGGGTGTTTTCATTGAATCGATGAAGGTAGGTCCGGTGGAAATTCCTGGCTGTGTCAAGGTTAATTTGCTTGCGCGCCTGGGAGAGAAAGGCGAACCCACCATTCGGGTCATCGTCCGCGATCTGGCAATGAAGGGCATGGGTCGCTAACACCATTCTGATTTTTTACCCTTCTTCCCGGTCTGTTCCACCGCCAGGTTTTGCCTGGCGGTTTATTTTGCCGGATAATCCTTATAAATTCTTTAGGACCCCGGTTGGTTCGTTGCGGTTAACTTGATTTTGTATATAAAAGTGATACACTATTGATGGTGGATAGATGTTGATCTGACTATCCTTGGAATCGAGTGATTTTGTAGTGGGGGATAGCTCAGATTGACGTGTCGAATTGTTCTTCGGGAGGAAAAAATGAAAATCGTTTCTCGTCTATTGATCATCGTTGTACTTTTAAGTTTGTCGTTGGGCTTTGCCCAAAAGCCGGTTGAAGCCAAGGGCGCATGTCCAACCTTCCTGGCTTTTATTACCCATGGCATTGACGGTACCAAAATCGGCTTGTCACAGGATCTGCCGGTTGTGGTGGAAGTTTACCGCGTCACCCCGCGGATGGAGAAGCTGGTTGCATCGATTGACTTGAAGTTCAAAGAGCAATTCACCGGTGAGTTGCCGCGCGGCACCTACCTGATCAAGGTCTACTCGGTCGAATTGCAGTCGTATGTCGAATCGATGACTACCGGACCGATCGAGGTTCCGGGCTGTGTCAAGGTGATTTTCCAGGCGCGCCTGATGAACGGTGTGCCGGTCATCAATGTGATTGTGCGTGACTGGACGCCCCAGCCGGTAAGCTAAGCCCTTCACTATCACCGTAATTTGAACCGACACCGCCGGACTGAGCCGGCGGTGTTCGGATTCATCCTCTGGTACAATCTCTTCCATACTCTAACCGGAGGTGAATCTCATGCAACTGGCGATCATGATCGAAGGGCAAAATGGGCTGAACTGGCAGCGCTGGAAACGGATTGTTTCGGCTGTTGAGGATTTTGGTTTTTGTGGCTTATTCCGCTCAGATCACTTCACCAATGCCAATCCGCCGGATCTCGACTCGTTGGAGTTGTGGACTTCGTTATCCTGGCTGGCGGATCACACCCACCGCATCGAGTTTGGTCCCTTGGTCACGCCGTTCTCCTTCCGCCACCCGGCGCTGACCGCGCGCATGGCGGCGGCGCTGGACGATCTTTCGTCCGGACGCCTGGTATTGGGCGTCGGCGCCGGCTGGCAGCAGCGTGAGCACGATCTTTTCGGTTTCGACCTGCTTCCCGGAGAGGAACGATTTCACCGCTTCAAGGAAGGCTTGGCGGTGCTTCATGGTTTGCTGCGCAGCGACCC
>JBBIQB010000025.1:8316-10229 GCA_037442545.1 Bellilinea sp.
AAATTAAAGGCGCGCAGCTGCTGCCCAAACCGCAGCGCGGCGCCAATTTACCGTTGTTGATCGGCGGCAACGGATTGCGCAAGACCTTGCCTCTGGCAGCGCGTTACGCGGACGAATGGAATGCTGTTTTCCTGCCACCGGATGAATTTGCCAGGCTCAATCGGCGGCTGGATGAACAGATTCAACAGGCAGGACGCTCTCTGGCAGACGTGCGTCGCTCGATGATGACCGGGATGGTGTTTGGCAGGGATGACTCTGCTCTGGCGGCGCGGCTGAATGCGCGTGGCGGCAAGTGGAGCGTGGAGGAACTCAAGCAGCGCGGCTTGCTGGTTGGTACGCCAGGCGAAGTGATCGAACAAATCCAGCGCTTGAGCGCGGTGGGCGTGCAGCGTCTGATGCTGCAATGGCTTGACCTGAATGATATGGAGGGTCTGGAAGATTTGGCGCGGGAGGTGCTGCCGAAGGTGTAACTTTCCCGCAAGCCAATCCAACGATTGTATGCGTCCAGATTGGCTTGGACCAGGCATTAGCGAATTTCGATGGCGAATGATTGTGTGATGGCGCCGATGGTAATGGTGATGATGGCATTGCCCGGTTGGTCTCCGGCTGCCCACCGCCAGCGGCACACGCCTTGATCATCGGCGGTTGCCATCTTCGTGATGGGATCTATCGTAGATTGCGAGGCAGGGGGTGTGTATTCCAGATTGCAAGATTCGAACGGGCGGGTTTGGACCGCGAATTCAATATCATAATTTTTTAACGCGACGGATGGACGATTTAGGACAGTAAACCGGGTGATCTGGCAAGTCTGCCCGGTGCGCGCCGCCAGTGGGCGGGCGTTGGCATATTCCAGCACCGGCTGGGTGATTGGGGAGGGGATGCCGCTGTAACGGCTCACCGCCGGTTCCTGCAACACGATATCGTTGTTGCAGATCTGTCCTTGGAAAACGCGCAAGGCAATGCGTTCGCTGACCGGATCGAATTGAACGATTCGGATCCAGATGCGATCCGCAGCGATAAAATAATCTCCCCGCGCCAGACTTTCGTTTTCGCGGTTGAACCAGGCATAAATATCCTGCCAGGTTTCGATGCCGGGCGGTTTTTCAAGACAGGAAAAATCGGAATACACCACCAGACCGTCCGGATAAAAACGGAATAATTTGTAACAGCGCTCGACCCCAGCCCCGGCGGTGGAGTCAAGTGAGGCAAACAGGCTGTCCAAGCTTCCCGGGCTGGCTGCGGTGGGCAGGGGGGTGAGGGCAAGCTCGGTTGGCATTGGGAGAGGCGTCGGTTGGCGTATCAACACCGGCGGCGCAACACAAGCGCCCAACAGCGTGGTCAGTATCAGGGAAAAAGACATAGCTTGAAGTAACCTGTACATGGCGTTATTGTACAAGAAAATCGAGCCGTCACGCAAGACACGGACAAATTCGGCGCGGAGGTTGGTTAGCCCGCCTGGCTGTTAAGATGATCGGGCAACTCGATGATAAAGGTGGTTCCCTTTCCCAATTCACTGTGCACTTCGATCAAACCGCGGTGTGCTTGTATGAGCTGTCTGGCTATCGCCAGTCCCAGCCCGCTGTGGGTTCTTTCCCGGCGCGATTTATCGCCGCGCCAGAAACGATCGAAGATGAAGGGCAAATCTTCCGGCGGGATTCCGTGCCCGCTGTCTTTGACCATAATCTTCACCGGTCTTTCGGCGTTTTGGCTGGTGCTCGTTTCGATCATCAGGGTTCCGCCCGCCGGCGTGTATTGCAGCGCATTGGAAATGAGATTGGACAGTACCTGATCGAGCCGGTCATAGTCGGCGGTGATCATCTGGTGTGCATCGGAATTCCGGGTGTGCAGGTCGATGCCCTGCACACTGGCGTGTGAGGTGAAACTGGTCGCGACATCCTCAATCAGGTCGGCGA
>JBBIQB010000025.1:10239-15056 GCA_037442545.1 Bellilinea sp.
GTAGTTGCCCGCTCTCAGCCAAGGAAAGTGTTTGCAAGTCGTTGACGAGCCGGGTGAGCAGGCGGGTTTCATCCAACGTGGCGTTGAGGTGTTCTGGCGTAGGTTGATAGACTCCATCGAGAACGCCTTCGAGGTTGCCTTGAATGATGTGCAGTGGTGTGCGAAGTTCGTGGGCGATATCGGCTGTGAGGTTGCGGCGCTGCTGCTCGGCTCGTTCCAGCTCACTGACCATGCTGTTGAAGCGCTTGAATAGATCGCTGAACATGTCGGACTTGTTTTCGGGCACGCGCACCGCAAGATTTCCGCTTCCAACCGCGTTGATGGCATTGAACAGTTCTTCGAGCGGCTTGCCAAAGCGGGTATAAAGTGTGATGATGATGAACAGCAACAGCAGAATCAAAACGGACGGCGCGCCGCACACCAGCAGCCAGATGGTGCGAACGCCGGTAAATTCCGAAAAGACGAGGTAGAGTAACGCCGCGCTGCCGCCAATAAAAAGAGTAAAGAAAACGAAAAAGAAGATGGCAAAGCGCACAAAGCGAGTCATTCTGCCGCGGCGGGGGGAAGGCGAGGAGGTGGACATCTCAGGTGGGGAATTTGAGCGCGACGGACACAGCCGGAAAGATTACTTAGCAGTCAACCGGTAGCCAATGCCATAGACCGTTTCGATCATCGGCTCACCCGACGCTGCTTCGAGTTTCTTGCGCAAATTTTTGATGTGCGAGTCGATGCTGCGGTCAATGCTCGATGCGGCTGCGTGAATCTGGTCGAGCAGTTGTTCGCGGGTGAGGGCTTGCCCTGGATGGCTGGCAAGCATTTGCAGGAGTTTGAATTCATTGGGCGTAAGTTTGATCGGAACGCCGTTGAGCAATACGGCGTATTTTTCGGGGTCAATTTCCAGTCCGCCAAGGCGGATGACCTTTGGCGCTGTGAGATTGCCGCCGCTTCTGCGTAATAATGCCCGCACGCGCGCCACCAATGCCCGCACCGAAAACGGCTTGGTGATGTAATCGTCTGCGCCGATCTCAAGACCCGTGACCTGATCGATTTCTTCCGCCAGGGCGGTGAGCATGATGATGGGCACATCGCTCTCCCGGCGCAAAATGCGGCAGACTTCGCGCCCATCGATCTGGGGGAGCATCAGGTCGAGGATGATCACATCCGGTTTCTCCCGCCTGGCAAGCGTCAGCGCCGATTGACCGTCCGCGGCGGTGAGCACGCGAAATCCATTCTTCTCCAGATAATCGCGTGCCAGGCGGGTAACTTTGGGTTCGTCGTCAACGACAAGGATGAGCTGGGTCATGGAATGAGTATACAGTAGAACCAGGTTGGCAGGAATGGCATCGCTTTGGTTAAGCCTGCTTAGTGGTGCATTGTGATCACAAGTTTCCCGCGCGCATGACCGGTTCCCAGGTGGCGCATGGCTTCGGTGATTTGTTCCAATGGATAGCTTTTTTCCACCATCGGAACAACCTGTCCCCGCTCGAACATCTCTTTGAGCAGCAGGAAGTCTTCGCGCTTGAAGTTGGCTATAAAAAACACCACTTTCTGGCTGGCGCCCAAGGCTGCCAGGCGTGTTCGCAGGATGAACGCCAGCGGTCCGAGCCAGCGGTTGGATTTTGGTGCGCCGACGATGACATAGGTGGATTGCGGGGTTAGCACCCGCCTATTCTCATGCCAGGATCTGCTGCCTGCAATATCCAGTATCAGATCATAAGACTTTCCACCGCGGGTGTAATCTTCCTGGGTGTAGTCGATGACACGATCAGCACCGAGCGAGCGGATCATCTCCACGTTGCGGGTGCTGCACACAGCGGTAACCTCGGCGCCAAGCGCCCTGGCAATCTGCACGGCGAACGTCCCCACCCCGCCCGATGCGCCGTTGATGAGTACTTTCTGCCCGGCTTGCAACCCGCCGTAATCGCGAAGTCCCTGCAAGGCGGTAATGGCTGCCGTGGCAACGCTGCCGGCTTGTTCGAAGGTCAGGTTTGCTGGCTTGGCAAAGACAAATTTACGGGCGCAGATATACTCCGCGAAGGCTGCGCTGCGTGCACCGAAAACTTCGTCGCCGGGCTTGAATTGAGTCACATCTTTGCCAACGGCTTCCACTACCCCGGCGTAATCCACGCCAAGGCGGGTGTCTTTTGGTTTGAGCAATCCGTTGCCCACACGGGCGATCCACAATCCGGTCAGGGCGTACCATTCCGCCGGATTGACCGACGAAGCAAGCACCTTGACCAACACTTCATCATTTTGGGGAATGGGTTTTTCCACGTTTTCGATTTTCAATACATCCGGCGAACCATAGGATCGAAAGACGGCTGCTTTCATGGGTTGCATCTCCTGTATTAATGATGATGCGTTTGCGTCTGGTTCGATAAGCATGTCTTCGTGTTTCATCGTCTGGTCTCCTTGGTAGAAGGATACCAATCCTTTGTGGAGGAATTATGGAGAAGTCCGCCAGGGTTTGTGGAGAATTGGGAAGGGAGATCATCCTTACCGCGGATAAGGAAATCCGCTTTGCCTGTTACAGTCACGACCCAGCTGGCCTGCCGACCGCCCGAAGCCCAAAGACTGTTCGATTGTGTGTTATCTCATAATCGAATATAATTCCACTGCCTGTTGAGGAAACTGGTTTTTGATCCCGCCAAGGTTATTCAGAGACAGGAGTTACCCCATGTCGGTTCGAACCCACTTGCGCGCGCCCATCGAGTGGCGTGGCAATAAAATTAGCCCAATTGGGCAAGCCGTTCGATGTACACCTTCTGCCTGGTTTGGCTTTGTCTGGAATCGTCCGGTGGCGGTCAAAATTCAACCGGCGGACGGCGAGCCCTATATCCGGGCGGTATACGACCTGACCCGCATCATCCAGATTCTGATCGTATGTGCCAGCCTGGTGGTGATGCTGTTGTTGAACCGGATGACAAACAGGAGATAAGCCATGTCTGATGTTGAACCCGAACCCACCCAGCCGGAAAGCACGAATGAATTTGATATCGAAAAAGCCATGGATAACATCCACGACACGCTGGATCAATTTGCCGCCACTGCGGATGTCAATGCCGTCTATGGCGAAGCCATCGAGCACGAAAATCACCTGATCATCCCGGCAGCCGAAGTGATCAGTTTTCTCGGCTTTGGGATCGGCGGCGGAAGCGGAGATAGCGAAGGCGGCAAAGGGGTTGGCATTGGCGGCGGGGGCGGCGGTAAAGCCTTCGCCCGCCCGGTGGCGGTCATCGTTGCCAGCGAGCGCGGCGTGACGGTCAAGCCGGTGGTGGATTTCACCAAAATCTACCTGACCGCCTTCACCGCGCTGGGATTCATCACCGCTGCCTGGCTGCGCATGCACCGCGGCAAATAAGCCCATCTGCCCGCACAAACGCATGGAAACCATCCACTTTGCCCGGCTGTGCCCGGAAGCCAAACTGCCATCCCGCAAACACCCCACGGATGCCGGCATCGACTTGTATGCCGCCCAGCCGGTGGAAATTGCCGCCAACAGCCTTGCCATCGTCCCCACCGGGGTATGCGTGGATATCCCCGCCGGGTACGTTGGTCTGCTCAAGCCCAAGGGACGCAGCAATCACCTGCTCGGCGCGGGCGTGGTGGATGCCGGTTACCAGGGCGAGCTCCTGGTCAAGGTTGCCAATCCGACGGCTCAACCGCTGCGCTTCGAACCCGGCGACCCGGTCGGGCAGTTGTTGATCCTGCCGGTGCTTACCCCGCAGGTGCGCGAAGTCAGCCCGGAAGAAATCTACCCGCAGCCGTCCCAGCGTGGTGCCAGCGGCGGCATTGTCGATCAGGTAAACGGCGATTAGCGCTTGGCGTTGAAATCCGCCAGCGCGCGGTGATACGCATCCAGATTTGCCGCAGACGTACCAGGCGGTAGTTCGCGCGCGGCTGCCAGGACGAAATGAGGGTAATCCGCCGTCTCCGCCAGCAACTGACTGGTTTTCTGGTAGACAACCTCCGCCGAGGACTGGCAGAATATGCTTTCGACGTTCAGGTTGCCCGCCACGACCACCTCCCCGCCGGCTTGCTCCAGCGCCGTGCGCAGGTCGACCCCGCCGCCGAACAGGTACCCGCCTGCACCGGATTGGTAGATCGGTGGCAGGTGAGCCGGGCTGGCAAACGGGTGATGCAGCATCACGCTGAAACCGGCCGACTGCACATCGCCGACGATGCGTTGGAGGTGCGGCAGGCAAAAACGCTCCATTTGGGCAGGGGAAAGCCGCCCCGCCAGCGGATCCGACAGCAGCAGCCCGTCAGCGTCGTTGAATTTGAAGGCAATCGCGTAACGCGGCAGAAAGCGCATCACCGTCTTGAGCAAATCGTCGAGCAGATTGCTGTCGGTTTCGATCAGTCCAAGCAGCTCCTCCTCGCCGAACAATTGCCCGGCGAGCGTAAAGGGTGCGACCATCGCGCCGAACACGAAAGCAGCCGCCGGCTGCGCCCGGCTTTTGAGCAGGCGCACGGTCGTCAGCGGGATGGTGGTGCGTTTGTGTCCCGGCTTGGGGTCGATCAACATGTCCAGGTCGCGCCGCCCTTTGACCAGCCGTCCGCGGATGGCGGGGGGATTGCGGTGATCGAAGTCGATCTGCGCCCCGTAGGTTTCGGATTCGACGGTGAAGTCCCAGGCGTGCAGAGCAAATGCCGCCGGGTAATGCCGCGCCAGGGCGTCGCCAGCCTGAATGTGCACCAGCGGGTCGTCCACCAATTGCGGCATGGTTTTGCCGATCCCACCCAACGCGGGATAGAGGGCATTCAACAGGGATAAACGCTGCTTTTGCCCAAGCACAAATTCAACCAGGTTCGTT
>JBBIQB010000025.1:15071-25664 GCA_037442545.1 Bellilinea sp.
GTGACAAAAGTCTACTCCCTTTTGGAGATCCTCGTCTTATCCCGAACTCACGTTGGTTACGAACTCTGCACATGTCGGCGCGATTTCCGCTGATCCAAGCAGAAATCCACCCACCTCCAGACGGTGGAGTATCCTGCCCCGTTGGGCATCCCATAATCCAACATCTTCCAAAGACAAATCATCCCTTGACAATCGATGTTGCATATTGTAATATTAGTTATATATAATAACAAATTATTAAACATATAACACAAGGAGCAAGCCTGCACATGTCCCGGCGAGAGAAATTCCGTCAAATTACCATCGAAGAGATCAAAACGCTTGCCCGCCGCCAGATGGCGGAAGCCGGCACTGCCAGCATTTCGCTGAATGCGATTGCCCGCCAGATGGGCATCAGCGGACCGGCACTGTACCGCTACTTCGAAAGCCGCGATGCCTTGATCACCGCGCTGATCGTCGACTCGTACAACGCCCTGGCGGACGCACTCGAAGCAACCGCCAGCGACCACGCCGCCACTGCGCCCGCGGTGTGCCTGATGCAGGTGCTGCTCACCTACCGCCGGTGGGCGCTGGATCACCCGGTTGATTTTCAACTCATTTTTGGCAACCCCATCCCCGGTTTTGCCGCCGAGGAAGGCGTCACCCAGCCGGTCGCCAGCCGGGTGTTTGCTCCCATCCTGCGCATCCTGGCGGAATACTACGCCAACGGCAGCCGCCCCTTGCCGGACGTCAGCCGCAGCCTACCGCCCGGTCTGACTGTCAGCCTGCCCGAAGCCGTCCGCTCCCCCGCGTTGCCGGAGGCAGTGATCTACATCGGCGTGGTCGGCTGGTACCACATCCACGGCATGATCATGCTTGAGCTATTCCATCACCTGACGCCGATAGTCTCCGACATGGAAGCCTTTTACCGGCATGAGGTCACCCGCCTGCTCGAAGCGATGAACCTGCGCTGATTCGCATCCGGCGCTCAATCCACAGCTTGCCTGTTGGCTCAGGTGTGTTCAATGCGCCGTAATGCAATTCTCAGATTATGTTTATTAGGAGAAAACCCCATGACTCAATCCAATACCATGCACGTCGTTTTCGGCAGTGGACCGCTCGGTCTGTCGGTGGTGGATGAATTGCTGGCGCGTGGCAAACCCGTGCGGTTGGTCAACCGCAGCGGCAAAGCCAACGTACCCACCGGGGTCAAGGTGATCGGCGCGGATACCGACGCGATGCGTTGGCTTATGCCTCCCAGCGGGTGTGAAATACGCCCGCTTTGTCGATGCGCCGGTAGGTGTGCGCGCCAAAGAAATCGCGTTGCGCCTGGATTAGATTAGCAGGCAGCCGCTCACTTCGGTAGGTGTCCAGGTACGCCAGCGAAGCCGACATAGCGGGAACTCCCACGCCCATTTGCACCGCCGTTATTACCACCGTTCGCAAGGCAGCCTGTCGCTGTTCGAGCACCTCGCGGAAGTACGGCGACAGCAGCAGGTTGGGCAGGTCGGGCTCCTGGCGGAAGGCGGCAGCGATGTCATTGAGCAGGTCGGCGCGGATGATGCAGCCTGCCCGCCAGATGCGCGCCAGTTCGTCCAGCGCCAGCCCATAGTCGTACTCCTGGGAAGCCGTGCGCAGCATTGCCATGCCTTGCGCGTAGGAGAGCACCTTGCTGGCGAAAAGGGCATCCCCCACCGCGCTGATCAACCCGGCCGGGTCGCCGTTGTATGCTTGCGCCGGGATGGTTAATATCCGGCTGGCTTTAACCCGCTCCGCCTTGAGTGCCGACAGGATGCGGCTGTAGACCGCCGCATCGATGGTCGGCACCGCCGCGCCGATTTCCAGCGCGTTTTGGGCAGTCCATTTGCCGGTACCTTTTTGTTCGGCTTCGTCGAGAATGACATCCACCAGCGCTGCGCCGGTGTCTTCGTCCACTTTTGCCAGCACCCGCGCGGTGATCTCGATCAGGTAGGAGCGTAGTTCGCCCTGGTTCCACCCGGTAAATATGTGGCTCAACTCGGCGGCGCTCAGCCCCAGCGCGCGGCGCAGCACATCGTAGGCTTCGGCAATCAACTGCATGTCGCCGTACTCGATCCCGTTGTGCACCATCTTGACGTAATGTCCTGCCCCGCGCGGACCGATGTGTGCCACGCAGGCCGCACCGTCCTCGGCTTTGGCGGCAACCGCGGTCAGCAGCGCTTCCAGGCTTTGCCAGGCTTCCGCCGAACCGCCCGGCATCAGGCTGGGACCCCACAGCGCGCCTTCCTCGCCACCGGATACGCCCATGCCGACAAATTCGATCCCGCGCGCGCCGAGCATCTGGCTGCGCCGGTCACTATCCTGAAAGTACGAATTGCCGCCGTCAATGAGGATATCGCCCGTTTCGAGCAGCGGCAGTAGCTCGTCAATTGCCTGATCGACGGCTGCCCCCGCCGGGATCATCAACAACAGGCGGCGTGGCCGGCTGAGCGCGCCAACCAATTCCGCCAGTGAACCTGCCCCGATCGGCTTTGCCCCCGGCGCGAGCTGCTCGACGAAGGCGCGCACTTTTTCGGGGCTGCGGTTGTGCACCGCCACACGGAAGCCGTTGCGCTGCAAATTGCGCCCCAGATTGAAGCCCATTACACCCAGCCCGTAGACACCGATGTCTGCTTTATCCATGCCTTCACTCCTTGCTTCTGGGCTGGCACCCGGGTATCGAGTTGGGAATCATCCTTGCGCCAGGCTGGCGCGGATTGCCGCCGCCATTGCCCGCGCCCGCTGCGGTGCATCACCCAGGTAATCTTCGACCGTCATCAGCCGGTCGATCTCCTCCGCCGGCAGTAATGCGCTGATCACCGGGTCGCCTTGCAGGCTGTCCCGCAGCGGATTGTCCTGCCCGTTGTGCATCGTTTGCCAGGCGGCAAGCGAATGTTCGCGCAATCGTTCATGCATTGCCTGGCGGTCGCCGCCGCGCCGCGCCAGTGCCATCAGCACCCGCTCGGTGGCGGCGAAAGGCGCATAGCGCTCCAGGTTACGCCGTACCGCGTGCTCATCGATGACCAGACCGCGCAGCACCCGCCCGGCCGCCAGCAGGATTTCCTCCGCCGCCAGAAAGGCTTCCGGCAGCAGCGAGCGGCGGTTGGCGGAGTCGTCTAGCGTACGCTCCAGCAGCGAAAAGGCGCAATTGCCCCAGGCAATAGACGGCAGGGACGCCAGCAGGCGCGCCAGGGAGTCGATCTTCTCCGCCAGAATAGGGTTGCGCTTGAACGGCATGGCGGACGAGCCAACCTGTTTTGCCGTAAAGGGCTCCTGCCACTCGCCCAGCGGCGGCGATTGTAAAAAGCGCAGGTCGAAGGCAAACTTGTTCATCACCGCTGCCAGCCCCGCCAGATCGCTGACCAGCTGGTACTCTTGCAGCCGTGGCGAAACCTGGGTGGTGACCGGGTAAAACTCCAGATCCAGCCGCTGGCTGAGGCGCTGCTCGAAGTCCCCCAGGCGCTCGCTGCCCATCAGGTCGGCGTAGGAGGCGGACGTGCCCACCGCGCCGCGGAAGCCCTTGCCGCGCAATTGCGCCCGCAGCCGCCGCAGGTTATGGCGTACCGTCAATAGATCCTGCCCGTAGAACGCCAGGCGGTAGCCGAGCGTGGTCGGCTCGGCGGGCTGTAAATGGGTAAAGCC
The DNA here is from genome assembly GCA_037442545.1 of Bellilinea sp. Taxonomy (GTDB): domain Bacteria; phylum Chloroflexota; class Anaerolineae; order Anaerolineales; family Anaerolineaceae; genus Bellilinea. The sequence continues at coordinate 18,711 of JBBIQB010000025.1, forward strand.
CATCACTGCATGCCCGGCGGTCTGCTCGATGAGCTCCGCCAGCGCCGCCAGCAGGTCGTTCAGATGAGCGAGGATCAAATCCAGCCCGGCGCGGATGCGCAGCGCGTCGGCGTTGTCCTCGATGTCCATCGAAGTTGCCCCCAGGTGCAGCACTGCCCCGCCGAGCGGGGCTTGCTCGGCAAAGGTCTTCAATTCCGCCATCAGGTCGTGGTGAATTTCCGCCTCGATTTGCAATGTGCGCGGCAGGTCGATGCGCTCGACGCTGCGGCGCAGATCGGCGATCTGTTCGGCGCTGGCCAGCCCGTACTCTGCTTGGGTCTCCGCCAGTGCCAGCCAGATGCGCCGCCAGGTCAGCCGCTTTTCGCGCTCGCTCCAGATGCGGCGCATTTGCGGCGACCCGTAGCGCCAGGCAAACGGGGATTGGTAGGATTCGTCGCTGCTCATTGGCTTGATTGTACTATGTCCGCGGCGATGCGGAAACAAATTGGTACGCGGTGTTATAATCACAGCGCTATACCATCTCAAGCGCAAAGGAGAAGTTGCATGACCAACCCACCCACCATCGTCCTGTTGGGCAAATACGGGCAGTTGGGCTGGGAACTCCACCGCGACCTGCAGCCGCTCGGTCAGGTTATCGCGCTGGATTATCCCCAAATCGACTTCAACCGCCCGCTCGAGCTGGTGCATCTTGTGGAAACGCTTCACCCGAGTCTGATCGTCAACGCGGCTGCCTATACCAACGTCGATAAAGCCGAGAGCGAGACTGCCGTGTGCGATCAGGTCAACCACCACAGCGTGGCGCAACTGGCGCAGCTGGCAGCCCGCCTCAACGCCGGCTTGATTCACATCTCCACCGATTACGTCTTCGACGGATTGAAAAGCGCACCGTACACCGAGGAGGACAGCGTACACCCGATCAACCATTATGGGCGTGCCAAACTGGCGGGCGAGCAAGCCGCGCTGGAGAGCGCGCCTGCGGTGTGGGTGCTGCGCACCGCCTGGCTGTACAGTCTGCGCCAGAGCGATTTCGTCTCGCGTGTGCTGACTTGGAGCCGCCAGCAGGAGACTCTCAAGATCGTTTCCGACCAGATTGGCTCGCCCACCTATGCGCGCCTGTTATCACAGATCATCAGCCTGGCGCTGGTCACCTGCAACGCCGATTTTTACAGCCACCTGGAGCGCACGCGCGGCGTGTACCACCTGGCAGGCGATGGTCAGGTCAACCGGCTGGAATGGGTTCAAAAGATCCTCGAGTTCGACCCGCAGCGCAGCGAACAAAAAACGCGCCGCGTGCTGCCCGCCGCGACCAGTGACTTCACCACCCCAGCCCAGCGCCCGCTGTACACCGCGCTGGATTGCAGCAAGTTCTGCCGCGCCTTCAACCTGCGTCTGCCCGCCTGGGATAAAGCCCTGGCGCTGGCAATGCAAGCCTGACCGGTTACTGCAGCAGCAATTCCAACCGCGTGCGGTAGGCGCTGTTGCCCAGTTCCTCCAGCAGCTGCGCGAGCTGGGCGCGGTCGATGAACCCCATGCGGAAGGCGATTTCCTCCGGACTGGAGATCATCATCCCCTGCCGCTCCTCGACCGTCTGAATGAAGGCAGCCGCCTGCAGCAACGATTCGTGCGTTCCGGCGTCCAGCCAGGCGACCCCGCGCCCCAGTTGCTGTACATGCAGCCTGCCCATGCGCATGTAAGTCAGGTTGACATCGGTGATTTCCAGTTCGCCGCGCGGCGAAGGCTTGAGTTCTGCCGCGATGCGCAGTACGTCATTGTCGTAGAAATACATGCCCGGCACGGCAAAGTTGGAGCGCGGCTGGGCAGGTTTCTCCTCCAGGCTGAGTCCCTTGCCGTTGGCGTCGAATTCGATCACCCCGTAGCGCGAAGCGTCCTGCACCGGGTAGGCGAACACCGCCGCGCCGCCCTGGCTGCTGATGCGCGCCGCCAGCCCGCGCAGCACCGCCGGCAAGCCCTGCCCGAAGAAGATGTTATCCCCCAAGATCAGGCAGACCGGATCGCTGCCGACGAAGTTCCTGCCAACCCGGAAGGCGTCCGCCAGCCCGCGTGGCTGGTCCTGCTCGGCATAGGTGAACGACATGCCCCACTGGCTGCCGTCGCGCAGCAGCCGCCGGAAGGATGGCAGGTCCTCGGGCGTGCTGATCAGCAGCACATCGCGGATGCCAGCCAGCATCAGCATCGACAAGGGGTAATACACCATTGGTTTGTCGTACACCGGCAGCAACTGCTTGCTGGTCACGATGGTCAATGGGTGCAGGCGGGAGCCTTTTCCACCGGCAAGGATGATCCCTTTCATTTCGCTTCTCCTCGGGAGGCGTAATTTTTCGCCAGCCAGCCCTGGTAATCCTGCTGCTGGCGGATGACGGCGACCCAATGACTGTGGGTCAAATACCAGGTCACGGTTTGTTGCAAGCCATCGCCCAGGTTGTAGCGCGGCTGCCAGCCCAGATCGCGTTCGATCTTGGCAATATCCATCGCGTAGCGCCGGTCGTGACCCGGGCGGTCGGTGACGTGGGTTTTCAACTGCAAATGCGGGCAATACGGCGATTCCGGCTGGCTCTCGTCCAGAATGGTGCAAATCTGTTCGATGATTTCCAGGTTGGTCGGCTGATTATTGCCGCCGATGTTGTAGGTCTCACCCGCCCGGCCGGCGGCGAGAATGCGGTGGATCGCCTCGCAATGATCCTGGACGTGCAGCCAGTCGCGGATCTGCCGCCCGTCGCCGTACACCGGCAGCGGTTTGCCAGCCAGCGCGTTAAGGATCATCAACGGGATCAGTTTTTCGGGGAACTGACGCGGACCGTAATTGTTGGAGCAGTTGGAAATCGTCACCGGCAAGCCGTAAGTGTGGTAATACGCCCGCACCAGGTGATCGCTGGCGGCTTTGGAGGCGGAATAGGGCGAGTTGGGCGCGTAGGGGGTGTCCTCGCGGAAGGGAGGGTCGTCCGGCTTGAGCGAACCAAACACCTCGTCGGTCGAGACGTGGTGAAAGCGCACCGGCATGTGTTCGGCAGCCTTTTCCGCCAGCCAGTACTGGCGGCAGGCTTCCAGCAAAGTGTATGTGCCAAAGATGTTGGTCTGGACGAACGCGCCCGGAGCGTGGATCGAGCGGTCGACGTGCGATTCGGCGGCGAAGTGCACCACAGTATCGATCTGGTGCTCGCGCAGCAACCCGTCCACCAGCGCCCGGTCGCAAATATTGCCCTGGACGAAGTGGTGGCGGCTGGGGTCGGGCAGATGTTTCAAGTTTTCCTGGCTGCCGGCGTAGGTCAGCGCATCCAGGTTGACGATATGCACCCCGGCATCCTCCGCCAGCAGGTGGTGGACGAAATTGGAGCCGATAAACCCCGCCCCGCCGGTAACCAGTACGTTTTTCATCGTTCCTCCACAGTGCTTAAGGGTAAGTTTCTGCCTGCGCCAGGGTCGAGCCGCTCTGATCCTTGGCGGAGAGGATCACCTCTATGCCCTCCAGCAGCGGCCATTCGATCCCCACTACCGGGTCATTCCACAACAGGGTGCGCTCGTATTGCGGAGCGTAGTAATCGCTGGCTTTGTAGATGATTTCTGCCCATTCGCTCAACACATAAAATCCGTGAGCAAAGCCGGGTGGCAGCCACAACTGGCGGCGATTTTCGGCGCTCAAGCGCTCGCCGACCCATCTGCCAAAAGTGGGCGAAGTGCGGCGTAGGTCGACGGCTACATCAAAGATTTCACCGCTAACCACGCGCACCAGTTTGCCCTGCGCTTGCTGCATCTGGTAATGCAGCCCGCGCAGCGTTCCGCGCCGCGAGCCGGAATGGTTGTCCTGGACGAAATCGACCACCAGCCCCTGGGCGGCGAACTGGCGCGCCTGGTAGGTTTCCATAAAGAAGCCGCGCTGGTCGCCAAAGACGCGCGGTTCAATCATCAACACATCCGGGATGCGAGTGGGCGTGAAGATCATTACCCTCAATTGTACCTGAGAATAACGTTATGTTTACCCACCAATTTTCCCCGTCTGTCCAATGCGCAAAAATACCAGCCTGATACAATTCTCAATTAATTCTAAAACTTTTTTGCGACTTGTTTGATATAATTGGTTAATATAAGCAAACTGCAATCTCGTGCACGCTGGGTCGTTAACGCGCTAATGAAGATTGCTGCGGTTGCGGTGCTCGTTCGCACGGACATTTGAACGAGTTTGCTTTCATCATCGGATATAGTGATACCGAATCGGCAAAACAACCTGGATTGGCAATTATTTTCATACTGGTAATCATCACCACGGCTAAAAACATTGCAGGGGGCAATCTGCAAAGGATCATCAGGAGGGTGTATTCCAATGAAAACCGAGTCCAAGCGTTTTCGAACCCGGTACGGGATTGCGGTACTCCTGATTGTCTGCGCGGTTATGTTGCCCTTGCTGCAAGCGCCCAGCCCAGGCTATGCCACTGATACCAACTTTGCACTCCAATTCGACGGCAATACGGATTATGTAAAAATCGATAACAAGGAAAGGGTCATTTTTGGGAGTACCAACTGGACCGGGACAAAAAGCATTAGCGTTTGGGTCAAGCCCTTGGAACCTTCTCAAATTTGTGACGGCTCGACGCCTTCCGGCTGCAAATTGATTGTCGGAGATCGCCCACGATTTTGGGGTATCTATCGCGGTTTAATCACTATCGGTCAATATGCGGGTCTCGACCGGATATGGATTTGGAATCAAGACAGCGATACCATGGATGTAATTCCCATTATATATACCCCAGGGGAATGGATCCACATTACTCTGGTTCACGTCGATGGACATCTCTATGCCTACCGTTACGGTTTCCTGGCAGGCAGCCGGGTGAGCGGAAACAGCATTGGAATAGACGGCGCAGGTCTTGAAAATATAACCGAATTTCATATCGGCGGCGGAATTACCAACGCGGAAAAGGTATTCCTGTTTCGGGGGTTAATCGACGAAGTTCGCGTTTATAACCGCGCCTTGACCGGCGAACAGATCCGTGCCGACCTGTTCCGCGAATTGACCCCGACCTTTGAGCCCGCTCTCAAAGCCTATTACCGTATGTCCGATGGGAGTGGTTTAGGATTAACCGATGACAGCGGCAATGGCAATCACGGAACCTTGTTGGACGGGAAAACCCCCGAAGTCCCTCCCGATGGCACCTATCCCCTGTGGGTGACATCGGACGTGTTCGGCGACGGCACGGTCGTCCCAACCATCCCGCCCACCTTTACTGTGACGGCGACCTTCACCAACACGCCCTCCATCACGCCTTCTCCCACCCGTACCCTGTCGCCCACGCCGTACCCGCCGGGCTTTACCCCCTCGGTCACGCCCACCCGCACGGCCACGCTCAACCCAAATTTCACCAATTTCCTGTTCATGCCGCTGGTGAGCAAGTAGTCCCAGACTGGGTGTTACATCAACCCGCCGCGCGTCTTGACGTCGGCGGATTTTGTGGCTATGCTTAATCCAAGCCTGACCCCTGTTGGAGCACCGCCATGATCCTGATGGAAAGTTTCTTCAAGCTCGTGCAATCCGGCGACCTTGCCCAGGTCAAAGCCGCGCTGGACGAAGACCCCGAACTGGCGCACGCCCGCACTCTGGACGGACTTTCAGCGCTGTTGATGGCGGTCTATTACCAGCAGCCAGCGGTTGCCCGCCTGCTGCTCAAGTACGGCGCCCAGCCCAACCTGCACGAAGCCTGCGCGCTGGGGCTGCTCGAAACAGTTGAGGCGTTACTTGCCACCCAGCCCGACCAGGTCAATACTTTCGCGCCGGACGGCTTCCAGCCGCTGGGGCTGGCGTCCTTCTTCGGTCACCTGGGGGTGGTCGAGAGCCTGCTTGCGCACGGGGCACAGGTCGATTCTGCTTCGCGCAACCCGATGAAGGTCATGCCGCTGCATTCCGCCTGCGCCGGCGGGCATACCGCCATCGTTCAGACGCTGATCGCGCGTGGCGCGCCGGTCAACGCCCGCCAGGCGGAGGGCTTCACCCCGCTGCACAGTGCGGCGCAGAACGGCGACCTGGAGATCATCCGCCTGTTGCTGGATGCCGGCGGCGACCCGTCGGCTGCCGACGACGAAGGGCGGACGCCACTCATGCTGGCGGAAACAGCCAACCAGACGCAATCTGCCGACCTGCTGCGCCCGCTGACCCGATGAAACCTCCTATGGCACACCGCGCTCTGCCGCGCCTGATCGTTGCGCTGCTGCTGGCTGCCAGCCTGGGCTGGCTGCTGGCGGGCTGCAACCTGCCCCGCCGCGGGCAGGCGCTCACCCCGACCGGCGACTTCGCCAGCACAGCCGCCGCCCAGACCGTTTCCGCGCTGACCACCCAGTTTGCCCTGCTCGCCAGCGCCACTCCGCCGGCTGATACGCCCACCCCCGCGCCCGCAGCGGACACCCCGCCGCCAGGCGTCACCGCTGCGGCACCCTGCGACCGGGCGGAATTTGTCAGCGATGTGACTGTCCCTGACGGCAGCGACTTCAAGCCGGGCGAGGCGTTTGTCAAAACCTGGCGCTTGAAGAACACCGGCTCGTGCACCTGGACGACCAGCTACCGGGTGGTGTTCGATTCGGGCCACGCGCTCGGCGCGCCGGCGAGCTTCAACCTGCCGGTGACCGTCCCACCCGATGCGCTGGTGGACATCTCGGTCAATCTGCGCGCCCCCGACCAGCCGCGTGCCTACGAGAGTTATTGGAAACTGCAAAATGCTCAGGGTATCACCTTTGGGCTGGGCAGCGACGCTCAAAAAGCCTTTTGGGTCAAGATCGAGGTGATCGCTCCGAACACCCCTGCGCCTTAATCCGATATAATCAAGACGAAGGATCATCATTTCTACCCGGTTTTCGAACAATCAGGAGGCAAGCCATGCAAGTGGAGCGCATTCGCAACAATATCAAGTCGGGCGTCTGGCAGGCGATTGCCCAAAGTGGGGTGAATCTATC
>JBBIQB010000026.1:0-25464 GCA_037442545.1 Bellilinea sp.
CATCAGCATGGGGAAACTGAATCCCCGGCAGCAACCCCCAACCAACCCCTATTAAAAAAGCTGCGCCAGGCGCTGGTGGTGGCAACCGATGAGTTTTTCGAGATGGGTAAGTTTCTGGTCATCGGCGCGCTGCTGGCGGCTTTGATGCAAACCTTGCTCCCGCAAAGCTGGCTGCTTGCGCTGGGGCAAGGACCCCTCCTGTCCGTTGCGGTGATGGCGCTGCTGGCGGTACTGTTGTCGATTTGTTCGACGGTCGACTCGTTCATCGCGCTGGCATTCACCGGCGTTTTTTCGAGCGGCTCGATCCTGGCGTTCCTGGTTTATGGTCCAATGGTGGATATTAAATCGACCCTGATGTATTTGCGGGTATTCAACCACCGCACGGTACTGGTTTTGGTGCTGCTGCCGTTGTTGCTGACCCTTGTTTCTGGGGTGTTGATCAATATTTGGATGCAATGAGCCATGAATTTACGGGTGTTTCGTAGTCTTCAAGTGCTGGTGTTGCTCGGACTGGGTTTTTACCTGCTCAGCCGGGTATGGAGTGGTCAGGTGCTGTTGTATATCAACCAGCGCTTTGTCGCGCTGGTGTTCTTTGCCGGGTTGAGCCTGGTCGTGCTCGCCCAAATCGTCCTGCGCGAACGCAGCGATCTCGACCCGACCGCTCCGCCGGTGAGTCACACCGGCTGGCGGTGGAATTTGTGGTGGCTGCTGCTGCCGGTGTTGGTAGGTTTCCTGATTCCCGCCCGTCCGTTGAGCGTTTCGGTATTGGAGAACCGCGGCATCAACACCAGCGCACCGCTCACCGCCCGCATCGAGGACAGCCAGGCGATTCTATCGCTTGCGCCAATCGAGCGCACCGTGCTGGATTGGATACGTCTGTTCAGCCTGGAGCAGGATGTCGAACGCTTTGCGGGCGAAGCGGTGGATGTGACCGGTTTTGTGTTTCGTGACGGGCGGTTGAGTGAAAATCAATTCATGGTCGGGCGTTTCACCATCACCTGCTGCGTGGCGGATGCCATGGCGTTGGGGATGATCGTCGATTATCCCGGCGTACAAAACCTGAACGGTCAGATTTGGGTGCGCGTGCAGGGTGAATTGAGCATCACCGAACAGGACGGCAGGAAGTTGCCGGCGATCCGCGCTGAGCAGGTCGAAGTCGTTCCGCAGCCCGAACAACCCTACCTTTTCCCGTGACCATGCGCCGTTTTGACCGGATTGTTTTGTTGGTAGGCTTGGTTTTGCTGGTCGTGCTGGGCGGACTGGCGCTGCTCAGCGAGCGGGTGGGCTTGCCTGCCCCCCGGCTGGTGACCCCCAGCAATCCTTCCGCGCTCGGCGGCCGCGGTCCGGTGATCGTACGTTTTCAACAAGATATGGAGCACGATTCTCTTGAAAACCGCTTGTCGTTCGAGCCGGCATGGAATGGGCACTGGGTCTGGCAGGACGACCGGACGTTGCTGTTTCGCGCGGTGTCTGCCATGCCGCCGGAAAGCCGAATCCGGCTGCACATCCAACCCGGAGCGCAAAGCCAGGATGGACGCGAACTGCGCAATCCGGTGGCGTTCGAGATGCGGGTGCGTCCTTTACAGATTGTCTATATTGGTTCACCGCAGCAAGCGCCCGAATTGTGGCGCATCGGCGCGGACGGCGAAGATGCGCTGCAACTCACCCAATCCGGCGGCAGGGTGTTCGATTACGCCGTCTCGCCGGATGGGGAGAGCATCATCTATTCGCGGGAGAACCTGCGCGGCGGCAGCGACTTGATCCTCATCGACCGCCAGGGCGGCAGCGAGCGGATGCTGGTTGAGGGCGGGATGTATGCCTGCGTCGAACCGAGCTGGACGCCGGATGGGCAGTACATTGCCTATACTCGCTATGAGACCGGTCTGGCTTCCAGCCTGATCGAGGGGGGCGGGCAAATCTATTCGGTCAATGTCGAGTCGGGCAGCAGCGCGCTGCTTTTCAATAATCCAGGATTAAAAGGCTTTTTGCCGGTATTTGCACCGGATGGGCTGTCGCTTTCGTTTTATGACAGTGGTCAACAAGCCATCCGACTGGTCAATTTATTGGATGGCAGCAGCGCGGTGATCCCCAGCCGTGCGGCGGGCAAGGGTGCCTGGTCGCCGGACGGAACGGAACTGGTGGTCGCCGACATCCACGGGGACAGCCTGATACCGGTGACAACCCTGTTCCGGCTGGATTTGCAGGACCGGAATGTCAGCCGCTTCTTCACCGATACGTTCACTGTTTTGGATGTATCCCTGCCGGATTGGTCGTCGGACGGCAAATGGCTGGTGGTGGGTATTCAAACCCAAAGTTTTCAGGAAGGAAAGCAGTTGTGGCTTTTCGACTCGGATGGTACACCGGTGCGTCCAATTACCGGTGACCCGCAGCTTACCCATACCGGTTACCGCTGGGCACCAGCCGGGGGATGGGTGGTGTTACAGCGCTTCAATCTGGGCGCATCCAACCAGCCGCCGGAGATCGTGCTATGGAACCTGGAGAATGACCGGCTGACGATCCTGACCGAGGATGGCGCGCTGCCGCAGTGGCTGCCCTAATCCGCAGGTATGGATTGCAGAGCGCGATGAATCTCCTGCTGTACGGCGGGTTGCGTTTCGGTTTGGGAAGCCTGTTCAAGGGTTGCCCGGGCGCTGGCGCCGCCTAATTTCCCCAATGCCCAAGCAGCGTGGGCGCGCACCAACGGGTCTTCTTCGTGCTTCAGACAGGCGCACAGCGGGGCGACTACCGGCGGCGAATTGGAATTGCCCAGCGCCACGGCAATGTTGCGCAGGTATCCGCGCCGTTTGGCGCGGGTGATTGGGCTGTGTGAAAATTTTTCCCGAAACTGTTGCGGGGTAAGTCTCAATTCAGCGGTCAGGATGGGGTGGGCATGCTCCTTTTGCCCGCCAAGGGCAGAGACGGGAAGTGCGTTGGCAAAGCGAAGATTCCACGGACAAACCTGCTGGCAAATATCGCAGCCAAAAACCCAATCCCCGCCGAGCGAACGCAATTCCAACGAGATGGCGGCTTTGTTTTCAATGGTCAGGTAGGAGATGCAGCGCCCAGCATCCAGCGTGCGGTTGGGCAGGATGCAGCCGGTTGGGCAGGCATCGATGCAGCGTCGGCATGTGCCGCAGTGGGCGGTTTCGAATGGCGTATCCGCCTCGAACTCCAGATCCAGAAACACCTCGGCGAGCAGGAAATAGGAGCCGTGCTGTGGGTGAATCAGGCAGCTATTTTTTCCAATCCAACCCAATCCGGCGCGCCGGGCGAGATCGCGCTCGAGGATGGGAGCGCTGTCGGTAAAGATTTTGTGCCGGATGGGTTGGGCGATAAAATTTTCTACACGGCTGATGAGCCGGCGCAATACATCTGGCAGCAGGTGGTGATAATCTGCCCCCCAGGCGTAGGCTGCCACCCGCCCGGTGGGTTGATCTTCCGCCGGCGGCGCATCCTCGGGGCGCGGGTAAGGGAATGCTAGACAGGCGATCGTCTTGACCGGTGGAAACAGGCGGTGGGGATCGGCGCGCTGCTCGACTGCATCGGCGCGCGCCAGGTAAGCCATCTCCGCGTGATGATTCGCCTCCAGCCAGCGCTGATAAATCGGGAAGGATTCGGGCGGGTGCGGGTGGGTAAAGCCAATGCGCACAAAGCCGAGGTTTTGTGCCTCGGCTTTGATGAAATCCTTCAAGGAACTCTGGCAGATCACGGCAACGGCAGGAATCCGGATCAGGGCGTGGCTGTCACCGCAACCGTTGGTGTTTCCGTAATGGTGGTGGGTGTACTTTCGGGAGTGTTGGTCGGGGGTACGCTGCTAGGGGTGGCGGTGCTGCCGCTGACTTTGATGTTGAGGGTGACGGTGTAGAAATTGGCGCCATCGGCATTGGTCAGCACCCAGATGGTGTTGTAATCGCCAGCCTTGTTGGGGGCTTTCATGTTCAGAATCAGATCCACGCTTTCATTGGGTTTGATTTCTTTGGGAAAGCGGATGTCCGCCGCGCCAAAGCGCAGGGTGGCATCCCCCAGGAAGAAGCGAACCTGATAGGAAGTCGTCCAGGTGGTGCTGCCGGTGTTCTTGACTGTCCACTTAAGCGTGAAAGGCTGCTCCGGGTACATCACACTGCCGTCGGTAGGCGATTGACCCACAAAGTCTGCCCGATCCGCCACCGAGCGGCGGGTGGGTGAAGGTTGTACGGTGGGCGGAACGGTCAGGGCTGTGGTTGGCGTGGTTGCCAGGGTTGGCTCCGGCGTGTTGGTCGGTGGTGGGGTGGGGGTTTCGGTTGCGGTAGGGCGCGCGGCGGCAGTTTGGGTCAATCCGGCAGCCACGGTTTGGGCGGCTTCGGTATAGATCACTGCTGGATCGATGGTCGGAGAGGCTTCGCTGCGGGCGCAGGCGGACAACAGCAATACCAGCAGCAGAGATGCCAATAAAACCCCGATCTTCTTGCTTTTGATAGACATTCAAATCCTCCAAAAATGTATTCTAGTTTAAACCAAATGATACCCCGATGGGTCCTGGCAGGCAATCCCCTGATTTTGTAACGGGTTGCCCGAAATGTCAAGGTTTTTAGCGATTATTGATCGGGTGGCTGCCATTGAGCGGCTGCCGGGATTTGAGTTGGCAGGCGGTTGGAAAAACCTGCCCCTTCGCGAAATGTGAGATAGGTAACCGCGCCGGGTTGGATGGTGAAGTTGGTGCGATAGACGGTTTCGTTCCAGGTAAATTGGAAGGAATAGTCGCCGGCGGGCAGGTCGCTCAACACCAGGTTTTCGCGATAATAATCGTCGCTGTTGACGCTGGAAGGCGCATAGGTGCGGATGCCCCACGAGCGTTTCAATTGGCTGGAATAAACGGTCGCATCCAGACGGTGGATCAAGGAGCCGTCGGATTTCATCAAGCGCCCGACCAGCACACCCCAGCCCTGCGGCGGAGAGAGCCACAGTTCGGGATTGCGCGAAACGTAGTAACTGTTTCGTTCAACCCGCACCTCGAAATGCAGGTGAGGACCGGTGGAAAAGCCGGTGTTGCCGACGATTCCAATCGCATCGCCGGCTTTGACCGGCTGCCCCGCCTGGACATCCACCCGGTCGAGGTGACCGTAAATGGTGTATAGCTGCCGCCGGTCGAAGCCAAAATCATGCCGGATGGCAACCGCTAATCCGTATGGATCGTCGGTACTGTCTGCCCCTTTGTACAAGCCCAGCCCCGCCCAGACAACCTCGCCATCCGCGGCAGCCAGCACCGGCGTACCGCGCTTGGCGTCGATATCGATGCCGGTGTGAACGATGTCTGTGCCGGGGAAGTAATCGCCATAGCGATAATCTGCCAGTGGCCAGTTGACTTCATCGGCGGCAATTGGGCGCAAAAAGTAAAAGTGGTCGTGCGGGGTGAGCGCCCAGGGCACCTCGTACAGCGGAGGACGCCAGAGCGAAACGGGTTGGTCCACCGGGGTGGGAAAGGTGAAGCGCAAGGGCTGCTCGGCGTCAGAAGCAGCCGCATCGGCAGGAGCATGGATCGGTTGGGGCTGTTGGGCAGTGGATGGATCGAGAGTTGTCTCAACTTCCGGCTGCGGCGTGTGGACTTCCACAACCGGGGGAGCGCCGACTGCGGCGATAGACTGGCAACCGCAAAGGAACAGGAAGGTTAAAGCAGGCAGACAGCGCAGAAGGTTCTTCATCATCACGGATTGGTCTGTCCGGGCAGCGGCGTCCAGGTGGGACGGCGGGTTGGTTGAACGGTGAAGGTGGGCGAAGGTTGGGGAGTCGCGGAGCGGAAGAAGCGGATGGTGGGAGTCAGCGATGGGGTCAGGGTCAGGGTGGGGATGCGGGTAGGCTCGCTCAAGGCTTCCGGTGGGTAGAATTGTGCCATGGCGGCATTCCAATCCAGCCCGTGAGTCATGACGAACTGGTTGAAACGGGCTGCGGGGTAGTACGTTCGCCAGTTGAGCAGCGCGGGCAGCGGCTGCCAGCCGAAGCGAGCGGCCAATTCGGTGAAATCGATCCAATACCCGTGGGGTATCTCTCCGTACGCCCCACCTTGCTCGTAGGCGCGCGGGTCGCCCGAATTGCGTGCATCCAGCAGCCAGGGACGGGCACGCAAGGGCATGCCTTGGGAGCCGTCCTGGTAGCGGGCAAGAACATACAGCCGCCAGTAGGTTTGCCCGCCGCGCTCCTCGCGGGTAACGGTCATCCAGCCGGCTTGCACCGGCAGTGAGTTGACGGCAAACGCGCGACCGGTGAGCAGCCACTCGTCCACGCTGCCCGGGTTGGGTGGTTCGGTGATTGGGACGTAGGCGTTTTCAAGGTTGCCGAGCACATCCCAGCCGGACTGGCGGGCGATTTCCGCGCGCAGGGCATTGAAGGATTCATCCACCCGGTCGTGCAGGTAGGGGTTAGGCACGTTGACGTCCGGCAAGGCTGCCAGACCGTATCGCCCTGCCGGCGATTGCGGGGAGAGAGTGACCACTTCCTGGTACAATGCCGGGGGTTGGGCTGGACTGTCGACCAGCAGGTTGGGCAGCAATTCGTTGACCTGCCCGCCTATCCAATCCATGCCGTGCACGCTGCCGGGCAGTGCCGTGAAGGGCATGGATAGTTTCCCGGAGGGATAGGAAAAACCAGCCAGCGCGTCGAGATTCAAGTCACCCTGGCGGGTGAGCAGGGCGGCGCCGTCGGGACTCCACTGCGGGTTTTGACCGGCAAACACTGGGGTAGGCAGACTTTCCGGCTGGCGCAAATCCCAGACGAAGACTGTATCCGCGTCGTTCAATTTGCCGTCCCAGGCAAGCAGGTTGCCATCTGGCGACCAGGCGGGGTGATGGTTGGGGCTGCCGATGCCGCGGCTGACATTGGTGAAGCGCTCGCCAATCTGATCCAGGCGGGCCGTCCAGATTTCATCCCAACCGCTGCGGTCGGAAACGAAGGCGATTTCGCGTCCCTGCGGCGACCAGGCTGGCGAATGCTCCGCGCTGGGGCTTTCGGTCAGACGGATGGGCGGCTGCGTGGGATCGGCGATCGATTGGATATCGATATCCAGGTTGCCGTTGGCGTAGGTTTCGTATGCCAGCCATTGACCGTCCGGCGACCAAGCGGGGGAGCCTTCGTATTCCGGCGTGTCCGTGACGCGGGTCAACTCGCGGGACTGTAAATCGAGAATGTAAATATCCCAGTAACCATTGCGGCGGGAGGTGTAGGCAAGGCGGCGCCCATCCGGGCTTAGCGCAGGGTGCAGATCGTCCCAGGGGTTGTTGGTCAGGCGGGAGATGGGCAGCCGGTCCGGGTGGTAGGCAAACAGGCGGGTGTATGCGCCGTCGCTCATGGCAAACACAATCAAGCCCTGCACATCCGCATCCTCCGGCGTGTTGGGGGTGGTCTCGACCATCACCGTGACCTGGCGGATTGCTTCGGGGGTGGGCGGCAGGGGCTTGGTCTGTGTGGGTAAGACAACTTCCAGAGGAGGCGCCCCGGTTGCGGGTAGCCTGTTGGCGTACAGGAGTTGATCGCGCAGGAGCGGCAGACCGTTCCAGAACAGAACGACCAGCAAAATGAAGACCAGCGTTAGAAAAAAGACGCCTCTGGTCGATTTTTTAGGTGTTGAAGGGGTAGCCATCCGGGAATGCTCGAGCTGCCTGAGAAAATTACCATCTCACGATAAAAATTATTGTAGCATCCATATTTTCTAATGGTCAACAAAAAGCAGCCCGAAACGGATCGGACTATCAATATTGTAAACAGCCGCGGTCAATTTTCTTCGAAGCGTAGGCTGTACAGGTCGAAATACAACCCGTGTTTTTCCATCAAATCATTGTGGCTGCCCTGTTCGACGATTTGTCCCCCCTCGATGACCAAGATGCGGTCGGCATTGGTAATAGTTGAAAGCCTGTGGGCAATGATCAGCGCGGTTCGCCCTTTAAGCAGCCTTGCCAGCCCGGCTTGAATCAGACGCTCGGTCTGGGTATCGACGCTCGCGGTGGCTTCATCCAGGATGAGAATGCGCGGGTTGGCAAGCAGCGCCCGGGCGAAAGAGATCAACAGGCGCTGACCGACGGAAAGTATCGCGCCGCCTTCCTCAACCTGCGTGTTGAAACCCTGCGGCAATTTGCGGATAAATTCATCCGCGCCAACAGCCTGTGCCGCGGCGATTGCTTCTTGCTCGCTGGCATCCAGCCGACCAAAACGGATGTTTTCCATGACCGTACCGGAAAATAAAAATGGATCCTGCAGAACGATGCCAAACTGGCTGCGCAGGCTTTTTTGGGTCACGCTGCGCAAATCCTGCCCGTCGATTTTTACGCTGCCCTGGGTTGGGTCATGGAAGCGAGCAACCAGTTTAATCAGGGTGGATTTTCCTGCCCCGGTTTTTCCGACCAGCGCCACGGTTTGTCCGGCGGGGATGTGCAGATCGACCTTCTCCAGCACGGGCTGGTTGTCATCCGGGTAGTGGAAACTGACCTGCTCGAAGGTGATTTCGCCTTTGATTTCAGCTATGGGCTGAGCATGTGGGTTGTCGCTGACCTCGATGGGGGTCGCCAGCAGCGACAGGACGCGTTCACCGCTTGCCATGGTGGATTGAAACGAATCAAACCGGCGGCTCAGATCGCGGATGGGATCGAAAAAGCGGTTGATGTACAGAACGAAGGCGACCAGGACGCCGGGCGTAATTTGCTCGCCAGGCACCGCGCTGCCGCCCAGCCAGATGACCAGCGCCATGGCAGCGATGCCGAGGAAATCCACCGCCGGGAAGAACCGGGCTGCCAGGCGGGACGCTTTGAGGTTGGCATCCAGATTGTTGCGATTGACCGTATCGCGAAAGTGAACAAAATTGAGGTCTTCGCGCGAAAACGCCTGCACCACCCGCAGCCCGTTGATGTTCTCCGCTAAAACCGAGTTAACCCAGCTGATGGCGGTGCGCGTCTGGCGGTAGTTGTCGCGTGCATTTTTACGAAATGCAATCGTGATCAGCGCCATGACCGGTAGAACGCTGAAGGTGAGCAGGGACAGGCGCGGATTCATCGCCAGCATGGTGATGACAATCCCGATGATGACGAACAGATCGCGCGCGATGGCGAGAATTGCCCAGGTGATGAATTCGCGCAGCACGCTGACATCGTTGATCACGCGAACGATGATGCGCCCGACCGAGTAATGGCTGAAGAAGCTGAGCGAGAGCTGCTGCAAATGGTGGAATAAGTTCGAGCGGATATCGAAGATGATGGATTGACCGATGCGCGACATGATGTAAACCCGCGCGTAAATGGTTAACCATTGCACAAGGGCGATTGCCAGGTACAGCAGCACTGTCCAGCGCAGCGTGGAAAGGGACTGTCTGCCGATGCCTTCATCCAAGGCGATTTTGACCAGGTAAGGTCCTGAAACAGAGGCGGCCGAGGTGACCACCATCAGCGTCAGCGACAGCAGCAGCGGCTTCCAGTAGGGTTTGACGAATTGCATCAAACCACGTACCACCTGGGGGTCGTAGCCTTTGAAATTTAGATCTTCGGCGCTGTTCGCGGCGGAGGCTGCACTCATGGTTGGATCATCCCATCGAATTGCCCGAGCGAATACGGATGGTTTCCTTGCGGGCTGGCATGTGGCTAAGGTTGTCTTGGCTCCATTCTTCCTGGTCGCGCAGTTGGAGATTGTAAATCTGCCGGTACAATCCCTCCTGCTGCAACAATTCAACGTGAGTGCCCTGCTCGACAATCTGACCGTCATCCATCACCAGGATCAAATCGGCTTGTTTGACGGTGGAGAGACGCTGGGCGATGATCAAGGTGGTGCGCCCTTCCATCAGCGTGGCAAGCGCTTTTTGGAGAAAATGTTCTGTCTGCATGTCCACGCTGGACATCGAATCATCCAGGATGAGGATGCGCGGATCCATGAGCAATGCCCGCCCAATTGCAATCCGCTGGCGCTGACCGCCCGACAGGGTGACGCCGCGTTCGCCAACGACAGTATCGTACCCGGCGGACAACTTGAGGATAAACTCGTGCGCCTGGGCGGCTTTGGCGGCCGCGATGATCTCGTCCTGGGTTGCCTCCGGGCGACCGAAGGCTAAATTTTCGCGGATGGTGGTCGAGAACAAGAGTGAAGTTTGCAGCACGATGCCGATCTGGCGGCGCAGCGATTTGAGGTGCAGCTGGCGAACATCCCTGCCGTCAATGCGCACCACACCGGAGGTGACGTCGTAAAAGCGGGGAATCAGGTTGACCAGGGTGGTCTTGCCGGAGCCGGTTGCGCCGATGATTGCCACGCGCTGGTTGGGCAGGATTTTAAGGTTGATATTGCGCAAAATCGGTGCATTCTGGTGTTTGTAGTAAAAACCCACCCGCTCAAATTCGATTTCGCCGCGAAACACCGGGCAGACTGGCGCATCCGGCGGCGATTGGATGTCCGGTTGGGATTCGAGAATTTCGAAGGTACGTTTCAACCCGGCATACGCCTCACCCGCTGCGTTGACCAGCCAGGCTAATTGTTGTACCGGCGTTGCCAGGAGAAGCATGTAACTGTTGAATGCGACCAACTCGCCGAGACTGATCTCGCCGCGTAGTACCATTTGACCGCCAAACCAGAGAATCAGGATGGTGCCCAGGGTAACCAGAAATATGGTCGAGGGCATGATTTTTGCCCACTCGCGCACCACGCTAATCTGGCGGTCGAACAATTTGCGGTTGGTCTGGTCGAAACGCCGGGTTTCGAAGTTTTCCTGGGCAAAGGCGCGCACGACTTGAACGCCGGTCGCGTTTTCCTGCAAGATCGAAGACAATTCGCCCAGGGTATTATCCACGGATAGAAACAGCCTGCCGACGCGCTTGCCGAAATCGGTGGTCAGCAGCACCAAGGGGATCAGCGGGGAAAGGGAGATGGCTGCCAGAAGGGGGTGGCGGCTGAATAACAAGATCCCAATGCCAACCAGCAGAAATACCACCCGCACCAGTTCGACCAGTCCCTGCCCGGAGAAGGTTTGCAGCGCGCGCACATCTTCGATCACCCGGCTGATCAACTGCCCGGTGGGCATGTGGTCATGGTAGCGAAAGGAAAGCCGCTGGATATGATCGTACAGGCGGTTGCGCAGATCGTACGTCACGCTGTGGGCAATCCACTCGGTCAAGAATTGCTGGCGAAAACTGATGATGGCTTTTGCCGCGCCCAACGCGATGACAAAACCGGCAGCCATCAGTAGAAAAGTTGCTTGAGAGGATTGCAGCCCGATGTCAATCACCCGCCGGATGATCTCCGGAAAGGTCATATCAATTGCCGTCAGAATGACCAGCAACAGACTGGCAAGGATGACTTTGCTTCGGTAGGGTTTGACCAGCGACCCCAAATTGCGCAGATGGTTCATTGGTTGGCGGTGAAAGCGGCATAAAGCCGCCCGTTCATTTTCATTGTTGTCGAGAGAGGTGATTTACACTGAAAATTCCAAGCGTTGTTCGTGGACACTGCCCGTATCCGCATAGCTGATTTTAGCGCTCAATGAAAGTCGGGCAACAGCATCCAAAGGTAACCGGCGGAGATGCAGGGTGATGACGAAATCGTAATCAATGTTTTCGACGATATACGCGCTGGCAATTTCCACGCCGGTTGAGTCGTGAATCTCGATTTCGATGTTAGGTGGGTGGCTGAAGGGAGTCAGGCGGGCATGCAGGTGCACCCGCTCGCGGTTTTCCCACGGCTCGAGGCGCAAATCGGTAAATTTGACCTGTTCGGGCGGGACGGCGTTTGGGTGTGGGTGCAGCGGGTGGTAGCGCGACATTTAGATGATTTTTCGGGCTTCCATATAGAAGCGTTTTTCAATCGCTTCGCCCATCGAAAACGTCTTGCGCGGCAGCGCGCCGTCCAAAATCACGGTCTTGAACAGGTCGCTTTTGTTGATTGCTGGCAGGTAAAAACCGCAATTGCCGGGTTGGCTGGCGAGGGAAAGGATCACGTCTTCACCGTGCACATAATCGATCCCTTCGGCGGCGAAGTTCTTCAACCACTCGTCCAGGAACGCCTGCAGCGTGCCGACGGGTAAATTGGAGGAGGGCTGGGCAACCGACACGACGACAAAGCCTTGCGGGGTGACCAGACCAAACGATTGCCCGGGAACGGATTGAGCATCGACGGCGTGGATCATTTCCTCCGCTGCGGCGCATGGGAGAATGGATAGACCCGCCGGGAAATGCTTTTGCAGGGCTTCTTCGACCGACTGACGTACGCCAAAGACAACGCGGTGGATCGGTTCGAAGGTCAACCCCCGATCGTGCACATTTTCGATCTCGACCAGGGCATGCCGGGCGGGATGGTGCATGCCGACACAGGGTTTCAACTTTTCCCAGATCGCCTTGGCGGTGGCAAGCGAATGGTTGCCGTCCCCCACGGCAAAGAGCAGCACGCCCTTATCCTCAGCGACGCCATATTTGGGGTAAAACACCTCCGGCGATGCGAGTTTTTCAAATCCGCGCATGATCCGCTGTTCGACAGCCAGGTCGCGGATTAATCCTCCGCGAAGGTGACCGCTGCCCTGCATCAACTCGAAATCATACAGCGGTTTGAGCGCTTCGGGATGCTGGCTGACTGATTCGATGATCGTACAATCCGGATCATCGATCAGCACCAAAATGTGCGGAAGTTCAAGCGCGGCGCCTTCGCGTATGCGCATACGCGGCGGAAGACGGTCGAGGATGGTGCCCTCGGTGGCGCGGATGAGCGACTGGGAGCCTTTGTTGTAATCGTATTTTTCCAGGTCCAACGCGAGAATCAATCCGCGGCGAGTCTTGCCGAGTGCGGTGCGCTCAACATAAATGATCCCGCTGTAAACATCGAATAACCCTTGCTCAATGTAGCGGCGCATCGATTTTTGGGCGGTTTGAATGCGGGACACCTCCTCCGGTTTGCCCAGATAGACTTCCGGCAAAACCAGATTGAAGGTTGAGGGGGCGTCCCCAATTTCGCGGGCGACTTGTTCCCAATAGTCGGGCTGGGAGGTGAATTGATCGCAGGCAATGGTTGCCCAACGGCGAAGATCACTGCCCTGTACCGGGAGTAAAATATCCGCAACCTGCACGCCAATATCGGGGTAGATGCGCATGGGTTTCAGCCTTTTGGGATGGTGGTATGAGAATCATCAAACGGTCTTTTCATTTTACCAAAGACCGTTTGATAATAAAGAGGTTTAAGTTTTTTCGGGAAATCTGTCAGCCAAGGACAGGAAGATTGGCTTACATCCCTGCCAGATATCCCACGCCAACCGTGCCCGGTCCGGTATGGGTGCCGATCACCGGTGAAACGCCCGCCGAAAAGGCTTCGGCAATATCAGAAGGGTTGAAACGCTGGCACAGTTTTTCGAGCAGCCGTTCGGCTTCCGCCGGCGCGTTGGCGTGCAACGCTGCCAGACGCACCGGCCGGCGGAAGCCAATGCGTTCGACGGTTAAGTCGATGACCCGATCGATGGCTTTGCTCATGGTACGGATTTTTTCAACCGCCACGATCTTGCCGTCCGCCAAGCCAAGAATGGGCTTCAAGCCGAGGGCGGTGCCCAGAAAGGCTTGCGCCCCGCCAATACGCCCGCCGCGATGCAGGAACTCCAGCGTGCTGACGGCGAACAAAACACCGGTCAGGTCGTTGGCTTTTTCGGTCATGGATTTGATTTCAGCCAGCGATTTGCCCTCTTGGGCGGCGCGGGCTGCCAGCAGAGCCTGGAATCCAAGTGCCATGCCGGACGAGAGGGAATCGACGATCTCAATCCGCTCCGATTGGATCATATTCTTAGCCTGAACCGCCGAATCGATCGTACCGGAGAGTTTGCTGGAGATGTGAACCGAGAGAATGTCAAAACCCTGTTCCAGCAGCGAAGCATACACTTGTTTGAAGGCGGCTGGCGAGGGCTGCGAAGTTGTCGGCATGACTTTCGCATTCTGCAGGCGGGTGTAGAATTCGAGCGGCGTAATATCCACTCCGTCCCGAAAGGTTTCTTCACCCCAAATGACCTGCAAGGGAATGCTGTGCAGGTTATACCCGTTGGAAAGATGATCAGGAATATATGCAGTGCTGTCTGTCACGACGGCAACCTTGGACATGGTGGTTCTCCTTGGATATTAAATTGGTAAGATGATATTTTCTCTCTGCTTTTAACCCCACTATGTTTGTAAAGTTGCGTAAAAATGTATTCGAAAAGGCGAACCGAATTTCCCTTGACCATTCCTGTTTTCCCGGCTACAATCTAGGACGGTAACGCCCCTTCCAGGGGTGTTGATTTCTTATGGTTTAAGGCTAGCGTGTTCGAATCACTCTCACAACGTCTGGAACAGGTTTTCCAACAACTTCGCCGGCGGGGAAAATTATCCGAGCAGGATGTTGACGTTGCCATGCGCGAAGTGCGCCTGGCGCTGCTGGAAGCGGATGTGCATTACAGCGTGGTCAAGGATTTCGTTGCGCGGGTGCGCGAACGCGCAATTGGCGCCGAAGTTTCCAGGGCATTGAATCCAGCCCAACAGGTCATCAAAATTGTGCACGAAGAATTGATCCGCACGCTGGGCGACCCCGCCCGGCTCAACCTGACCGGCGCCAAGCCCAGGGTGATCCTGATGGTCGGGTTGCAGGGTTCGGGTAAAACCACCGCGGCGGCAAAACTGGCGTCCATGCTGCGCTCGCAAGGCGAGCGGGTGGAGCTGGTGGCTGCCGACCCATACCGCCCGGCGGCGATCAAACAATTGCAGACTTTGGGTGAGCGCATTGGCGTGCCGGTGATCACGGAAGCTGGGCTGAAGCCCCCGGAATTGGCAGCCAAGGCGTTCGACAAAGCCCAAAAGGGTGGCGTGAGCGTGCTGATCATCGACACCGCCGGTCGTTCGCAATTGGACGACGCCTTGATGAACGAACTGCAAGCGATCACCAAGCGGGTTACCCCCAATGAGATCTTGCTGGTGGTGGATGCCATGATCGGACAGGAAGCCTTGCATGTTGCCGAGGGTTTCCGTGATACGGTCACATTGACCGGCTTAATTTTGACCAAGATGGATGGCGATGCCCGCGGCGGAGCGGCGATTTCGATCCGTTCCGTCACCGGGGTGCCGATCAAATTCCTCGGCACGGGCGAGGGCATCGAGGCGATCGAAAGCTACGATCCGGGACGGCTGGCTTCGCGCATTCTGGGTATGGGGGATATGATCGGGTTGATCGAGCGGGCGGAAGCGTCCTTCGATCAGAAAGAAGCCCAGGAGCAGGCAGAACGCATGCTGTCCGGCACGTTTTCGCTGGAGGATTTTGCCAAGCAGCTCAAGCAATTGCGAAAAATGGGTCCCCTGGCGCAGATTATGGAAATGCTGCCGGGCGGCATGGGACAACTGGCGCGCAACATCTCGCCGGACGAAGCCGAACGGTCGCTCAAATTGACCGAAGCCATTCTCAATTCGATGACCCGCGAAGAACGCCGCCGTCCGGATATTCTCAACGCCAGCCGCCGGCGGCGCATTGCGCGCGGCTCCGGCAGCGAGGTGCAGGACGTCAACCGTGTGCTCAAACAATTCCGGGACGCTCAAAAGATGTTCAAAACGTTGCAAAAAACAGGAGGACGGGGACTACCGCGCCTGTTTGGCTAGGGGATTTGGATCCGCAAGGTTGCGCTCCCTTCAGCGCCCCTCAACCTTCGGAGGCAGATCCTGAAGCCGGAAAAATTCGTGTACAATGATCAGTGTGATGAGGAGATAAGTACAACATGGTTCGTATTCGATTACGCCGCATTGGCTTGAAAGGTCAACCCAGTTACCGCATCGTGGCTGCTGATAAAGAAAGCCCGCGCGATGGGCGCTTCCTGGAGATTCTTGGATTTTACAATCCGCGCACCGAACCGTTCACCTTTCAGGTAAACGAAGAGCGTGTCTATCACTGGATGAAAAACGGCGCAAAGCCGACCGAGTCGGTCGAGCAACTGTTCAACAGCGTGGGTTTGACCAAACGGTTCGAGCGGGTTAAATCTGGCGAAGCGGTTGAGAACGTACTCAAAGAAGCCGAAGCGTTTTACGCCTCCCGGAAAGTTGACACCAAGACGAATGCCGCCTGAGTCAGGTGTTTGATCCAACCGATTGTCCGAAGCCGTTGCGCGAAAGGATAAACCGTGAAAGAGTTGATCGAATATATCGCCTCTTCGTTGGTGGATGACCGACCCAGGTGCGCGTACGCCAGGAATGGGCGGGTGGAAAAACCCGCCTGGAATTGTGGGTCGCCAAGGAAGACATGGGGCGGGTGATTGGCAAAAGCGGCCGGGTTGCCAATGCGATGCGGATCTTGTTGCGAGTAGCAGCCGCGCGGGAAGGCAAACAAGCGTCATTGGACGTAATGGAGCCGCGTTGATGAGAAAAAGTCGTCCGGAACGTTCGGACGCCAGCCGGGGAACCTCAGGCTCGCCCGTCTCGGGCGAGCCTGTCTTTCTGGCAGTTGGGCGGTTAAGACGCGCTCATGGCTTGCAGGGGGAAATGATCATGGATATTTTGACCGACTTTCCCGAACGGTTGATGATCGGAAAAGTGGTCTATGTGGGTGAAGCACACATGCCGATCGTGATCCGGTCGATGCGCCCGAAGGACAAAGAGATTTTGATTTCCTTCGATGAAATTCACGATCCCGAATCGGCGGCGGCGTTTCGCAACCAATACCTGTTCGTGCGCGCGGATGAGATCCCGCCCTTGCCGGAAGGCGAGTACTATCACCACCAGTTGCTTGGGTTGGTGGCGGTGTCGCCGCAAGGGGACGTGTTGGGTACTCTGGTGGACATCATCGAAACCGGCGCCAAAGATGTTTATGTCATTCGGTTGCACGAAAACCAGGACGAACTGCTTGTTCCGGCAGTGGAACCGTTCGTACTTGGTATCGATCTGGATCACGGGAAAATCATCGTCTCCCCACCGGAATGGTATTAAGCGCGGAGCAGGTGCATGGATCCCAAGGCATATTGGGTGGGATTTAATTATGTCAAAGGCATCGGCGCCGTCCGATTGCGGCGGTTGTTGGAGATCTTTGACGGTGATTTGCGGGCTGCCTGGACTGCGCCCTACGAAAAACTTGTCGCTACCCGGCTGCACTTGCGCCTGGTTGAGACGATCCTCCGTGTGCGTGCCCAGATCGACCTGGAACGGGTGTGGGAGAATATCACCGCAAAGGGAATCCGGGTGCTTACCTGGGAGGATGAGAGCTACCCGTCTTTGCTGAAAGAGATCGACCAGCCGCCGCCGGTGCTGTACCTGCGCGGCGAATTTTTGCCGGAAGACGAGACCGCGGTCGCGGTTGTCGGCACCCGGCGAGTTAGCGCGTACGGAAAGCAGGTGGCGGAAGAACTGGCGACTTTTCTGGTGCGCAACCAGATCACCGTGATCAGCGGAATGGCGCGCGGTACGGACGCGATAGCCCACCAGGCGGCGTTGAGCGCGGGCGGCAGAACCTTTGCCGTGTTGGGCAGCGGAGTGGACACGATTTACCCGCCGGAACACCGCAAACTGGCGGAGGAGATCAGCCAATCCGGCGCGGTCATGAGCGATTATCCGCCGGGAACGCCTCCGGAAAGCAGCAATTTTCCGCCGCGCAACCGGATCATCTCCGGCCTGTCGCTGGCGACGGTAGTCATCGAGGCGGGCGAGACCAGCGGGGCGCTGATCACCGCCAATTTCGCGGCGGAGCAAGGGCGCGACGTGCTGGCGGTTCCGGGCAACATCCATTCACCCAATTCCAAGGGTGTCAACCGGTTGATTCAAAATGGGGCGCGCCCGCTGTTAACCCCACAGGATGTGCTCGAGGCGCTGAACCTTGACCAGATCAACACCCAGCGGAGCGCCCGCCGGACTCTGCCTGCGGATGAGACGGAAGCCCGCCTAATGGCGGTGATGAGCGAGGGGGCTATGTCTGCCGATGAAATCAGCTTTTTATCCGGCTTGCCGATTGAGAAGGTTTCGGCTACACTGGCACTCATGGAGTTGAAAGGACTGGTGAGAAACCTGGGCGGTATGAATTACCGCGCCATCCGCGAGGAATTCGACACCTATGGTACAAATCATGGATAACCCGTTCTATGCGGTCATCATGGCAGGGGGCGGAGGCACCCGGCTGTGGCCACTATCCCGTTCGAACCGCCCCAAACAGATGCTGCACCTTGGTTCGCAGCGCACCTTGTTTCAGCTGGCAGTTGACCGGCTGGAGGGATTGATCCCGATTGAACGCATCCTGGTGGTCACCGGAGCGGATATGGCGGAAGATCTGCGGGCAGATTGTCCCCAGCTTCCAATGGAAAATTATCTACTGGAACCCGCGCCCAAAGGCACGGCTGCTGTTGTTGGGCTGGCAGCCGCGTTCCTGCGCCAAAAAGATCCCCGTGCGGTCATGGCGGTTCTGACGGCGGATCACGTCATCCAGGATGTGGTATATTTTCAGAAATTATTGCACGCCGCCAGCCAAGCGGCGCAATTGGGTTACCTGGTCACGCTCGGTATTCATCCCACCAGTCCCTCCACCGGGTATGGATACATCCAGCGCGGCGCGAAAATCACCGCTCTGGATGGACAAGCCGTGTATCAGGTGTTGCGCTTCAAGGAAAAACCCGATTTGGATACCGCCCGCAAGATGCTGGAAGGCGGCGACCACGACTGGAATTCGGGCATGTTCATTTGGACGGTCAGCCGCATCCGCGAGGAAATTGCCCGCCAGATGCCCGTACTGGAAGCGGTGTTGGCGCAGATCGAAGATGCCTGGATTGAGGGGGATGACCGGCGGGTGAAGAACGCCTGGGCAGCCCTGACGCCGCAAACAATTGATTATGGCATCATGGAACATGCCGCAAGGGTGGCGGTGATCCCGGCGGCGGGTTTGGGATGGAACGATGTCGGCAGCTGGGATTCGCTTTTTGAGGTGCTTCCCGCCGGCTCGAATGGCAACATTGTCCTGGCGGAGCAATTTGCCAACCTGGATAGCCGAAATGTGCTGGTACTGTCGGAGGATAAAGAACGGCTGATCGCCGCCATTGGCGTCGAGGACCTGATTATTGTCGATAGCGGCAATGTAGTGCTGGTATGCCACAAATCCCAGGCGCAGCGGGTGCGCGAGGTTGTGCAATACCTGAAACAAACGGCAAAACTAAACTACTTGTGAGCGAGGAAAACGTGGAAGCCTACTGTGTGAAATGTAAAACCAAACGCGAGATGAACTCCCCACAGGCGGGTTTCAACGCTGCCGGTTCACCGGTGACTCAGGGAATTTGTCCGGTGTGCGGCACGCGCCTGTTCCGGATGGGGCGGACCGCTGAGCACGAGCACCTGCCTGAGCCGGAGAAAAAAGACCGCAAGCCGCAGCGCAGCGGCAAACTGGTGATCGTTGAATCGCCAGCCAAAGCGCGCACGGTGGGTCGGTTTCTTGGCAAGGGCTACACGGTAAAAGCATCCGTTGGGCATATTCGTGACCTGTTGCGCTCCGAACTGTCGGTGGATGTGGACAATAACTTCAAGCCCAAATACCGGGTACCAAACGAAAAACGCCTGGTGGTCAAGGAATTGAAGGAACTGGTAAAGAAAGCCGAGGAAATTTACCTGGCAACCGACCCCGACCGGGAAGGGGAAGCGATTGCCTGGCATTTGTTGGAAGCAGCGGAGATTGCGCCGCAGCTCTCCCGCCGGGTGGTTTTCCATGAAATCACGCAGTCGGCTATCGAGGAAGCCTTTTCCCACCCGCGCGAAATCAATATGGACCTGGTGAATGCCCAGCAAGGGCGGCGGGTATTGGACCGGCTGGTTGGGTATAATCTCAGCCCGCTGCTGTGGGAAAAAGTGCGCAGCCGGCTGTCCGCCGGGCGGGTGCAGTCGGTCGCGCTGCGTCTGATTGTCGAGCGGGAACGGGATATCGAAGCCTTTACGCCGGTCGAGTATTGGACGATTGCGGCGGAACTCAAACCCGATGGACTGAAACAATCCTACATCGCCCGGCTGGTCAAAATTGGTGACCAGGAGCCGCTGTTGCCCGACCAGCAAACCGTGTACGGCATCCTGGCGGATATGGAGCCGGCGGCGTATCGCATTGCGCGCATCAAGCGCGGTGAACGGCGGCGCAAACCAGCCGCGCCGTTTATCACCAGTACGCTGCAGCAGGAAGCCTCGCGCAAATTGGGCTACACCGCGCGGCGGACGATGATCATTGCCCAGCAATTGTACGAGGGTTTGGATATTGGCGAAGGCGGAGCAACCGGTCTGATCACCTACATGCGCACCGATTCGACCAACATTTCCGAACTGGCGCAAAAAGAAGTCCGGGAGTTTATTCTCAAAACCTACGGCAAAAGCTATCTGCCCGAAACGCTGCCGCAGTTCAAGACGCGTGCGGTAGGGGCGCAGGAAGCTCACGAAGCCATCCGCCCCACTTCGGTTGTGCGCACGCCGGAAGCGATCAAATCCTACCTTAGCCCGGAACAATACAAGTTGTATACCCTGATCTGGCAGCGCTTTGTCGCTTCGCAAATGGAAGCCGCCGTAATGGATACGGTTTCAGTTGAGGTTGAAGGCAAAGGCGTGCACAACCCTTATCTGCTGCGTGCCTCGGGTTCGACGTTGAAATTCCCCGGCTTTCTTGCGGTTTATGAGGAAGCGAAGGATGAAGACCAAAAAGGCGAGGACGAGGAGAATGTGCGCATCCCGCCCGGATTGGAGGAAAATCAAAAACAGAACCTGGAACGGTTGATCCCGGAGCAGCACTTCACCCAGCCGCCGCCGCGTTATTCCGAAGCCACCCTGGTACAAACCTTGGAGGAATATGGGATTGGACGCCCATCCACATACGCGCCGATCCTGTCCACCATAGTCGAGCGCGGGTATGTGCTGCGCGAAAACCGCCGTCTTTCCCCGACGGAAACCGGGGTTCTGGTCAACGATCTCCTGGTGCAGCATTTTCCCGATATCGTGGATTACGGGTTTACCGCCAAGATGGAAGCCGATCTGGACAAGGTTGCTTCCGGCGACCGTGAATGGACCGACGTCATTCGGGATTTTTACACCCAATTCGAACCCACGATGAAACGCGCCCAGGAATTAATGCCGGTTAGTAAGGCGGAGCCGGAGAAAATCGGACGGCAATGCCCGCGCTGCAGCCATGATTTGATCATCCGCTGGGGTAGGTTTGGGAAGTTTATCAGTTGCAGCAACTTCCCCGAATGCCGTTACACCGAAGCCTTTTTGCACAAGATTGGCGTGCAATGCCCGGAATGCGGCGGTGATATTGTCGAGCGCAAGACCCGCAAAGGACGCTTCTTTTATGGCTGCGCCAATTACCCCAATTGCCAGTTCAACTCGTGGAAACGTCCCATTGCGCTGCCATGCCCCAATTGTGGAGGAATGCTGGTGATCGCCAACAAGCGCGAAGTCCAGTGTATCAAGTGCCAGGAAAGCTTTTTACAGGAACAAATCAGCGAGTCCGCAACCGAGTCGGCATAAAAATTGCAACGTTCAGAGCAGCCAAAAATCCGTACCTTCGTTGTGGTTGCGCCATTTTGAACTATGTTCTACAATAAGTTCAACAATCTGGTGAAGCTGCACGACAGGGATAAGAACAGCCTGTGAGGAGCAAAGGGACATGGACAAGATAAAAGAACAATTACGCAACCCAATGATGACGGCGATTGTCGCATTTGTCATCGGCTTGATCATCGGTTTGCCGATTCTGGGCTGGGGTCTCTGGCCTGTACAGTGGATTAATGCGGATCCGAGTCAGTTGCGCGAGGATTTCAAGCAGGACTACCTGTGCCTGGTGGTTGATTCGTATGCGCGAAAGCAGGACACTGCCCTGGCGGTGCAGCGCTTCGAAGCGTTGGGCGAAAGCGGAAAAACAATTTTGGATACGCTGCGCCCCGGCAATTGTGGTTTGAGCGAAGGGGATATCAATGCCTTTCGCTCAGTGGTAATGGGTCCGACGCTGCCGCTGCCGGGTGAAACGCCCGCAGTGACCGAAGAACCAGCCGCAGGCGGCGGCACGCGCATTGGGCTTGTGGTGGGGCTGTGCCTGGTGACGCTGATCGTCGGCGCCGGACTGGTTTATCTGCTGGTGCTGCGAAAACGCCCGGTGAAAACCGAATCGGCGGCGGGCATGGCTCAAGACCTCAATCGCCAGGCTGTGCGCACGGATTACGCGGCGGAAGGTCAGGATCAACCGATCAACCAGTTCATGACCACCTACATGATGGGCGATGACCTGTATGACGACTCGTTCAGCATCGATTCGCCGACTGGTGAGTTCCTGGGCGAATGCGGTGTGGGCATTTCCGAGACAATCGGTGTTGGGGATCCGAAGAAGGTGACGGCATTCGAGGTCTGGCTGTTCGACAAGAACGACATTCAAACCATCACCAAAGTGCTGATGACCCCACATGCCTTCCGAGACCCGGCGATTATGCAGCGCCTGGAATCGAAGGGTGAACCGATTGAGGTTGAAAAGGAGCGGCGTGTGTTGCTCGAAACCGCCACACTGCAACTGGAAGCGCGGGTGGTCGATCTCAGCCTGGGTGGCGGTGCTTTGCCTGAGAACAGTTACTTCGAACGGCTGACACTCGAACTGGCAGTCTGGCCAAAAACACAGGCATAATCCGACAATGGTATCAAACAAAAAAGGCGGGGTGCGCCCCGCCTTTTGGTTTTAAGAATGTGCTCACTCGATTTTGAGGATCTTCAGGCGGATTTCGCCATTGGGCGTATCCGCGATCACCAGATCGCCGACTTTATGACCGATTAGCGCGCGCCCGATTGGCGATTCGAGCGAGATGCGCCCATTACCGGGATCCGCTTCTTTGGGTCCAACCAGATAATAGCGTTCGGAGGGGAAATCGTCTTCCTGGATGGTAACGTAATCGCCAACGCCGATCTCGTTGAGGTTTTTCTGGACATTATCGATAATGATCACGTTGGACAACAGACGTTCCAGTTCCTGGATGCGCCCTTCCAAAAAACCCTGCTCTTCTTTGGCGGCTGTGTAATCGGCGTTTTCGGATAGATCGCCCTGTTCGATGGCTGCGCGCAGGCGTTCGGCTAATTGTTCGCGCGCCGGACCTTTGAGATATTCCAACTCCTGCTTCAGACGGGTAAGCCCCTCTAAGGTTAAGTACGATGCTTCAGACATGATCCTCTCCTACAATGCGATAACGCAGCCAATCATAACATGGTTTAGTCGATTGGGCGCAGGATTGTTTCGCCCATCAGGGCAGGGTTTCGGCGTTGAACAATTTTTTATATTCTTCGATGGCGTAGCGGTCGGTCATGCCGGCGATGTAATCGCACACCGTGCGCTCCAAACCGATGCGCTCGATGCGTTCCTGTACGTGTTGGGGCAGGATGGTGGGCTCCTTGCAATATTCCGCGAACAATTCACCCAACAGCCGCTCTGCCTTGACGGCCATGCGCACCACCCGGAAATGGCGGTAAAGGCGGTTGTAGAGGAAATCCTTGAGCTGCCGGTTGCGACGGTGAAAGGTTTCGCTGAACGTGACCACATTGAAATCCAGGCGCTGCACGTCTTCCACCGATGATACACCGGTTTCGCGCATCTTCTGCGTGGCTGTTTCAACAATGTTATCGACCTCGCTGCCGATCAGGCGGCGGATGATGCGGTGGCGGGTGAGATCATCGAAGGCGACTCCCTGCCAGCCAATGGATGATTTCATCACCTGCCACAATTCGATCTCCTCCAACATCTCCTGGGTGATCATCCCCGAACGCAGACCGTCGTCCAGATCGTGCGCCGTGTATGCCAGTTCATCGGCGACATTGGCAATCTGGGCTTCGATATGCCCGCGCAATTCCGGATTGA
The DNA here is from genome assembly GCA_037442545.1 of Bellilinea sp. Classification (GTDB taxonomy): domain Bacteria; phylum Chloroflexota; class Anaerolineae; order Anaerolineales; family Anaerolineaceae; genus Bellilinea. The sequence continues at coordinate 23,800 of JBBIQB010000026.1, forward strand.
AATCGCGGGCGTCGGTTTTATCGTACTCCGTCTCGTGCTTGACCATGCCTTCGAGCACTTCCCAACATAGATTTAACCCGGAAAAGTCGGGATAGCGCTGCTCGAGCTGGGTGACAATGCGCACGGATTGTTTGTTGTGCTCGAACCCGCCGTGTTCCTTCATTAACTTGGCGAGCGCAGTTTCGCCGGAGTGCCCAAACGGAGGATGCCCCAGGTCGTGCGCCAGGCAAATACATTCGGTCAAGTCCTCGTTCGCTCCCAGAGCGCGGGCAAGCGTGCGCCCGATCTGCGCGACTTCCAGGGTGTGGGTCAGGCGGGTGCGGTAATAATCCCCCTCATAGTTGATGAATACCTGGGTTTTGTATTCCAGACGGCGGAAAGCGGAGGTGTGCAGAACCCGGTCGCGGTCGCGCTGAAAAAGGGTGCGGTAGCGGGGCTCGTCCTCGGGAAAAAAGCGACCGCGGGAATATTTGCTGCGCGCCCCATACGGGGCGAGGGTTTTATCCTCGAAATCTTCCAATTGCTGGCGGGTGATCATGAAGGGTGCATCTCCTCTGGTTATCCGTTGCGAATGGTTGTGCCAATCGAGTGCCCCAGCAAAGCGCTGTGCAGGTTGCCTTCGATCTTCCCGGAAAAAATTACTGCGCGCAGGGCAGGAATTTTTTCCAGCAGGGTGAGCATCAGGCGCACTTTTTCGATCATCCCGCCGGTAACGTCGGTTGCGGCAGACCCGCCAAGGGTAACAAACATCTCCGCCTGATTGTCAGGGGTGATGGTGGAAATCAAGTGTGTGCAGCGCGGAAAATCCTGGTAAACCCCCTCGTCCATGCCGCAAAGCAGGATCAGGTCGGGGGGCAGCCAGTTTGAAAGAGCAACAAAGACATCTTCGGTCGAGAAGATTGTGCCGCCGCGTGTGCGGTCGAAGATGACATCGCCGTTGACCAGTGGAATCAATCCCGCCTGCAGTGCCGAACAAAGCGGGTCGAGATTCCAGCTTGAAACTTGACCGTCGTCAGCCTGAATGCAGGCGGAAGGGGGGAAGGCGATTACCGGCAGATGCGCCTGGCTGAGGATATCCAGAACGATTTGGTTGAGTTCGCGTGCCTGACGAAACACCTCGGTGAACCCTTGCCATTCTTCGGGTGTATGGACGCCCCGGCGCGTGCCGTACTTGCTGGCAGGGACGTGCCCGAAGGAGCCTGAACCGTGTCCGATAATCAGTTGAACGCCCGGTAAATTGCGCATAGCCATAGAAATTTCGCTTGCCAGACGGCGAATCGCCTCCCGGCGCGGGGTTCGCCGACGATGTTTGTGGGTGATCAGCGATCCACCCAGTTTCAGGTAAATTCGTTTCATGGTGTGAATTTGGATGGCGTGGATTGCAGGGTTGTGATCCAGGTACGGGCTGCCCCGTTTTGCTCGAGCGCAGCGCACACGGTTTGAGCATCGCCGGAATGAACCAGTGCGATGATGTTGCCTCCGCCGCCTCCGCCGGATAATTTTGCGCCCAAGGCGCCGTGTTGCAGGGCGGCGCAAGCCAGCCGGTCCAGGCTGGGCGTGGACACGCCAAGTTGCTGTAAAAGGTGGTGATTTTCATTGAGCAAAGGCGCCAGCCTTTCGGCGCTTCCCGCGGCGAGGATTTGCCGCGCCTGAGATCGGAAGAGC
>JBBIQB010000027.1:0-9386 GCA_037442545.1 Bellilinea sp.
GCCGGGCTCTTGCGGCATGATTGTGTCCGGTGCGCTTGATCAAGCCGATCACCAAGTTATTGTACTTGAGCGGGTGAGGCAGCAACATGCGGTAGGCTGGGGATGCCATGCTCGATCGCGCAGCTAGATTTGAAGACTTTCCCCTGACGCGCTCAATCGAACCTACGTTCGAGACGGTAGACCTGTCCCAGGCCAATCCTGGTAATCCTGGAGCATCGAACTGGTTTGAAGGGTGCGTTTCTCAAGTCTTCCGTGCCCGTAGTTGACCGTGATAGCTGTTTGGAAATCTGTAGTGATCTTGTCAAAGCCTGGCTTTGGATTGTCTGGAGCAAACAAGCGCTCGTTATCTTCATACAAACGGGGCTGATTGGTCTTGACAGACCCAATGTAGTCCCCACCGCGCTCCACAATCATCGCCGAAATGGCCCGCTGAGTATGCAAAGCATCTCCTGTAATGATCTTCCCGGCTATCTCCACCCGCTCCAAGACCCGCGGGGCTGCCACAATCTCGTTTTCTTTCGTGTCCACTGCCGCTTGAGCCAACACAAGTTGGTCGTCAACAGCGTACAGGCTCAATACCGGATCACTGCGCTCCTGACCAGCTACACGCGTGCCGCGCGGCGCGGGTCGTCCTCGGTACAGATGTTGCACGAAGAGCCGGCGCTGACGTACATCTTGCCGTCGGCGCCGAAAATGACCGTCCGGCTGGAGTGCCCGACCGGTTCGGGAATGTTATCGGTGACCAGTTGGGGCGGACCGAAATTGCCGCTGGAATCGGGACCCGCCAGACGCTGCACCCAGTTGCCCTCGGCGACGTACAACCAGCCCTGCCGGAACGCCAGCCCGTGCGGCAGTGACAAGCCGCTAGCGATGATCTCCACCCCGTCGGACAGCCCGTTGTTGTCGCGGGCGGGCAGGCGCACGATCTGCCCGCTGTTGGTCAGGGTCAGGTACAGGTGACCGTCGGGAGCGACCGTACAGGGAATTGCGCGGGTGTATAATCAGGTGGGTTCGGGGTAATTCCGCCAGAACCGGGCGCGGGCACCCTCAAACCCGCTGCTGCCCAAACCTTCCCAGGAGACCCAGGCGATGATCGAGATCCGCAGCCCCCAGACCCGCGATGAATTTAAAGCCTATTACGATGTGCGCTACCGGGTATTGCGCGAACCGTGGGGGCAGCCGCGCGGTACCGAAAAGGACGATTACGAAGCAATCAGCCAGCATTTCATGGCAGTCGATGCCCGCAGCGGCGAGATCGTTGGGGTGGTCAAACTGTTCGAGAAGCAGCCCGGCGTGGGCTGGTTTTCGCACCTGGCGGTGACCGGCAGGCGCCAGCGCCAGGGGGTAGGCAAACGGCTGCTGCAGGCGGTCGAACAGGCTGCCCGCGAGCGCGGTTTTACGCTGCTGGGCTGCCAGTCCAGGCTGAACACGACCGCCTATTTTGAAAAGGCCGGTTACCACATTGCCGGACTGCCAACGCAGTACTTTGGCACCACCCAGGTGGTGTGGATGGAAAAAAGCCTGACCTAGCGGCTGTTCTTCTGCGCACCCCCAACCCGGCAGTCCCCATGCCGTCGGGCGGTGACCATTCGTAACCAAAGGAAGCCAACATGCAATCCCTGCGGCAAGACATGGCGGAATTCAAACAACAGATCCAAAAGGGCTCGCTTCAAAGAGCCTACCAGGGCTTGCTGGAATTCATGCTGCATTTGAAGAACCATTTTTCCAGCCGGTATGCCGAGTATCCCGCTCCGGGCGCTCTCTACACCGGCTACATGGACATGACCTATTTTTCCATCCTGCCCGGGTGCTTGAAAGAAAGGCAGCTTAAAATCGCACTCGTGTTCGTGTACGATGCCTTTCGCTTCGAAATCTGGTTGTCCGCAAAAAACAAGCAGGTGCTTGCCAAAACCTGGAACGTCATTCGCGACAGTGGTTGGGACAAATACACAGTGGTCGAACCGGGCAAAGGTGTCGATTCCGTTCTGAAGCACGTGCTGGTGGATGACCCGGATTTTGGCGATTGGGACAGTCTGACGCGCCAGATCGAGCAAGTCGCCGTTCAGTTCATTCAAGACGTGGAGCAATGGCTGCTTCGCGACGTCCCGTCACCCCGCCTGGTGCTGGCGGGGTCACCCACCAGCCACGCGGAGGCAGGGCAGCATGGAGGATAGCGGGCAATGGCATTACCGCCAAACCGGTCAGCCTCTTCCTTTATGTCACCGGGCTGATGCTGCCTGCCTGGGTGTGGCTGCAGGCGCTGCGCGACTAGCTGCCCTGCTTCCTTGGCGCGCTTGCCTGCGATTGACGTCCGACTCAACCGGAACGGCGCACGCCTCGGCGGGTTTGGGTATACCGGATGCGGAAATCACCGGCGCGCGGCAACCCCCGCGCGCCGGCTTCGATAAGGAGGAAAACCATGCGAGAATTGATCGTCGCTGAATTCATTACCCTGGACGGGGTGATCCAGGCGCCCGGCGGCGCAGACGAGGACACCGAGGGCGGCTTTGCGCACGGCGGTTGGACGATCCCCTACTGGCACGACGACATCGGGCTTCATTTCGACCAGACCATGTCCCAGGCGGACGCGTTGCTGCTCGGACGGAAGACCTGGCAGATCCACGGCGGCGCGTTCGAAACCATGGCGGGCGACCCGTTCGCCGATGCGCTCAACACCATTCCCAAGTACGTGGTTTCCACCACGCTGCCATCCGCCACTGCCTGGCGCAATTCGACCCTCATCCGCGGAGATGTGGTCGAGAGCGTGCGCCAACTCAAGCAGCAGCCGGGCAAGCACATCCTCAGCGATGGCAGCAGCGTGCTGTTGCAGACACTGGCGCAGCACGACCTGATCGATGAGTACCGCCTGCACGTCTATCCGCTGGTACTGGGCGGCGGCAAGCGCCTGTTCCCACCCGGCGCGCGCCTCAACCTGACCCTGGTGGAGATCAAGCCGCTGCCTACCGGGGTGGTGTATATGCGCTACCGGAAGGCTGTGCCATGAACGGGCACAGCACGGATCTGTCTCAAACCAGTACGCCGCCCGCATCCACGACCCACAAAGCCATCCTCGCCGGGGCGATTACCGCGCTGGCGATTGCGTTGATTCATGCGCAAGCCTTTCGGGCAGAGGTGTTCGGCCTGCCCGGGCTGGCAGCCTGGTATTTGGGCAGCCTGCTGACCGGCTGCGCGGCGGGCTTTGCCGCGGGGTTGCTCGCGCGGCACGTGCCTGCGCGGTTGGGCGACTTCGCCGCCTACGCCGGCGGCGCGCTGCTGGCAATCGCGGGCTACGCTCTTCAAGTGTACATTTTCATGGTGGCGTACTTCAATCTGTCCGGTGTGGTTTGGCAGTAGCCGTTGCCCGCTCGCAGTCATGCCAAAATCTTACTTCTCACTCAACCAATCCGACCAGCGCATCGATGAACTGGCTGCCGGCGCCGCTCACAAAACGCTGGCTGGTTGGGGCATGGATTGCGCCGCGCGGGTATTGCCATATTTTGAAGCCGGGTACCCGCGCGACCCGCGCCCGCGCCAGGCGCTGCAAACCCTGCAGGACTGGATCGACAGCGGCGTGTTTCGCATGAGCGTCATCCGCGCGGCGGCGCTGGCAGCGCATGCCGCCGCCCGCGAGACCGGCGAAGACAACCCGGCGCGCTCGGCTGCCCGCGCCGCGGGTCAGGCAGTGGCTGCCGCGCACGTGGCGGCGCATGCCATCGCGGCAGCCCGCTACGCCTTGCAGGCGGTTCACCGCGCCAGTGCTGCACAGGACGCGGCGGCGGCGGTGGCTGCCGAAATGGACTGGCAGCGCAAGCGGCTGATCGAGCGGCGCAGCTGCAGCGGGTAAGCGCCCCAAACCCGCCTCCCCTGGATTGGGGTTGTCTGGTATAACCATCCTGTCTGCCGGTCGAAGCCCCAGCCCAAACCAAGGATAGCCCGCCATGCCAATCCTGTTCAGCCGCGCCAGCCGTTCCACGCGCGCCTTCGTCCGCGCGGTGGTCTTTCTGCTCAAAGTCTTCCCGATGATCCCATCCCGTCCGGTGGATTGGGTCACCCCCACCCCGCGGGTCGAGACGGTGCGCTACCCGACCCGCAGCGGCGCGGCGCACGGCGAGGTGTATCGCCCGCCGGGGGATGGACCTCACCCCGGCATCTTGGTTTGCCTGGGCGTGGTGCCGTTCGAGGTCGATCACCCGCAGGTGCCGGTGCTGGGCAGGGCGCTTGCCCGGGCAGGCTTTGCCGCCTTGCTGTACTGGTCGCCCGCCATGCGCGATTTCCGCCTCGACCCGGGGGACATCGAGAACATTGCCCTGGCGTACGACTGGTTTACCCACCAGCCCTGGGTGGACGCGGCGCGCAGCGGATTGCTGGGCACTTGCGTGGGCGGCTCCTTCGCGTTGATGGCGGCAGCTCATCCTCTCATCCGCGAGCGGGCGGCGTTCCTCAGCGCGTATGCGCCGTTTTCCTCGATGTGGACGCTGGCGCGCGACATTTCCAGCGCCAGCGTTGCCAGCCAGGACGGGCGCACCACCTGGAAGGTGGACCAGCTCACCCGCCGGGTGTTCGTCCATTCGCTGACCGCCGGACTGCCGCCCGCCGAAGCCACGCGGTTGCGCGCCGCGTACATCCCGCCGGACGAGCCGCTCGAACCGGCAGCCGGACTGTCGGCGCCGGCGCAGGCGGTGAAGAGCGTGCTGGACGCGCCGGACGCGGCGAGCGCCGAAGACGCGCTGCGCCATCTGCCGGCGGAATTGCAGGCGCGGCTGGACGTGCTATCCCCGCTCAATCACCTGGATGGACTGCGCGTGCCGGTCATCGTGTTGCTGCACGACCGCGGTGACCAACTCATCCCGGTTGGCGAATCGCGCCGCCTGGTCGCCGCGCTGGCGGGCAGGATGGGCGTGCAATATACCGAAATGGGCTTTGCGCATCTCGACCCGGTCAAGGGGCGGTTGCCCTTTCCGCGCCTGCTGCGCGAGTTTGCCCGCTTCTTTGCCGCGCTGCAGCCGGTCTTCCGCCAGTCGGTTGGGCAGGAAGACGCATAATTTTAAAAACCGGCTAATTATGATATAAATAGTCAAAAATTAAAGGTGGGCGCATGAATTACCGGTGGTTCCAATATCTGTTTGTTTTTATGGCAGCAACCAGCCTGTTTGTGGCGCTCGCCGGTCGAGCGCAGTCGGTCATCCAAGCCAGTGCACAACGGCTGGATGTCGAAGCCATCGATGCGTACATGGCGGATTGGATGCAGCGCGTCGCTATGCCTGGAGCCGCGATTGGCATTGTGCGCGGCGATCAGGTGGTTTACACGCGCGGGTACGGCATTGCCGATAATGCCGGGCGGGCGGTTACGCCCCAAACGCCGTTTCTGATCGCTTCGTTGAGCAAATCGTTTACTGCGCTGGGGGTTATGCAACTGGTCGATGAGGGCAAAATCGATCTGGATGCGCCGGTGCAAACCTATTTACCCTGGTTCCAAGTTGCCGACGAGCAAGCTTCTGCCCGCATAACCGTCCGCCACTTACTAAACCAGACCAGCGGATTTTCGCAGCGTTGGGGCTACGTACGCAACCTGAATACCGATCCGTCTCAAGATGCGCTGGAAAAGAGTGTGCGTGCCCTGAGCAAAGAGAGCCTGAATGCGCCACCAGGAACGGCATTCGAGTACTCGAACACCAATTACGATGTTCTCGGGCTGATTATCGAAGCCGTCTCCGGGCAATCCTACGGCAGTTTTATCCGCGAGCGGGTTTTTACCCCGCTGGAGATGCGCCACTCCTACACGTCACTGAACGATGCGCGGGCAGGCAGCCTGAGCAGCGGGTATTATCCGTTTTTTGGAATACGGATCGCCTACGACCGGCTCATGCCCTATTCGCAAGTCACCATTCCTTCGGCGGGCTTGTTTTCCAGCGCCGAGGACATGAGCCGCTACCTGATTGCGCACCTCAACCAGGGGGAGTATCAGGGCACGCTGCTGGTCTCGCCTGGCGGGGCAGTCCAGTTACACACCCCGGCTGTCCCCATTGGCGGTCAGAGCGGTTATGCCATGGGCTGGGTGGTGTTCCCGTTCACCGCGGCGGTCAAATTGCCCGGCGACCCGGTCCCCACGGCTATTTCGCACGGCGGCGATTGGGCTGGCTTCCAGTCGATGATGCTGATCATACCCGATCACGATCTGGGGATCGTCGTCCTGATGAACCAGAGCGTTCCCCTCAACAGCGCCGCCCAATCCAACGTCATCTGGAATCTCGCCCTGCTTGCCCTGGAGATCGAACCGGTCGAGTTCCCGGAAGCGGATTTTCTTGCGCAAAACGCCCGCTGGCTGCTGGCAGGAATCCTCGCGCTGCTTGGCGCCAGCCTGCTCTGGTCGCTGGGCGTGCTGCGTCGCCTGTCCCGGTCCTCCGGCAGCCACCCTGCCCACGCCCGCGCACCAGTCGCCCAAATGCTGCTGCTGGCGCTGATCGACCTGGTATTGGCGGGAAGTTTACTGTTCATCCAACTGCCGCAAGAATCGGATACCCTTTGGCTGGCGCTGCGCTTCAGACCCGATATTGGGTTGCTGTATCTGTTGCTGCTTGGCTTCACCCTGGGCTGGGGCACGCTGCGCACGTTCTTGTTCCTCCGGCAAATCAAAACTACCCGCGTTGCGCCTCGGGTGGGATGAGCGCGCCGGCAGGTGCGCAGACTTGCCAGAAACGCGGCGCAGTTTTTTTTCGCCCGGTGCTATCCGCTTTGCCCTGCGCCGGAGCGGTGAAAGGCAGTGGCGTGCGCCTCGATCAGCGCAACCGCCCGGACAACCCCGTTTTCGGCGCAGATCAGTTGCCCAACTTGTGCGGCGCGGCGGCGGATGGCTTGCGAATCCGCCAATGCCAGGGCGTTCGCCAGGCTTTGCACCGTCAGGCGGCGCAGCGGAATGGGCGGCGGCGCGGCGCCAATTGCGGCCACCCGCCTGCCCCAAAAGGGTTGGTCGGCAGCATGCGGGACCAGGATCGAAGGTACGCCTGCGCGTAATCCGGCTGCGGTTGTGCCTGCGCCGCCGTGGTGGATGACCATCTGGCAGCGCGGGAACAACCAGTCGTGCGGGGCGGCTTCCAGAAACAGGCTGTTTTCGGGCGGGCGGTCGGGGCGCCATCCGCCCCATCCGGGCAGGACGATCACCCGGCGGCGGGCGGCATCCAGCGCGTGCAGGGCGGCGCGGGTGATACCTTCGGCTTCGCGGTTGATCATGCTGCCAAAGGTGAGGCACACCGGCGGGTCTCCAGCCTGCAAGAAACGACGCAGTTCACCAGGGGGTTCATAGTTAGGCGAGTCGAGAAAGAAGTAGCCCACCTGGTGAATGTGGGGCAGATTCCAGTCCGGCGGGTTGGAAAGAACGACCGGGCTGCAAGCAAAAACCAGCGGCGTCAGCGGGCGGCTGCCGTTGGGACGAAACGGCCAGTACAGGCGCGCCGGGAAATCGGCCGGCGCGCTGCGGCGCAGCCGGTAATAGCCCGCGTTACCGCCGCGCCAAAATATTTGGGTGTACACCTGGTGGCTTAAGCGGTTCAGCCACCCCAGCCGGTACTCCGGCATACCAACCGGGGCAAAGGCGCGGGTGGGGGCAAACACCGGGAACAACTGGACGGAGACATCGGGGATGCCAAGTTCGTGGGCAAAACTGTGCGCCCCGGTGGTAAACGCAAAGCTGTGCACCAGCAGGTCGGCACCGTGCATTGCCTGGCGGGCGGCTCGGACTACGCCGGGGGCAATGCGGAACAGATGATCTTGCATGGCGCGCACCATCCGCACGAGGTTGCCGCCGGCGTGGTTGAACAGCCGGCTGAGTTCTTCGGGGTCGCCTGGCAGCGGCGCGCCCTGGATGCCGTACGAGCGGATCAACTCCATGAAACGCTGCGGAGCCGCCAGGGTCACGCGGTGACCGGCGTTTTGCAAGCCCAGCGCCAAAGCCAAAAAAGGCTGAACATCGCCGCGCGAACCGTAGGTCAGCAAGGTGATTTTCATGTGTACCGCCGCAAGGTGAGCAAATCGAAACCGCTACCACAACTATACCTGCGAATGCGGCAACGGGCAACCGGGCGGGCGCTGAACCGCCCTCCTGCCAGGCAGCTCAATAACTGCGCTGCAGAATATCGAGGATGTCCTTGTGCCCCACCACGCGCGGGTTGGTTTGCAGGGTCGGGTCTTCCAGCGCCTGGTTCGCCAGGGTGGGGAAGTCGTCCGGGATGGCGCCGATCTGCTGCAGGCGGGTGGGCAGCCCGATGGAGGCAGTCAGGTCGCGCACGGCTTCAATTGCCCGCAACGCCGCCGCCCTGCCGTCCAGATGTTCGATGCGCAGGTTGAACGCCCGGGCGATCTCCTTGAGCGAATCCTGGCGCACCAGCATGTTGAAGTGCATCACCTCCGGCAGGATGAGCGCGTTGGCAACCCCGTGCGGTACCTTGTAGCGCGCGCCAATCTGGTGGGCAATGGCGTGGCACACGCCCAGCCCGGCGTTGGAGAAGGACATGCCCGCCATGTAGGAAGCCTCAGCCATTTTGCGGCGCGCGTACTGGTCTTTGCCGTTGCCAACCGCCAGTGGCAGGTAGGCAGCCACCAGTTGGATGGCGCTGTACGAAAGCGCCTGCCCCAGCGTGCAAACCCCGCGCGCCAGGTAGGATTCCACCGCGTGGGTCAGCACGTCTATGCCGGTGGCAGCCGTGATGGCGGGTGGAATGCCCAGGGTCAGCGTCGGATCGATCACTGCCATGTCGGGGATGAAGTACTGGTGCTGGTGGGGAATTTTGATGTGCGTGCGCGCATCGGTGATCACGGTAATATCGGTCACCTCCGAGCCGGTGCCGGCGGTGGTGGGCACCGCCACCAGCGTGATGCGCGGCTTGAGTTTGCTGGCGTTGGTCACCGCCTGCCCCTCAACCATCGGGTTGGCGCAAAAGACCGCCATGGCTTTGCCCGCGTCGATCACCGAGCCGCCGCCAAAAGTCAGCACCGAATCGCAGCTGCAGCCGCGCAGCACATCGACCCCCTTGCGTACCACCTCGTCGGTCGGGTCGGGCAGCACCTCGTCGAAAATCTGGTAGGAAATGTTGCGCCGGCGCAGCGAGCGCAACATTGGGTCGATCAGCCCCAGGTTGATGATTTGCTTGTCGGTGACGATGAACACCTTGCGCGCGTCGAGTTTATCCAGGTAATCCCCCATCCTGACTGCAATGCCATCCCCCACCAGCGTGGTCGGCGGTACGCGAAAATGGTAACTGTTGGTCACGCTTAATTGGTCGGCGGTGTAGGTTACGGCTTCTTCCAGCATGGATGCATCCATCGGGTTTCTCCTCGATCGAGATAGGGTGACACGCCTGGACTTTTGTTCGAAAGCAGCGAGGGTATTTCGA
>JBBIQB010000027.1:9396-14088 GCA_037442545.1 Bellilinea sp.
CGTACGCATAAAAAAACAACCGGACGAGCGTAAAAGGGTTTCTTGCCGCGCGGGGAACGCTTGCCGGGTTGTCCCCAGATAAACCAACGGGTTGGTCATACGCCGCCGGCAATCATCTGCTGGCGTAGTACAATGTAGGCTAATTATACGTCAAAAACCCGCCAATTGTATGCTGGCATTCCGATACACCGCTGTCTGGGTTTCGATTCGCATCCTCTTTACACTATCCGATGATCATCAGAGGCTGAAATGGCACAGAAAATCACTCCCTTCCTGTGGTTCGATAACAACGCCGAACAGGCGGTTGACTTTTACCTGACCCTGTTCGAGGATTCCAAAATCCTGTCACTGGTGCGCTACGGCGCGGAAGGACCCGGCGCGCCGGGCACGGTGATGACCATCACCTTCCAGTTGGCCGGGCAGGAGTTCATCGCCCTCAACGGCGGTTCGGTATTCCAATTCTCGCAGGCGGTCTCGTTTTTCGTTCACTGCCAAAGTCAGGCGGAGGTCGACCGGTTGTGGGACCGGTTGACTGACGGCGGACAGGAGCAGCCGTGTGGCTGGTTGATCGATCGCTTTGGCGTCTCCTGGCAAATCGTCCCGGACGTGCTCTTTGAGTTGATCAACGACCCCGACCCGCAAAAAGCCGCCCGCGCCACCCGCGCCATACTGCAAATGCGCAAGATCGACATCGCCGCGCTGCAGCGCGCCTACCGCGGCGAATAATTACCGCTTTGCTTTTCGGCGGATAGCGCAACCCGGCAGAGCCGGGCAGATTTGACGCGCCTGCGCCGGATTTCCGGCCGCCAATCGGCGATCAAAATGTAAAGCCCCCTTGACATGTAAAGCGAACTTTACTATAATAGAGACAACCTTATCATCACAGGAGCGGCTATGGAGAATCATCTGGAAGCGTTACGTCAAAAGAAGGGGTGGACGCAGCAGGAGCTGGCTGACCGGGTGCTCGTCTCGCGCCAGACGATCATCTCGCTGGAAAACGGGCGCTACAACCCGTCCATCCTGCTCGCCTTCCGGCTGGCGCGGGTGTTTGGTATGCAAATCGAGGACATTTTTATCTATTCCGATAACGAGGTGGAATATGAGTAATTCAACCAACTGGATGGCTGCACGGGTTCGCCTGGGCTGGATTTTGCTGGCAGCCGGTTTGTTGACCGGCATTGCCGGGGTGTGGGCGGAGACGCAGTACGGCGGCTTACCGTTCAACACCCGCATCATCACCGGGGTGGGCATTTTGCTGGTGGGGCTGGGGATTGCCAACCTGGTGCGCTACCGCGCAGCGCTCAACGACGAGCGCTCGGCGCGGCGCATCACCGTCGAGGAGCGCGACGAGCGCAGCCTGCTCATCCGCCACCGGGCTGGCTACCGCGCCTTTTGGGCGGCGTTCGCTCTGGTTTACGCCGGACTGATGTGGGTCTCCTTCGCCGCCAACGGCAGCCTGCCCGAAATGAGCACCGATGCGCTGTGGTTCTTCCTGGCGGGCTGCACCGTCCTCCCGCTGGGGGTGTACATCGCCAGTATGCTGGTGGACGAACGCCGCTTGTGACCCTGCCGGTTTGCCGCAGCGGGCGGGCAGGCTTGCGTCTGCCCGCTGTGCGTTTCATCACTGCGCGGTTGCGCCTACGCCTTGCCCGGATCGAAATCGGGTATACTTAATCCATCCAGCCATGATCACCATCCTGACCACCGGATCGCGCGGCGACACCCAACCCTACCTGGCGCTGGGCGTTCGCTTGCAGCAAGCCGGGTACATCGTGCGGATTGCCGCGTTCGAAAATTACGCCGATCTCGTCGCCAGTTACGGGCTGCCGTTTTACCCGATTCGCGGCGATGTTTCGCGGGTGGCAACCAGCCAGATCGCCAGCGGGGCGATGAAAGCCGACAACCCGCTCAAGGTGCTGCTGAGTTTCAACACGATCAAATCCTTCGTCTTCGACCTGCAAGCGGACTTTTACGCCGCCTGCCAGGGGGCGCAGGCGGTGGTTTACCACCCCGGCGCGCCAGTCGGTTATTTTTACGCCCAGCAGCACAACATCCCGGCGGTGCTCGCCTCACCCTTCCCAATGACCCCAACGCGGGCGTACCCGTCGTTGATCTTTTATCACCTGCCGCGGTTGGGCGGGGCGTTCAACCACCTGAGCCATAAAATCCTCGAGCAAATGCTGTGGACTGCCTCCAGCGCGGCTGTGCGCCGCTTCTGGCGGGCGCAATTTGGGCAAGACCCGCCCGGCTTTGGCTGCCCGTTCAGCCGGCATACCAGCCAGGACCAGCCGGCGGTCATCTCGTGCAGCCAGCACGTCTTCCCCCGCCCGCCGGATTGGAGCGAACATGTCCACGCCGCGGGCTACTGGTTCCTCGAAAGCGCGCCGGGCTGGCAGCCGCCAGCCGATCTGGCGGCGTTCCTGCGCGCCGGCAAACCGCCGGTGTACGTTGGCTTTGGCAGCATGGGTGACACTGCCCGGTCAGCCGAGACCGCCCAACTGGTGTGCACTGCGCTACGCCGCGCGGGTCAGCGCGGGGTGGTGGCTGCCGGGTGGGCGGGCATGCGCGCCGGGAACACGCCCGGCGGAGACCTCTTTTTCATCGACAGCGCCCCGCATGACTGGCTTTTCCCGCAAATGAGCGCGGTGGTGCATCACGGCGGCGCGGGTACCACCGCCGCCGGGCTGCGCGCCGGGGTGCCGACGGTTATCGTTCCCTTTGCCAACGACCAGTTTGCCTGGGCTCGGCGGGTACACGAATTGGGCGTGGGCGCGCCGCCGCTCCCGCGCCGGCGGTTGAATGCCGAAAATCTGGCAGCCGCGATTCAAAACGCTCTGTCGGCGCCGCTGCAGACGGCAGCCCGCCAGTTGGGGGAAAAAATCCGCGCCGAAGATGGCGCCGGCGCGGCGGCGGGCATCATCAGTGGCTGCCTGCGCGGATAGCGTCCTTTGGACCGAATCCGTGCCCTGATCTCGTGTACCCGTCCGGGTATGACGAAGGGCGTAAGCGCGGGCATGGCGGGAGATCGCTTCGCCCCTATCGGAATTCGCGATGACGTAAACGCCGTCGCGAAGGCCGCTGCCCCAATTTACACAGGATCTACCTTTTGCGCGCGGCGGTACCAGCGGAAGATGATCCAGGCGGTGAGAAGCACCAGCACGCAGGCGATCACCACCGGCAGCACCACCGCCAGAATCGAAACGACCGTCGAGACGACGTCCTCGGCAATGCTCACTGGCACGTTGCCCGTCCCGCCGGTCGCGGCGGTCACCGCCGGGCGCACCGCCAGGGCTTTGGCAGCGTGCACCCCGCCAGCCACCATCAAACCCAGCGCCAGCGAGAGCACCGGGTGCACATCGGTGATCACGTCGGCGCTGGCGGCGAAGGCAATTGCCCCGGCTGCCGGACGGACAAAGGTCTGGATGACATCATTGACATGGTTGACTGCCGGTACTTTATCGGCAAAGAATTCGATCAGCGAAAGCACCACCAGCAAAGCAATGATCCACCACGACTCCAGCGCGTCCCACGGCGAGCGCAGCGCCAGCAGGTCGGTAAAGCGGGCTAACAATGCCACCACCAGCAGCGGGATGTAGGCATTCAGCCCGGCACTGGCGGAAAGCCCGAAGGCGGTGAACACGCCCAGCAGCTCGATCATGATTTCTCCTCCGGCAGGGGGTTACAGACTGAATCCTGCCCACGTTCCGGTTAAAGTATAGCGCAGGAAGTCCACCGCGCCAATCTGCACCAGGGCGGTGGTGAAGCCCGCCAGCAGCGGCAGCCAGGCGGCTTTCCAGCCGGTGTAACGGCATTCGCGGCGCAAGACGGTCACCCACAGCAGGGTGTAGCACAGCGTCAGCACCAGCCAGACCCCCGCCGCGCTGAACAGCGCCAGCAGCACGATCAGCGCGGGGATTTCCAGGTACATCAGCGTGGCTGCCAGCGCGGTGACGCCCAGCAGCGCCAGCGCCTGGCGGTAGTTTGTCACAGCCGGGCGCGGGTCGGCGTTCGACCACATGTACTGGTGGAAGATGGGTAGGAACATGACCGCCACCAGCACCCCCAGTCCGCTGCCGGTTGCCAGGCGCAGCAGATTGCTTGGTTCGTACACCCGCGGCGCATTGGGAAAGAAGTGCAGGTAGGAATTCAACCCGTCCACGCCGAAAGTGATCAAAAACAGGCTGAGCGGGATGGAAATGCGCAGCGGCGGCAGCGCGGCGCGCCGCCCCATGCGCAGCTGGTAGGCAAACCCTGCCAGCATGCCCAGGTACATGCCCGAACAGCGCGCGCACAGCGGGGTGGGGCGCTCGCCGATGAAGAAGGAGCGCGCCTCGATGCGGTGGCACACCGAATAGCCGATCGCGTCGGCTTTGCCGAGAATGCCGGGCGGGGTCAGCGCCAGCCAGACGGTCAGCAGACTGAGCGCCGCCAGGACGAGCGCGCCTTTTGCCAGCCCGCGCCAGTGGGTTCGCAGCCGGTTGAAGAGATGCATGGATGTGATTATACGTCAATTCGAGTTTTTGCTTTTTCACGCACCGGCGGTTTTTCACTCTGTACAAGAACCGCCTTTTGGCGGTATCATCCGCATTATGTTTTTTCATGGAGGGATCCAACAATGAAGAAATCCTTGATCGTAATCGCGTTTTTGTTGGGCATTGCGCTGCTGCTGGTGGCGTGCCAGCCCCCCCCGGC
>JBBIQB010000027.1:14147-24975 GCA_037442545.1 Bellilinea sp.
CCGCCCGCGAAGCCGCCGCCGCCCAGTCACCCCCAGCGCCACCCCCACCCCCGCGCCGACCGCCACCCCAACCCGTGATTATCCGCCCCAGGGCTACGGTCCGACCGGTTTCCCGGAGGATGTCAACCCGCTTACCGGGCTTAAACCCGCCGACCCGCAGCTGCTCAACCGCCGCCCGATCCTGATCAAGGTGCAAAACCTGCCGCGCGCCGACCGCCCGCAGTACGGGCTTTCGCTGGCGGATATTGTGTACGAGTTTTATACCGAACTGGGTTCCACCCGTTTTGCCGCGCTGTATTATAGCCAGGATGCCTCCCAAGTCATGCCGATCCGGTCGGCGCGCTTTGCGGATGTCAACCTGATCCGTATGTACAAGCCGGTCTTTGTCTTTGGCTCGGCGTACGAACTGGTCTTTGCCCGCCTGGTCAACGCCGAATTTGCCGGGCGGCTGGTGCTGGAAAGCGGCGCGTCCTGTCCGGCGGTCTGCCGCTTCGACCCCAGGGGCAAGAACTACCTGGCAGCCAATACCATCGAACTGCAAAACCTGATCAAGGCGCGCGGGATCAACAACGTTCGCCCCAATCTGGATGGGATGCACTTTAATTATGATGTGCCTGCGAACGCCAAGCCTGCCAGCCAGGTGTACCTGCGCTTTTCGGGCGCCATTTACAACCGCTGGGACTACGATGTACAGAGCGGGCGCTACCTGCGCTTTTCCGAAACCCAGGATGACGTCTCCGGCAACAACCCGGCATACGCCCCGCTGACCGACGCGCTGAACAATAAACAGATCGCCGCCGACAACCTGGTCGTCATTCAGGTGCGCCACACCGAGATCGACCCGCGCCCGGAGGTGGAAGTGCTCGATATGTCCATTCTGGGCAGCGGGCAGGCGTACCTGTTCCGCGACGGGGTCGTTCAGGAGGTCAAATGGCAGCGGCTGATGGAAAGCGAGGTGCTGACCCTGGTGGACGCAGACGGCAAGCCAGTCGCCTTCAAGCCGGGACAAACCTGGTTCGAGGTGATGAGTCTCAACACCACCAACGCCCAGGAGGGCGCCGTCTGGCGCTTCCGCTTCGTCAGCGACTGGTGATTGTTGAGGGTTTGCAAAGTGATTTTGCTTGACTTTTACCCCGCTTTGTGACACAATCATCTCAGATTAGTGGTGGATTGCACCACCTCATAGTTGCCATCCTTACGAAGAGGAGGTGATGCTAACAATGGCAGATAGTAGTTTGCGTATGGCTGCGGCATCCCTCCTCGGGATCCGATAAAGGGTGCCGCAGCCCAAGATCGACAGGAGCCGCCCGCGAGGGCGGTTCTCTGTTGTTTGTTGCCGGGTTATAGTACAATCCGTGCCATGAAATCCGAACGAACCCAAATCCTCCTCACCAACGACGACGGGATCGATTCGCCCGGCTTGTGGGCAGCTGCCGCGGCGCTCTCCCGGCTGGGTTTTGTTACCCTAGCAGCCCCGCGCGACCAGTACAGCGGTGCCGGGCGCAGCCACCCGCTGCAAGCCGACGGCGCCATCCGCCCGCGCTCGCTGCAAATCGGCAATCAAATTTGGACCGCCTACGCCATCGGTGGTTCGCCCGCCCAGACGGTGATGTTCGCGCTGCTCGACCTGCTGCCGCGCAAACCCGACCTGGTGGTTTCAGGAATCAACTACGGCGAAAACGTGGGCAGCGGCATCACCGTCTCTGGAACAATTGGTGCGGCGATGGAAGCCGCCAGTTTCGGCGTTCCCGCGCTGGCGGTCTCGCTGGAACTACCCGAAGGCGGCTACTATTCCCACTCGCGCGATGTGGACTTTTCGACCGCCGCCCATTTTACTGCCCTGTTCGCCGAAAAAATGCTTATGCTGCCGCGCTTAGCGGACGTAGACGTGCTTAAAGTGGAAGTGCCCGCTGCCGCCACCCCGCACACCTCCTGGCGGGTTGCCCGCCTCAGCCGCCAGCGCTACTTCACCCCGGTCACGCGGCGAAAAAACGGACCGGAAAGCCCGGCGGAGGTGGATTTCGTCATCGAGCTCGACCCGCAGCAACTCGAACCAGACAGCGACGTGTACGTACTGCGTTACCACAACCAGGTCGCGGTCACCCCAATCAGCCTGGACATGACCTCGCGCCTGCCGCTGGATTCGTTCGAGCAGACCCTGCGCGGCTGAGCGCCGGCGCTATTCGATGGTTTTACGCGGGCGTTCCGGCAGCGCGTTCAGGTACACCTGCCATTCGTCGTACCCTTCGATCTGGCTGGTGCGTTTCAACCACGCCAGTTCGTCATCCGAAACGGCATGACTGCCGCGCACGTCAATACTATCGGTAAAAGCACCGCTGTGCAGGTCTTGAAAAACCCCATCACTCCAATCGATGACCACACAGCCGTTGTGCAAAACCAGCATCCATACCCGGTTGATGGCGACCCCGCCCGGCATTCCTGCACCCTTCCGCCTGATCGAACTGCTCAGGCGGCGACTTTAACCAGCGCGCCGAAGGTGGTCGCGCGCAGTTTGGCGACCAGTTCCTCCTGCGCCTCGCACCACAACGGACGGATTGGGCAATCTTCGCCGAACGGGCAGCCGTCCTTGGAATGCGTGCATTCGTTCAGGGTAATCGGTCCGTCAATGGCTTCGACCACTTCCAGGATGGTGATTTCATCCGCGCCGCGCGCCAGAGTAACGCCGCCATGCGCGCCGCGCGAGGTATGAATCAGCCCGGCAATCGATAACTGCGAGATGATTTTCGCCAGGAAAGAAGGCGGGATGCGCTGTTCCTGCGCGATCTGGCTGGTTGCCGCGCGCTGGTTGGGTTCCAACTTAGATAAATAGTGCATTGCCCGGAGGGCGTAATCGGCCTGACGAGTAATTTGCATGGCTTGCGTTCCTCAATATGCAATTTGGGTAGGAATACTCTGGTTATACTTCAGTGTATGAGAAGCGCTATCATTGTGCAAGTGACAGAGGTCACCATTCGGGTTGACATTTGGCTTGCGCTGGACAAAGTTCATCCAGTTCCAGTAAAATATCCTGTATGATACCCTTCCGTTTCTATTACCCCATTTCCATTCGCTATGGCGACCTCGATCCACAATGGCATGTCAACAACGCCCGCTTTCTCACCTTTCTGGAGCAGACCCGCATCGGCTACATTCAAAACCTGGGCTTGTTCGACGGCGAAGATTTCTTCAGTCTTGGATTGATCGTCGCGGATATTCACATTGCCTACCGCGCGCCGATCAAGTTGAACGAAACGATCCGCGTCGGCATGCGCGTCAGCCGGCTGGGGAACAAGAGCTTCCAGAGCGAGTACGTCATCGAGAACGCGGACAGCGGCGAGGTCAAAGCCACGGCGGAAGTCGCCATGGTGACCTTTGACTACCGCGCCAACCGCAGCGTGCCGATCTGGCAGGTGTGGCGCGAAAAGATCGCCGCCTTCGAGGGTATCCCCGCCGGACCCACCCCAGTTGAGGTCGGTTTGAAAGGTTAGTGAGCAATGGCTCCCTTGCCTGAGATCAACGAACAAGCGCTGCTTTCGTTCCTGACCGGGCTGCTGAATGTGCCCAGCCCGTCCGGCTACACCGAATCGGCTACCCTTTATACCGCTGCCGCGCTGCAACCGCTCAGTGGAGTCAGCCTGGTGCGCACCCGCAAGGGCGCGCTGCTGGCGGTATTCCCCGGACAGCAGGCCACCCAGCCGCGCGCGTTGACCGCGCATGTGGACACGCTGGGCGGGATGGTCAAGGAAATCAAGTCCAACGGCCGGCTGCGCCTGACGCGCATTGGCAACGTCCCGTGGAACGCCATCGAAGCCGAAGGCTGCACGGTATTCAGCGTGGACGGCAAGCATTACCGCGGCAGCGTGCTGCCCGAAAAAGCCTCGGTGCATGTGTACGGCGATAAGGTGAGTTCCACCCCGCGCGACGAGAGCAGCATGGAAATCCGCCTGGACGTGCGCACCACCAGCGCTGATGAAACCCGCGCGCTGGGCATTCAGACCGGCGACTTTGTCGCCTTCGATCCGCGCGTGGAGGTCAACAACGGGTTCATCCGCTCGCGCTTCCTGGATGACAAAGCCTGCGTGGCGTGCATTGTGGCAGCCTTCAGCGCGCTGCAGCGCGCCGGACTGAGCCCGCGCTAGACGACCTACGCGCTGATCAGCAATTACGAGGAGGTCGGGCACGGGGCTTCTACTGGCTTCCCGCTGGAGGTCGGCGAGTTGCTGGTGGTGGATATGGCGGCGATTGGCGAAGGACAGACCTCGGACGAATTTAATGCCACGGTGTGCGTCAAGGATTCGACCGGTCCCTACGATCACGCCCTGAGCAGCCACCTGCGCCGCCTGGCTGACCAGCACGGCATCCCCTACAAGGTGGATATTTACCCCTATTACGGCTCGGATGGCAGCGCGCTGCTGCGCACCGGCGCCGACCTGCGGGTGGCACTGATCGGACCCGGAGTGGATGCCTCGCACCATTACGAACGCACCCACCTGGATGCGCTGCTGGCGACTACCCGCTGGCTGCTGGCGTACCTGCTGGCGGATTGATGCCGACAACCTCCCCGGTCTTGATTGGCGGGCTGGAACTCGACCTGCCTGCCATGCAGCGCAGGTTGAAAAAGCGCATCTCCAAGGGGGAGTTTTTTGCGTTGCTGTTCAGCTTGGGGATGGCGTTGATATTCTTCATCACCCGTCCAGACAATATTTATTTCGATCTGGCGAACTATCTGCGCGCTGGCAGAGGCGATTTCGGCGAGTATTATTACGGCTACTGGTTGCTGCCGGTTTTCTGGCTGTTGAATAAAATCCCTTTCCATTTCGCAGCGCTGCTGCTCTCGATCGCCAGTATCAGTGCTCTTTTTTTCGCCGGAAGACTATTTGGGGGCAGTACCGCCGTCGTGCTCACCGGTTATCAGGCGTTTTACATGATGTATTACGGCCAGTTGACGGCAATCGTCATCGGCGGGCTGGCATTGTTATGGTGGGGGCTAGCGAAGCGCAATGGGTGGCTGGCTGGTTTGGGATTTCTGATCGCTGCCACCAAATACCAGTCCGATTTTCTGGCGGCGGCTTTTTTGTTGGTGTGCGCGCCGATTGCCTGGAAAGAGAAATGGAAGACGTTATGGGTTCCCGCGGCCGGGTTTGGGCTTAGCCTGTTGCTCTACCCGGGTTGGATTTTCACGCAATTGGAAACCCTGCGCCAAACCCCGGCAAATGACTTTGCCAGTCTTTCGCTGTGGCAGTGGTTTGGCGCCGCTGTGATCGTCCTGTGGCTGCCCGTCATTTTCACACCCATGCCGCCGCAGCGCAGGATTGTCTTGCTGGTTGCAACGACAACCCTGGCGCTGCCGTACTACCAGCAAGCCGACCTGTTGAGCCTGTTTGTCCTGCCGGTTGGCTGGCTGTTTCCTTTGCTGGGTAACCTGGGCTACTTGTCCCTGCTATTCGGTTATCCGGCGTTGAAGGCGCTGGTGGTCATCCCGTTGGTGATGTACGGGTTGCTCCTTTGGCAGACGCTGCGCGAATATATTTCCGCCCGCCAGGTTATGGCGTAATTGAAGTTACCCGCGCCAATATGACCGCGGTGGGGTCGGCATAGAGCGGCTGCCAGCCAGCCTCGCGCAGCGCGCCCGCCAGCGGCTCGCCTGCCGGCAGAATCGCCCAGTCCACGGCGTAGCGCGCCAGAATATCCTCCCAGCCGGGCGACAGGGTCAGCACGGCTGCGTACTGGCGGGTAAACGGCTCGCCGTAAAAATCGGTTTGCCCGTCGATGAAAACGCGCTGCTGCGGGTACAGGCGATAGAGCAGGTAGCCGCCCCAGGGGAAATAATTAAACATGTTGCCCGCCGGCGGGTTGGCTTGGATCCAGCTGGCAGCCCGCACCGGGAAGATGCGCTCGTCGTAGCGGCTGTACCCGCTCAGCGCGGGTGATGCCAGCAGCGCGATGACCAGCGCGGCGGCGCTCACGCCGCTCCACAGCCCGCCGCGCAGCCGCTTCTCGACTGTGGCGATGCGCTGCTCCAGCCGCGCCCAGCGCGACCCTACCAGTCCGGCGGCGGCAGCCTGCACCAGGATTGGCGCGGCGACCAGCGCGTAGAGCGGGATATTGCGCGCGCTGTAAAGCCCCATTACTGTCCAGCCAGCCAGCAGCAGCCCGTGCGCCAGCGGCAGGCGGACGGGCGGGCGGCCGAGCACGAACAACGACAAGCCGATCATCACCAAAAAGGGTATGGCGAATGGCTGCTGGAAGTTGGGCGGCAGGTATTCCTGGGTGTGACCGACCAGATAGCGGCTGCCGAGGAAGTCGAAGGCGGTCTGCCACAGGTGCACACCGGCAGGGTTGAGCAGCGAGGCGAGCAGCGCAATGGCGCCGGCGCTCAACAGCTGCCGGCTGAGCGTGCTCAGGCGCAGCTGCCCGGCGCGCAGGTCGTGCCACAGCGCGTCGGCGGCGTATGCCGCCCAGATGACGAACCCGACCAGGAACGCCCCGTGGGTGTTAGCCCACACCAGCATCAGCAGCCCAATCAGCCACAGCCGCGGCGTGCGGGCGGTGCGTAGCTGTTCCATTAGCACCAGCCACAGGCTGGTAAACAGCAGGGTGAAGACGTGCGGGCGGGCGAGGAAGTGCAGGCTGGCGGCAGCCACTGCCAGCAGGGTTAGGGCGAGCGAGAGCAGCGCCATGCCGCTTGCCTGGCATGCCCGCCGGAAGGCGAGGGCGAAAGCGGCTGCCACTGCCAGCGCGCTGACCAGCACCACCCCCGCCAGTCCGAGGAGCGAATCCGCCGCGGCGAAGATCACCTGTGCCAGCCATTCGTGCGGGGTGAGCGGCGCGCCCGCCAGGGTGTGGGAAAAAATATCCGCGCGCGGAATGCGCAGTTCCGCCAGTATGGCGCGCCCGACGGCAATGTGCCGCCCGGTGTCGCCGTCCTGGTTGAGCAGGCGCGGCGCGATCACAAAACAGCCCGCCAGCAGCGCGGCAAAAAGCATGTCCGCCAGGCGCGGCAGCAAAAAAGTGCGCGGTGAAGGAATGGATGGGCGCATCCCCTTAATTGTACCTGAGGCGCGCCGATTCACCCGCCCTCCCCCGTCGCAATCCCACCCGGCGGCGAAAAACCATCCTTGTACAATCCCCCAAACAGGTGACTCGACAAGCCTTTAAACTCTGGTAGAATCGAATCAGCGTACAATCAATCCTCGTGGCACACAAAATTACGCGACAACCTTGATTTTCGCAGTGAAGAGAATAGTCGCTGACGCAAGTCGGGCAGCATGTTTTTGGGGAGTCATCCCCATTGTTACAGGTCCATTCGATCATGGGAATGGGTTGACAGGTTAAGGAGGATTTACCTTGTCCAGCATGGAGCGTTTTACCCAACGAGCTCGCCGGGTGCTCAGCCTGGCGCATCAGGAAGCCGAACGGATGCGCCAGCCGCAAATCAACACCGAACATTTGCTGTTGGGTCTGATTCAAGAGGAAGGCGGGATTGCCGGGCGCGTATTGCGCGATCTGGGTCTCGAGCCCGAGCGAGTTCAGGAAATGGCGGAGCGTCTGAGCGGCATTGGCCAGTACCGCGGCAGCAAGATCGATCTCTCGGCAGGCGTCCAGCAGGTGCTGGAATTTGCCATCGAGGAAGCCCGGCGCATGGGACACCATTACATCGGCACCGAGCATTTGCTGCTTGGGCTGGTGCGCTCGACCGAAGGCAGAGCCATGGATGTACTGCGCAAACTGGGCGTTACCCCGGAGCAAATCCGCCGCCAGACGCGCCGCGTGCTGCAGGAAAGCAGCGGCAGCCCGCAGCAAGGCGCCTCCCGCAGCACCAGCAGTAACGCCTCCCAACAGAACCAGCAGCGCCAGGAACAGAAGAGCCAGAAAACCGCGCTGGTTGACCAGCTGGCGACGGATCTCACCTCGCTGGCGGAAGAAGGCAAACTCGACCCGGTGATTGGCCGCCAAATGGAAATCGAACGGGTCATCCAGATTCTCGCGCGGCGCACCAAGAACAACCCCGCGCTGATCGGCGAACCGGGCGTCGGCAAGACGGCCATCGTCGAAGGGCTGGCGCAGCGCATCATCGAGGGCGACGTCCCCGCGCCGCTGCTCGGCAAGCGCGTACTGCAGTTGGACGTGGGTTCGCTGGTGGCTGGCACCATGTACCGCGGGCAGTTCGAGGAGCGCCTCAAACGGGTGATTGACGAACTGAAAGCTTCCGGGGCGATCCTGTTCATTGACGAAGTGCACATGCTGGTTGGGGCAGGTTCGGCGGGCTCCTCGGTGGATGCCGCCAACATCCTCAAACCGGCGCTTTCACGCGGTGAACTGCAAGTGATCGGCGCGACCACCCTGGATGAATACCGCAAACACATCGAAAGCGATGCCGCGCTCGAACGGCGCTTCCAGCCGATTATGGTCAATGAGCCATCCGTCGATGAAACCATCCAGATTTTGCATGGCATTCGCAGCGCCTACGAGGAGCACCACCGCCTGCAAATTTCGGATGAAGCCATCGAAGCCGCCGCGCGGCTTTCGTCCCGCTACGTTACCGAGCGCTTTTTGCCGGACAAAGCCATCGACCTGATCGACGAATCCTCGTCGCGGGTGCGTATGTACAAAAGTCAGGCAGCCACCACCGCCAAGGACATTATGGCAAAACTGCGCGAGGTGCGTGCCAATCATAACCTGGCGGTGGAAGACGGGCGCTACGAAGACGCCCAGGAATTGCAGGCGCAGGAAAGCCGGCTGGAGAACGACCTGGAAAACCTGCGCACCGGATGGGACCGCAGCAACAGTCCGGTCGTCACCGCCGACGACATTGCCGAGGTGGTTTCCATGTGGACCGGCGTGCCGGTGATGCAAATGGCGCAAGCCGAATCCGAGCGCCTGCTGCGCATGGAAGATGAGCTGCGCGCCGCGATCATCGGACAGGAAGAAGCCATCCAGACCATTTCCAAGGCGGTGCGCCGCGCGCGCTCCGGCTTGAAAGACCCGCGCCGCCCGATTGGCTCGTTCGTCTTCCTTGGACCCACCGGCGTCGGCAAAACCGAGCTAACCAAAGCGCTGGCGCGCTTCCTGTTCGGCAGCGAGGATGCCCTGATCCAGTTGGACATGTCCGAATTCATGGAGCGCCATAACGTCAGCCGCCTGGTTGGCGCGCCTCCGGGTTACGTCGGCTACGATGAAGCCGGTCAATTGACCGAAGCCATCCGCCGCCGCCCGTACTCGATTGTGGTGTTCGATGAGATCGAAAAAGCCCACCCCGAAGCCCACAATATGCTGCTCCAGATCATGGAAGAGGGGCACCTCAGCGACGCGCGCGGGCACAAAGTTGACTTCCGCAACACGATCATCGTGATGACCTCCAACATCGGCGCCGACGTGATCAAGCGGCAGAACATCCTCGGCTTCCAACTGCAACGCGACGAAGCCACCGAGGAAAAACAAGCCTACGATGAGATGCGCAAGAAACTGACCGACTCGCTCAAGCGCGTCTTTCGCCCCGAATTTATCAACCGGCTCGATTCGGTGATCGTCTTCCGCGCGCTCAGCCGCGAGGATATTCGCAAGATCGTTTCGCTGGAACTCAACAAGGTCGCCGGGCGGCTGGAGGAGAACAACATCCACCTGCGCACCAGCGAGGCGGCGATCAGCCTGTTGGCGGAGATGGGGTACGACCCGGACATGGGCGCCCGCCCGCTGCGCCGGGTGATCCAGTTCAAGATCGAGGACCGCCTTTCGGATGCCCTGCTGGCGGGCGAGTTCAACGAGGGCGACACCGTCACGGTGGACGTCAACGAAGATCAGGAACTGACCCTGCGCAAGGACGGCGAATTGCCGGGCGAACCGGAAACGACGCTGGAAGCCAGCCTGTAACAAAAAACAGGCGGGGTGCGGTCACAAAACCGCACCCCGTTTTTGTTTATTCGTAGCGCAGCGCTTCGACCGGTTCCAGGTTAGCTGCCCGGTTTGCCGGATACAGCCCGAAGAACAAGCCCACCGCGGTCGAGAAGATCGTCGCCAGCAGCACCGCGTCCACACCGACCACCGGGGTGAACGGCGTGCCCGAACCGGCAGCCACCACGCCGACGACGTAAGCGATCAGCCAGCCGAAGCCGATGCCGATCAGCCCGCCGAACAGCGAAAGCAGCGACGATTCGGTCAGGAACTGGATGAGGATGTCGCGCTTGCGCGCCCCAATGGCTTTGCGCAGCCCGATCTCGCGGGTGCGCTCGGTGACCGAGACCAGCATGATGTTCATGATGCCAATCCCGCCGACCAGCAGCGAAATGGCGGCGATGCCGCCCAGAAAGATGGTCAGCACGCCGGTGATGGTCTGCGCAGTGGCGACGAAGTCCTGCTGGGAGAAGATGGTGAAATCGTCCGCGCCCAGTTCGGTGCGGTGGCGGGCGCGCAGGATCTGCGCGATTTCATCGGTCGCCTGGCTGACCTGGTCGGCGCTGACCGCCTGCGCCAGGATCAGGTCGACCCGGTCGCGCGAACGGCGGATCAGGCGGCTTTGGGCGGTGGTAAACGGCACCAGCACCACGTCGTCCTCGCTGCCGAAGGAGGAGCCGCCTTTGGCTTCCAGCACGCCCAGCACACGGAACGGCTGTCCCTCGATGCGCACGGTTTCGCCGGTAATGCCCTCGCGCCGCCCAAAGAGTCTGTCAGCCACTTCCGGTCCGAGCAGCACCACCGAAGCCGCGCACGGCCACGCCTTAGCCAATGACGCCAAACGCGCTTTCGCGGGCATTTTCCTCCAAGTGAGCCGTGCAGTTGTAGCGCACGAGCTGAAAAGCACCGTCTTCCCGAAGGGTCAGCTCGCAAACGC
>JBBIQB010000028.1:0-14359 GCA_037442545.1 Bellilinea sp.
GGTAGCAGCCCTTGCAGCCATGGCAGAGATTGGCGAGATGCGTCAGGTCGCCGGCGGCGAAATCCCGCCGCATCGCCATGGCGGGAAAGACGGCGCAATAGGATTCGCAGTAGCGGCAGGCATTGCACACCGCCATGGCGCGGCGGGCTTCCTGCATCGCGCTTGCCGCCTGACCGGCTTCGATCTCCAACAGCAGCAACCCGGATCGAGCAAGCCAGCGGGAGGCATCCGCCAGCAAGAGGCGGATCAAAGCCAAGCCGTCTGCGCCGCCATCCAGGGCAAGGCGCGGCTCGTAACGGCTGACCGGCAGCGAGGCAAGCGTCACCGACGGAATATAGGGCAGATTGGCGCACACCACATCGAAAGGTCCGGCAAAGGCATTCAGCAAGTTGCCCAGGGCAACCGGCGTCCTGGACGACACGCCCAGCCGCCGCAAGTTGCCCGCTGCAACCTGCAGTGCCTTCCAGGAGCGCTCCACCGCCAGGCACACCAGATCATCCACCTGCGCGGTCAGCGCCGCCGCAATGCAGCCACTGCCCGTGCCCACATCAACCGCCCGGCGGCGGTTGGGATGGCGGCGCAGCCAGTCCAATGCCAAGTCAACCAGCCCTTCGGTTTCCGGACGCGGCACCAGCACCTCCGGTGAAACCTGAAACGACAGTCCGTAGAATTCGCGCCAGCCGATCAGGTACGCCAGCGGTTCACCATCGTTCAACCGGGAGAGCAGCGCATCAGCAATTTCCTGCTGCTCCGCCAAAATCTGCCATTCGGGGTGCGCCAGCAGCGCCTCGCGGCGCACGCCGAGCACATGCGCCAGTACCAGCTGCGCCTCGAGACTGGGTTGGTCGCTCGATTCCAGCAGCGAACGGGCGCGCTTCAGCCACGCCCCGGCTTCAATCCCCGTCTTCCTCATTGGCGGTCAGGCGTTCGGTTTCGTTCCGCAAGGATAATTCCTCGATGAATTCATCCAGTTCGCCATCCATCACGGCTGGCAGGTTGAAGGATGAGATATTGATGCGGTGATCGGTGACCCGGTTTTGCGGGTAGTTGTAGGTGCGGATTTTTTCGGAGCGCTCGCCGCTGCCCACCTGGGAACGACGGGCTTCTTCCAGTTCCTGTTGCCGCCGGTTTTCTTCGATCTCATACAGGCGGGCGCGCAGAATGCTCATGGCGCGCAGGCGGTTTTGCAACTGCGAGCGCTCGTCCTGGCAGGCGACGACAATCCCGGTCGGGATGTGGGTAATGCGCACCGCGGTCGAATTTTTCTGCACGTTCTGACCGCCAGCCCCGGCGGAACGGTAGATATCCATGCGAATGTCGGTTTCCGGGATGTGGACGTCGACCTCCTCCACCTCCGCCAGCACTGCCACGGTGACGGTCGAGGTGTGGATGCGCCCGGAGGCTTCGGTCGCCGGTACACGCTGGACGCGGTGCACCCCCGATTCGAACTTGAGCTGCGAGTACGCCCCGCGCCCCTTGACCATGAAAATGATTTCTTTGAACCCGCCGATGCCGGTTTCGTTTTGCGACAGGATTTCCACGCCCCAGTTGCGCCGTTCCGCAAAGCGGGTATACATGCGGCACAAGTCAGCCGCGAACAAGGCTGCCTCCTCCCCGCCGGTACCGGCGCGGATTTCCACGATGACATTGCGCTCGTCACGCTTGTCCTTGGGCAGCAGCAGGGATTTCAATTCCGTTTCCAGTTTTTCCTGCAAAGGCAGGAGTTCTTCCAGATCTTGCGCCGCCAACTGGCTGAGTTCTTCATCCTCGCCGTCGATCAGCTGCCTGGCTTCCTCGATGCGCGTTAACGTCTGGCGGTAACAGCCGGCTTTCTCGGCAATCTCTTCCAGTTCGGCGCGTTCTTTTGCCAGTTCCACCGCGCGCTGGTAGTCCTCGCCGGACTCTTCGAGCAGGCGGTTGATTTCGACAAATCGTTCTTCGATTTTTTTCAGTTTTTCGAGCATACCGGCATTCTTTGGCTTGCGGGGTTAACGGGCACATTATACCAGCCTGCGCATCAAATTACGCCGGCTGGTCGGGCAGGTTCGCGCCCGGTTAGAATTTACTGACCAATTCGAGGTTGACCGCCTGAATGCCGCCGCCGCGCTCCGAGCGGGCAAGTTCCATCTCGAAGATATGGTTGCGGCTGGGCAGCGCGTTCGGGCGCACCATCTCCGGCAAATTAGAATCGTGGAAGAAAGCCGTCGCGTAGGGCGAATCCGGGTGACGGGTGTCGGTCAGCCACAAGCCCGGCGCAATCGTTTTCAAGTAACGCATAAAGCCATACCCCTGTTCGCTGTGCCAGTAACACCAACCGCGCACCCGCGAGCCAATCTCACCCCATTCGGGCTGGTCGGTCTTGTAATTGCTGACCGGAATCAAATCCGGGATGAGGTAGCCGGAGATGAAGAAATCGGCTTCGTGGCGCAATTTACTGGACACATTGTCCAGCGCCATGATCTCCACCCGGCAGCCCTTGTCCTGCAGGGCGCGCACCACCTGGACGAAGTCGCCGTCGCCGCTCGCCAGCAAAACCCGGTCCAGTTTCGCCGATTGCAGCAGCGCATCCACCGCCAGGTCAAGATCGGCATTTGCCTTGCCATAGCGATTGCCACTTTCATCTTCAAACCACTGGATTTCCTTGACGATGACCTTGTAGCCCATATCGCGCAGCGCCGAATGAAAATTCTGGGTTCCCTTGCGATACACCTCGTCCCATTCCGCGCGCTCGCGGTCATAACTGACATAGGCGTTCATCCGCACCGGCTCGGAATAATCCCGGCAGGCAAACTCGCGCAGGATGTCATACTGCATTTTCGAACCGCCATTGTTGTACACGTAGGCTACATCAACGTAGATGCCAACTTTGCTTCCACCGCCGCGAGCAGGCATAGCGTCTCCTGAAGAATGATCAATTTTGTTTATTAGTTTCATACCCCATCCTGGGGGTCACCCGTTGAAAAAATTTTATAAAGAACACAAGACATAAAAGGATATTCTTTACGCCCCGATTTTATTACGCATCGCCAATAAAATCAATAGGTCATTTTTTTACCAACTAATTCACCAATCCTGGGTTGCCATTCCGTTCATCCAACCATAAAAAAGCGGGTACGCCCAGCCCGTACCCGCCTGCTTTTATGGATTTCAACACCGGTACGTGGCGCGCCTTGACTGGCTTATTCCATGCCCTTAACTCGGCGGATCCACTTGAAAATTTCGACCGAAATGAACACAACCGTGCTGAAAGCAAGACAGATCAACAGATCTCCCAGCGGCAGCGGGCGGGTATTGAATGCCTGCTGCATGAACGGCACATAGATCACCGCCATTTGCAGGGCAAAGGTCAGCAGCACCGCGCCGAGCAGCGGCTTGTTGGAGAGGATGCCAATCTGAAACAGCGAATCGCGGTTGGAGCGGATAGCCAGCACATTGCCCATTTGCGCCAGGGTCAAGGTCGTGAAGATGATCGTCTGCCAGGTTTCGCTGCGCCCGGAATTCAACGCCCACAGCCCCGCCAACAGCGAGATGGCGCCCATCAACAAACCAATCCACAAAACGTCCCGCCCCATGCCGCGTTTGAAGATGCTTTCCTTGGGCGGAAAAGGCTTGCGTTTCATCGTGTGTCGTTCGGCAGGCTCAACCGTCAACGCCAGTCCGGGCAGCCCATCCGTCACCAGGTTGACCCACAAGATCTGCAAGGGAGTCAACGGCAGCGGCATGCCCAAAAATGGTCCCGCCAGCATCACCCAGATTTCGCCCGCGTTGGAGGTCAAGGTGTACTTGATGAATTTGCGGATATTGTCATAAATACGCCGCCCTTCTTCGATTGCCGCAACGATGGTGGCAAAGTTATCATCCAGCAGCACCATATCGGCAGCCTCCTTCGATACGTCCGTGCCGGTAATGCCCATTGCCACCCCAATATCCGCTTTTTTCAATGCCGGCGCATCATTGACGCCATCGCCGGTCATGGCGACAATTTCACCCATTTCCTGCAGCGCCTGCACGATCTTCAACTTGTGCTCCGGCGAGACGCGCGCAAATACCGTCGCCGACTTCAACTCGCGCTTCAACTGATCGAGAGACATCACCGCCAGTTCCTGACCGGTGACGGCATGTCCTTGCGCTGTGGTCATGCCCAGTTCACGGGCAATATGCAGCGCCGTCAAGGGGTGGTCGCCGGTAATCATGATGGGGCGCACCCCGGCGGACACCGCCGTTGCAACCGCGTTCTTGACCTCCGGGCGGGCAGGATCGATCATCCCCACCATGCCGATGAAGATCAAGTCCTCCTCTGCCGGCTGGTTACAGCCCTCGACTTGATCCGGCGGGCACATGCGGAACGCCACCCCCAGAACGCGCATGCCGTCCTTCGCCAGATCGGCGTTGGCTTTCTCGATCCGTTCGCGCCATTCCGCATCCAGTTTCACGCTGCGGTCGTCCAGCCACACCCGGCTGCAAACTTCGAGCAAACTATCCACCGCGCCTTTGGTGATGGCAATGTACGGCTGCCAGATTTCACTGCGGATTATTTTTTCGGCGGTTTTCAAAACTTCCGGAAGGAGCTGTTCTTCCAGGCGGTGCACGGTGGTCATTCGTTTGCGTTCCGAATCGAACGGCAGCTCGGCAACGCGCGGCATGGCGTTATCCAGGTCTTCCTTCCATAAACCCGCCCGCGCCCCGGCGATGACCAGCGCCCCTTCGGTTGGGTCGCCGACCGAGATGAAGCCGCCGCGCGCCTGGCCGTCGGTCTCGATCACCGCATCATTGCACAGCGTCCCGCCCACCAGCAACAGCGCCACCGCTGGTTGTTCCACCAGCACCGATTGGACATTTTTACGCACCGGAACAATCGGCGAATAATTGCGCAGTTCTTCCTCAAAATCGATGCGGTTGCCAGCCACATCGACGACCGTCACCGTCATGCGGTTTTCGGTCAGCGTACCGGTTTTATCCGAACAAATGGTTGTAACCGACCCCAGCGTTTCCACGGCTGGCAATTTGCGAATCAACGCGTTGCGTTTCAACATGCGCTGCGCGCCGAGCGCCAGAGCAATGGTCACCACGGCCGGCAATCCTTCCGGCACTGCCGCAACCGCCATGCTGATCGCGGTCTGGAACATGATCCGCACCGACTCGCCGCGCAGCAGCCCAAAGGCAAACACAACCGCCACAATCCCCAGTGCTGCGACCGCCAGACCCTTGCCCAGTTGTTGCAGGCGTTTTTGCAAGGGGGTGGCTTCCTGTCCGACGCCTTGAATCATATCGGCGATACGACCGAGCTCGGTCTGCATCCCGGTTTGCACCACCAGCGCCAGTCCGCGCCCGTAGGTCGTCACCGTTCCCATGAACGCCATGTTCTTGCGGTCGGCAATTGGCAGATTGTCGCCGCTCAACACGGCAGCGTGTTTTTCGACCGGCTCGGATTCGCCGGTCAGCACCGCTTCTTGCACGCGCAGGTTAACCGCCTCGATCAGCCGGCAGTCGGCTGGAACAGCATCCCCGGCGTCCAGTTGAATTACGTCGCCCGGCAGCAACTCGCGCGAGGAAATTTCGCTCAGATGACCTTCCCGGCGCACCTTGACCTTGGGAGCTGCCATCTGCTTAAGCGCCGCCATCGCCCGTTCGGCGCGGTACTCCTGGGTAAAACCAAGCAGCGTATTCAAAACGACGATGATCATAATGACAATCGCGTCGGTGGTTTCGTGCAGCAGCAGGGAGATCACCGCCGAGACGATCAAAAGAACGACCATGATTTCAGATAATTGCTCAAGCAGGATCTTCCACGGGCTCTTCAAGCCACGCTCGATCAGTTCATTCAAGCCATATTTTTCTCGCCTTTCGGCAACTTGTTGAAGGGATAGCCCGTGCTTAAGATCGGTTTCCAGTTCGCGTTCGATGTCGGTCAAATTTTCCGAGTGCCAATTTTTCATTGTTTTCCTTCCGATTGCCAGATGAGTGCCAGGATACAAAAAAGACCATCCCGATCAACACGATGGTCCTGCCAGATGTGTACTGGTAACGCGTTCCGGTTGCCGCAATACAGCCCTTGGCAATGTTGACAACCCTTATCCATCAGGGGATTACTCCCTGCAACAGGCATCAGTCTACACCTATCAAAAACGCCTGTCAAGTCAGGCTCAAGGCACCCACTTGCCGATCTCTGCCCATGCATACGCCAGATGAGATGCCAGGTTCGCTCCCAGGCGTTTACGCACCTTTTTGTGCGCGTATTCCATCAATTCGATCCCGCCAACCTGATTCAGACGGGCGCCAATTTCCCGGGCGCGGCTGTGGCGGCACTGGGCATTGAACGACCCCCCGGAGCGTTCGGAGAGAAAATCTTCTTTTTCGCCTATCCGCACCAAGTCCTCGATCAAGCGCTCGATTTCAGTCCGCATTTCGGACGGGTAGGGTTTCTTTTCGAATAAAAAATCAAACAAGCCCACACGCCACCTCCAATCTGCATTTTATCATGAAGGCGCGTGGATGGTACAATATCCCGGCTATGGATTGGATTGTCCTCTCCCCCCATCTGGATGACGCAGTGCTCTCCTGCGGCGGGTGGATTCACCAGCGGGTTCAAGCCGGTGATCAGGTCGAGATCTTCACCATCTGCGCCGGGGATGCGCCTGCGGGAGCTTTTTCCCTGCTGGCAGAGGAATTGCACGCCCGCTGGGGCAGCGGCGTGGACGCAACCGCTCTGCGCCGGGCGGAAGACCTGCAAGCCTGCCAACAACTGGGCGCTTTCGCCCGCCATTTCAACATACCCGACTGCATCTACCGCCGTAACCCGACCAGCGGCAGCCCATTGATCGAGCGTAACCAGGATTTGTTCCAACCTCTGCCCGACGTTGAGCGCCCGCTGGTGGAATCCATCGCCGCCGAACTTGCCGGCTGGATTTCAGCGCAGTGTCTCCTGGTCAGCCCGCTGACTCTCGGCGGTCACATCGATCATCACCTCACCCGCGCTGCCGCCGAGCAAACCCACCGTCCGCTGTTGTATTATGCCGATTATCCCTACCTGCTCCAGGACGAAGCGCGCTTCACCGCCGCGCTCGATGCGAATTGGAAAACCTGCACATTTGCAATCCCCCCCGCCTCACTCGCCGCCTGGCAGAACGCCATTGCCTGTTACCGTTCGCAAATCAGCACCTTCTGGCAGGACGAGGCGGCGATGCGCGCCGCCATCGAGCACTACTGGCGGCGGGGCGGAGGCGGCCGCCTGTGGGGCTACAACCTGCCGCAACCCCTCAATCCACTTGAATAAAACGATCAAATACCCGCCCAAAAAGTCCAATTAAAAAATTATGCTATACTGATTGTATGTATGAAAATCGCGCATACTGGCGGAACTGGGCAAATTTTCTTAATCGCAACCACATGCAGGAAATGGCTGTCCTGTTCCTGGAGGCAGCTGCTCCCCTGCGCATCCTGGCAGCCCAGGCGCTGTACGCCGGCATTCCTCTGATCGAGACCTTTTCGCCGTCCCGAAAATCCTGGCTGGCTTTGGCAGAACTGCTAGACAGCAGCCAGGAGAGCCAATCCTTTATCGCATATTTGCGAGAGGAGGTCTAAACAGGTATGATCGAAGCAATCATCGCACTGGCGTTGATTCTGGTCAGCGTGGGGCTGATCTTTCTACTTACCCTGCAACGCGGGGTGTTGCGCACCGGATTGCGCCCGCTGCCCGCCTTCGACCGTCTGCGCCGCGCCATCGGTTTGGCAGTCGAGAACGGCACCCGTATTCATATCACCCTTGGCAGAGCCGGCGTGGCGCAATCGTTCAGCGCGTCCGGGTTGGTGGGGTTAACCACCCTGGAGCGCATCGCGCGGGTCAGCAGCATCAGCGACCGCCCGCCGCTCGCCACCAGCGGGGAAGGTACCCTTGCCATCCTCAGCCAGGATACGCTGCGGGCTGCCTACCGCCAGATCAACCAGTTGGAACTGTACAACGCCGACCGCGCCAGGTTGAGCGGGGCAACCTCGTTTTCCTACGCTGCCGGTTTGCTCCCGGTAGCCGACAGTGAAAACGTCTCAACCCACATTGCCGTGGGTAATTTTGGACCCGAAATTGCCTTGCTGCTGGAAGCCGCCGATCTGGAGTCCTCCTTCACCCTGGCAGCCAGCGACTCGCTCAGCGCGCAGGCTGCGCTTTATCCATCCGCCCAGGAGACCCTCATCGGCGAAGAATTGTTCGCCATCCCCGCCTACCTGAACGCAGGTGCAGTGTACACCGCCAGCCTGCAAGTTCAGGATATTCTGCGCTGGGGCGTGGTCGTGGTGCTGATTGGCGGCGCGGTCTTGACGCTGGTGGGAGTGATATGAGAGCGCCGCTTTCCACCGCTTTGGCAATCGCCGTCGGCATCATCGTCCTGCTCGGCGCATTCCTGCCGGTCCCAACCTTGCAGCCAATCCGCCAGACGCTGCTCTCCTGGGCGATTCCGGTCGCGGCGACGGCAGGATTGGTGGCAATTCTGAATTTATTGGGCGTTCACTGGCGCAAGTTGAACAACCCGCGCGAGCGCGACACCTACAGCATCCTCCTGCTGCTGGGTTTCTTTGCCACGTTCGCCGCCGGTCTGATCCTGGGTCCCTCCAACCCTGACTTCCAAAAGGTTGTCACGCACATCCAATTTCCCATCGAAGCCAGCCTGATGGGCGTGCTGACCGTCAGCCTGACGTATGCCAGTATTCGCATGTTCCAGCGCCGGGTGGGCTGGATGTCAATCCTCTTTACCGCCAGCACGGTCGTCTTTCTGGTGGTATTGAGCGGCTTCCTCACCGTTGGCGAATCGATCCCCCTGGTCAAGGACTTGCTGGCTGCCCTCAACACCCTGCCGGTGGCAGGCGCGCGCGGCATTCTGCTCGGAATTGCACTCGGCAGCATTACCACCGGTCTGCGGGTTTTGATTGGCGCAGACCGCCCCTACAGCGGATAATTCTATGAGCGAGATCATCTGTCCTTACTGCGGAACATCCAACTCACCGGACGCCGATCAGTGCCGCTCCTGCCACAAACACCTGTTCGTCGAGCCATCCGCCAGCCCAACCCCGCACACCAGCGCGGACGATGACTGGTTGAACAGCCTGCGCGGCGACACCCACCCGCTGCCGGACGATGAACCGGCACAGGATGAATCGCCAGCCGGCAGCGAGGATGAAATCCCCGACTGGCTGGCGCGCATCCGCCAGCGCACCCAGGAGGATACCCTTGAACAGCCGGCGGGAGAAGCCGCCGAACCCGGCGAAGAACTGCCCGACTGGTTGAAGGAAATCCATATTACCGACCAATCCCAGACCGGGGAGGACCAACCGGCAGACCAAACGCTGGATGATATTCCCCTGCCCGATTGGCTCGCCGCCTCCGCAAGCCCGTCCCAGCCGGTGGAGGATGCCATCCCGGACACTTTGCAGGTAGCCGCCGAAGCGCAAGCCGAACCCGCGCTGGAAGAAGGCGACCTGCCGGATTGGTTGTCCGCGCTGCCCCAGCCTGCTGTCGAAGAGCAGCCCGGCGAAGAAAGCGCACTTACCGGGGAAGAGCCCCCCGATTGGTTGAAGACCTTTGGTTCATACGCGGACGAGTCGACCCCGCTCGAAGAAACCCCCGCCGCCCCTGCCGGGGACGAGTGGTTAAAATCCTTCGAGTCGTTCGGCGAAGCGGCGCAAAGCGAAGAAGAGGGCTTGCCCTTGCTGCTGCCTTTGGAAAATGATCAGGCGCAGTCAGTGGAAATGCCGGCAGCCGAAGAACTGCCCAGCGACGCCGCCCAAATGCCCGTCCCAAGCAGCGAAGACTGGCTGGCATCCCTGTCTGCCGGCGAGCAAACCCCCGCGCCGGAAGCGGAGGTCGAGCCGTCAGCCGTTTCCGGAGAAGACTGGCTGAGATCGTTTGCCGCGTACACCGAAGAAGCGCTGCCGCAAGCGGATACCCCCGTGCCCAGCGGCGAAGATTGGTTCAAATCCTTCGAGCCGCTTCCGGTTGAGCAAGAACTCCCTGCCTCCGCGGCAGAAGAAGAACTGCCTCCCTTTGAGGAGCTGTCTGTGTCCGCCGAAATGCAAGCGGAAGCGCCGCCTTTCGACCTGCCCTATTCACAGGAATTCCCACCTCTGGAAGAGATGGAATCCAGTGCCGTGTTCAGAGTCCAGGCAGACGAATCCGCCGCGCCGGAAGAGGAAGCCGATACCGCGCCGTTTATCAGCGATGACCTGCCCGACTGGTTTGCCGATGACCAGCTGCTCGACACCCTGCACGAAGGGGAAAAACCGGCAGCCGAAGGCGAAACCAGCCTGGAACCGGCAGAACTGCCCGGCTGGCTGCAAGCCATGCGCCCGCTCGAAGCGGTCGCGCCGGGTCGCGCCGGCAATGATGCCGATCAGCGCGTCGAGACCAGCGGTCCACTCACCGGCTACCAGGGCGTTCTGCCGGGCGAAGCGCTGGTTACCCAGTATTCCAAACCCGGCATTTATTCCGGTCGGTTGCACGTGCTGGAAAAGCAGCGCGCCTATGCCAGCCTGCTCGAGAACCTGGTCGCCGAGGAAAAAATCCGCCAGCCCGCCCCGGCTGAACGAAGCGCTGCGCCGCGCTTGTTAGCGCGCATCCTGGTCAGCGCCCTGATCGTGGTGGTCGTGCTGGCATTCCTGGTCGGCGGGTTTACCGCCGTTGGTCTGCCTGGGTTATACGCGCCGGAAAGCGTTTCTTTCTTCAATCGCATCCAAGCCCTCTCCACTAGCGCGGACACCACCGCGCCGCTGCTCCTGGCGGTGGATTTCGAGCCTGCCCTGGCAGGCGAAATCCGTACCGCCGCCGCGCCAGTCCTGGAAGACCTGCTGTCCAACAACATCCCGCTGGTCATTCTTTCCACCAATCCCACCGGCGCGGTGCTCGCCGAAGACCTGCTTTCGACCATCAGTGGTTATAATCCGGACACGGTGCTGAATATCGGCTATTTGCCCGGCGGAAGTAGCGCCCTGGCGGCGCTGGCAAGCCAGCCGCGCCTGGCGGCGCCCACCGACCGCGACGGCGGGTTCGCCTGGGACCGCCCGTTTTTGCAGGGCATAACCCACCTGTCGGATTTTTCCGCCGTGCTGCTGTTGACCGATAACACCGAAAACAGCCGGGCGTGGGTGGAACAGGTTGCCCCGGTGTTGGGTGAAACCCCGCTGCTGGTGATTGCCAGCAATCAGGCCGCCCCCATGATCCAGCCCTACATTCAGAGCGGGCAGGTGACCGGTATGCTGGCAGGGCTGCCCGGTTTTGCCGCCTACCAGCAATTGAGCGGCAGCCCATCCCCGCAGGCAGGTTACTGGGACGCCTACCAGGCTGGCTTGATGTTGATCGTGGTGCTGATCCTGCTCGGCAGTTTGTTCTTCATCGGTCGCCAGTTTTCCAAGCCAAAATCCGAGAAGAGGAATTGAGCCCCATGGACATGGATTTCATCTGGACTGCGGTTGCATTCTTCCTCACTCTGCTCACCCTGAGTTACTTGCTGGGAGACAACCCTCTCTTTCGGATCGTCACCTACCTGTTCATCGGCGTTTCCGCCGGATACGTTGCCATCGTCCTGCTCAACCAGGTCATCCTGCCACGCCTGGTAGCCCCGCTGATCTTCGGCAGCCCAGCCGAGAAACTGCTCACCCTCGTTCCGACGCTGTTCAGCCTGCTGTTGTTGTTCAAATTGTTCCCGCGCCTTACCGCGCTGGGCAATCCCTCAATGGCGTACCTGGTTGGGGTTGGCGCCGCGGTGATCATTACCGGCGCGATCAGCGGAACGCTGTTCGGGCAGATCCGCGGCACAATCCAGCCATTCGGGTTATCCACCGCGCCGGATGCGCTGCAAGCCAGCAGCCAGTTGATCGGCAGCGTCATCCTGTTGGTTGGCACGGTTTCGACGTTGATTTACTTCCAGTTTTCCGCCCGCCGCAAAGCCAACCAACAGGTTCAACGCGCAGGGATGATCCAGCTGGTCGCCGGCGCCGGTCAGGTTTTTCTCGCCATCACTCTGGGCGCCTTGTATGCCGGCGTGCTGGCTGCCGCCCTGACCGCGTTGATCGAGCGTTTCGATTTTCTCCGCACCGCATTGCAAAGCATGCTCCCCTGAGTAAATCTTATGACCACATCCCTTGTTGACGCCGAATCCGTACTCGCCATCGAAATTGGCAGCATTCACACCCGGGCTTTGCTGTTCGATGTGGTCGACGGGCAATACCGCTTCATCGGCTCCGGGCGCGCCCACACCACCGTCAATGCACCCTTCTTCGACATCAGCGAGGGTATTCACCAGGCCGTCGTCAATTTGCAGGAGATCACCTCGCGCGTCTTCGTAGAAGATTCGCGCCTGATCCTGCCCGCCAGACCGGACGGCAGCGGGGTGGATCAGGTGGTATTAACCTACTCCGCTGGTCAGCCGCTGCGGGTGGTTGTGATGGGATTGCTGGAGGATGTTTCGCTGGAAAGCGCCCGGCGGCTGGCGGCATCCGCCCGCACGCTGATCGTCGAAACCATCGGTCTGAATGACCGCCGCGCGCCGGAAATGCAAATCGATGCCATCCTGCGCGCCCAGCCAGACCTGATCATTCTCTCCGGCGGTACCGACCAGGGCGCCACCCGCTCGGTGGCAAAAAACGTCGACCTGCTCAGCCTGGCGCTGCAAATTGTCCCACGCGAAAAGCGTCCCGAAATTATCTTTGCCGGCAACCAGGCGCTTGCTACGCCGGTCAAGGACGTGTTGAGCAAATATACCCAGGTTCATCTGGCGCCCAACGTCCGCC
This sequence comes from Bellilinea sp., assembly GCA_037442545.1. GTDB lineage: Bacteria > Chloroflexota > Anaerolineae > Anaerolineales > Anaerolineaceae > Bellilinea. Next base: position 12,772 of record JBBIQB010000028.1, read on the forward strand.
CGGAAATTGACCACGAAAATCTCGCCCCGGCGCAGGAAGTGTTTGGCGATGCCGAATTGCACATCCGTATGCGCCAGTTGGGGGGGTTGCAATCGTACAAGTCAATCTGCGCCAGCGAGCCGCTTTCCACCCCGTACGCCTTTGGACGCATGGTACGCTTTCTCAGCCGGATTAACAACCCGCAAAAAGGGGTCATCGGTCTCGACCTGGGCGCAGGCAACCTGATTGTGGCAGCTGCCCGGCAGGGCAAACTGGGTTTGAGCGTCTTCCCGATGGGTATGGGAGTTGGGCTGGCGCAAGCGCTGAAAAACATCCCCCTGGCGGATATTACCCGCTGGCTGCCGATTCACATCCCGGAAGGTGTTGTTCAGGATTATCTATGGCACAAGACGCTTCACCCGGCAATCCTGCCCGCCACCCAGGAGAGCGTCGCCATCGAACAAGCCACACTGCGCCAAATGTTGAACTCGGCGCTGGCGCAGCACCGCGCCCGCTTCAGCGAGACGCCCCTGGTTTGCGAGCCGGTACTGGCTGCCGGAATGCCAGTCACCCAATGGAACGCGGCGCAAAGCCTGATGCTGCTGATCGACGGCATTCAGCCCTTTGGCGTGACCACCTTCGTGCTGGATGCCCACGGCTTGACCTCTGCCCTGGGGATGATCTCCGCCAACAATAGCGTGCTGCCAGTACAGGTAATCGAATCGAACGCCTATCTCAACCTGGGGACAGTAATCTCGCCCCTCAGCAGCGCCCGTTATGGCACGTCCATCCTCAGGGTCAGGGTCGAATACGAAGCCGGCGACCAGGTCAGCCTGGATGTGCGCCAAGGGATGATCACCGCCCTGCCGATCCAATCTGGGCAGGTTGCCCGCATCCACCTGCAAGCGCTGCGCCCGCTGGTGATTGATCCCTCCGGCAAGGACTCAACCCGCTCCTTCAAAATTGTCGGCGGCGTGTGCGGCGCCGTCATCGATGCACGCGGCAGACCGCTCGCCCTGCCCGCAGATACCGCCCGGCGGCGCGATATGCTCAAAAAATGGTCAGCTGCGCTGGGAAGCTAAATCTGGTACAGATGTTGCACGGATATGATCGAGGCACAGACTTGATATGATCGCCACTGTTACCCACATTCTTCCCCTGGCTCACATCCGCCGGGCGCGCATGTTACCCGGAAAAGGGAGAATCCTCGCCCGTGTTGGACAGGAAGTCAGCGCGTCCTTTGTTGTGGCAGAAGCGGATCTGCCCGGCAGCCACGTTCTGGTGGACGTGCGCCGCATTTTCGGACTGCGGCGGGTGGAACAGGCGCACCGCCTGATCGAGCGAAAAGTTGGCGAGCGGGTCGAAAAAGGCGATATTCTCGCCCAAACCGGCGGCATCCTCCCCAAAGTCATCCGTGCCCCCATCAACTGCCAGATTATCGCCATCCAGCGCGGTCAAATTTTTCTGGAAAAGCCAGGCGAACACCTGGAATTGAAAGCCGGCTTGAGCGGGGTGGTCAGCGAAGTGCTGCCCGAACGCGGGGTGATCGTCGAGACCCACGGCGCATTAATTCAGGGGGTGTGGGGCAATGGGCAAATCAGCTTCGGAA
>JBBIQB010000028.1:14369-18251 GCA_037442545.1 Bellilinea sp.
GCCCATCAGTCAGCCGGAGATCGAATTAACCCGCGCCAACCTGGATATGAGTTTGCGCGGCTCGATCGTCGTCGGCGGGCACATCGAATCCGCTGACACGTTCGAAGCCGCCGAGCAACTGCCCCTGCGCGGTTTGATCATTGGCAGCCTCTCCGCCAGCGTGATCGGCGCGGCGCAAAAATCGCCCGTCCCGATCCTGGTCACCGAAGGTTTTGGGCGCATCCCGATCAACCGGGCGGCGTTTCAATTATTGAAAACGCACGAAAGACGCGAGATATCCATTAACACCAACTGGAATCCGGAATACGGCGAGCGGCCGGAAGTGATCATCAGCCTGCCGTCAAGCGGTGCGCCGCCGGTGGAAGCGGTCGAATTCGCTCCCGGACGCACCGTTCGGGTGCTGACCACCCCCCACGCCGGCGCCGTCGGCACGCTGCTGACCATCCGCCCCGGACAATCCCGTCTGCCCGGCGGATTACGCGCCCAGGTGGCGGATATCCGGCTGGAAAATAACCAGGTGATTTCATTACCTCTTACAAACCTGGATGTGCTAGAATAACCTTGAGGAGAGGCTCCCATGAACATAGACAACAACAGCAGCAACTTGGATGACAATCAATTCGACGAATTCAAGGAAGATTACCAGGAAGAACCCCTGCCGGGCGAGGAAGGCGGTCAGAAAAGCAATAAAACCTTCTGGGTCGTGGTAGGCGTGATTGCCGGTCTGTTTGTGCTCGCCGTGGTGGCAGTGATCATCTTTGTGTTCCTCAACCGCAACCGCGTCGCGGATGGCTACACCGGGCAAGCCGCCCAGATCAACGCCCAGAACACCGCCATCGCCCAGCAGGCGACCAACATTGCCGCGCAGGAAATCCAGCGCCTGACCGAAAAGGCGATCATGCCACCCACCTGGACACCCACCGCGGTGGTCGTCATTGCCACCAGCACGCCGGAGCCAACCAGCACCAGCGCCATACTGGCAGAAGGCGATTCGGCAGCCCGCACTGCCACTGTCGCCGCCTTTCTGACTGCTGTTGCCCAGGGCTCGCCCACCGTGGCTGGCACGGTGGGTGCCGGGACGATCGTCCCCACCTCCACCGCCCTGCCGGATACCGGCTTCATGGATGAGGTTGGGCTGCCGGGGATGTTCGGCGTCGCGCTGGGGCTGATCCTGGTGATGCTCATCGTCCGCCGGCTGCGCCTTTCGGCCTCCAGCTAAAACCACCGCAATCATGCGCCAGACCCGGCTGTTGGCTGACAACCGGTCTGTCTTGCGCCCCTGACACAGTAAAAAAACTCCCCGGCTGCCTCTCACCGGGGAGTTCACCATTTCAGGACACGCTCGCGGCGACTTGCTCGCCGTATTGCAACAGAGCTTTGACCATCTCGTTCGACCGGCCCTCGGCATACACCCGCAAAACCGGCTCGGTGCCCGACGGACGGATCAACAGCCAGGAATCGTCCGCCAGGATATATTTGACCCCATCGCGGGCGCTGATTTCCTGGACGCTTTCGCCGCCGATCTGTGCCGGGGCTTCATCCACCAGCCGCGCGGTCATTTTTTCTTTGGCAACCGGGTGTTTCAGGCGCAAATCCGTCCGCTCGTAAAACGCCGGTCCAACTTCTGCCAACAGGTCATCCACCAGTTCCACCAGGCTGCCGCCGCTTTCTGCCACCATTTCCACGATCAGCAGCCCCATGACTACCCCGTCCCCTTCGGGGATGTGACCCTTGAACGAAATACCGCCCGATTCTTCGCCCCCGACCAGCACATTTTCCTTGAGCATGTAATCGGCAATGTGGTTGAAGCCGACCGGGGTTTCGCGCAGGCCCAGATTGAATTTTTTTGCCAGCCGGTCGATCATGCGCGTTGTCGAAACCGTGCGCACCACCGACCCCGTCCAGCCGCGCTTGCGAACCAGGTAGCGCAGCGCCAGCGCCATGATCTTGTGCGGGTCGACAAAATTGCCGCGCTCATCCATCGCCCCAATCCGGTCGGCGTCGCCATCGGTTGCCAGCCCAAAACTGCCGGCGCCAGTCGAGATTGCCCCCGCCAGCGCGCCCAGGTAACGTCCAATGGGTTCAGGGTGGACACCGCCAAAACCGGGGTTCATTTCCCCGCGCACTTCGCACACTTCGCAGCCGCTGCCTTGCAGGATCGAACGAATCACGCCCCTGCCGGAGCCGTACATCGAATCGACCACAATCCGCTGCGGGTTTTCCGCGATCAGATCGAAGTCGATCAATCCGCGTAAATGTTCGGCATATGCCGGGATGGGGTTAAAGCGCTGGATCAATTTCATCTGGCGCGCCTGCTCGTACTCCATCAGGTTGGGTCCGCGCGCCTGGGCTTCGTTATCGTTCAAATAGACTTCCACTTTACGGCACTGTTCCGGGGAAGCCGAACCGCCAAACGCTGCTTTGAGTTTGACCCCATTGTAGCGCGGGGCATTGTGCGAGGCGGTGATCATGATCCCGCCGATGGCGTTCAGATGCCGAACAGCGTACGAGATGGCTGGCGTGGGCGCGTCCGCCTGGGCAAGGTGCACGGTGAATCCATTGGCTGCCAGCACGCGGGCTGCCTCGGTGGCATAGCGGTCGGAGAGAAAGCGGGTATCGAAACCGACCACCATCACGCGCGGCTGCGGGTTCAACCCATTGGCGTTGCCGTTCAGCCAGGCATCCGATGCCACTGCGTCCGCGATCGCCTGGGTGACCAGACGTAAATTGTGAAAGGTGAACGTGTCCGAGATTACTGCACGCCAACCATCCGTGCCAAAATGAATTGTCATTCGTTATACTCCTTATTGTAGATTGTAATGGATTCGTATAGAACGCGGGGTGCGTAATGTCCGAGCCGATGGTTACCAGTTTGGAGCAGGCGTAGCGGTCGCCAGCAAAGCCTGCACCATCCAGCCTTCCAAACCGCTATCCGTGCGCACCTGAACCCACAGCGTAGTGCCCTGTCCGCGCACCGGTTCGGAAATGACCTGCACCAAGCTGCCGTTGAACAGGGAGGTCAGCACCGTACCGTTGGGTTCGTCACGCACGAAAGCGCCGTCGCTGTCCCTGGCGCTCACCCGCGCCCAAACCGGGGTCGGTTGCGGGGTGACCGTTTGAGTGGGGGTGGAAGTCGGTCGGATGGTTGCCGTGGCGGTGGTAAGCGCGCTGGTCGGTTGGTTTGTCCGCGTAGGTGTACTGACCTGGGTGGGCGTGCTGCTGGGCCGAATGACTGGCGTGACAGTCGGCTGGGTGGCAACCACCACCGGGCGGGTGGACATCAACCCGGAGATGATCACAAATGCAATCGCGCTGATCAGCACCAGCGACGTGCCCAGAGTATAACCAAACAGATTGGCGGGCTTCAAGCCGATCATGAACAGCACCACTGCGCCGGTCAATACAGCCCAGGCAAGGTGGACGGCAAAGACGATCAAGCCGTCCATCCAGGTTGCCGGCGTTGCGTAGGCGAGCGAAAACCCCGCCACACCGAGCGGTATGAACAATTCGTACGCGATTGCCACGCTGGCAACCAGCGGTTTCTGGCGCGGCGAGCGCACCAGCAGGTAGATCGCCAGACCCGCACCCAGCGCCAGGACAATAAAATTGGGCACGGTAAAGACCATAAAATTGAGCGGTTGGTCGAATTGCAAGCCGGGCTGGATTGCCCTTCCCAGCCAGCCAGCCAGCAGGGTAAACCCAAAGACCAACCCGCTGGCAGTCAACAGGCTGCCCAGCGCTTTGAGAAAGAACCGCCCGGAGCCAACCACCACCGCCAGCGAAAGCCCCGCCACCGGACCTAAAAACGGCGCAAACAGCACCGCCAGCAAGTACAGCGCAGGAGAATCCAACAGGATGGCAAGGCTCAACACCACCGCCGCC
>JBBIQB010000028.1:18261-24802 GCA_037442545.1 Bellilinea sp.
AGCAAGGTAAACAGGAAGAATTCATATCCCGGCGTTACCTGCTGGGCTAACTGGTGCAGCAAAGCCGAGCGCTCATCCCCCACCGGCGGCAGCAGCTGGCGGCGGACGCGCCGGCGACGGGCAGGCGGTAGCCGGTTTTCATCTTCCGGCAAAATGGGTTCACTGGTGGGTATGCTCATTGGCGTAAGGTTGCTATCAGGCGCAGTGGTTTTTCCAGTAATTCCAGCGCGCTGAGAATATCGGGCACAACCAGATCGGCGGATTGCAGCGCCGCCGTGGCTGCCCCCTCCCGCGAGAAGACGCAAATCCCCAGGGCAGCCTCAGCCAGCATGGCGGCATCATTGGCGCCCTGCCCAATGGCAACCACCTGGTCGGCGCCCAGCGCGCGCACAAAATCCGCCTTCTGGCGCACCTGATCACCCGGATTGAGGCGATGGGCAGTGAGGTTCAACTGCCGGTCGATTTGGGTTTGCTGCCCGTGCGTATCGGCGGTGATCAAATGCAGAGTCAACCGGTCGCGCAGGACGGTCATCGCCCGCGCCACCCCGTCCACCAATCGTCCATCCAATGCCAGTGTGCCGTTGACATCGCACACCAGGTGATTCAACCTCAGCTCTCCCCGCCCGGGAATGGCGATCTCGATCATACGGCAATTATAATACAGACTAAAAAAAGAATTTACAGGTACAATTAGCCCATGATGAAACGCCCCACCCTGACGATGTCATCCTTCCTCCTTGCGCTCATGCTAATCGTGTTGAGCGCCTGTAACCCATCTGCGCCCACCCCCACTCCCCCAGACCTCGATCCGGCATTTCAGGCGACCGAGCCGCTGCCCGCGGAAACGCCCACCCCCACCCCGCCGCCCGGACTGGTTGGCGGTGGTGCCGGCGGTGGGGCTGGTGCTGCCCAGCGGCGCTGATGCGCAGGCTTTCCAGGTACTGCAAACCTGGCTGGAGCAAAAATCCGCCGGCGCCGGGCTGGAATTCGAAATCCAGGACCCGGCTGCCCTGAACAGCACCCCCGACAACCTGCGCCTGGCTGTGTTTGCTGCACCGGATTCCGCCGCGGCGGACTGGGCAGCCGCCAACCCGCAGACTCGGGTTATCCTTATGGATGATGCAACCACCGAACCGGCAGCCAATTTGAGCGTGGTGCGCCCGGCAGCCATCAACCAGGCATTCGTCGCCGGTTACATTGCCACGCTGGTTGCCCCCGATTTTCGCTCGGCAGCCCTGTTCGATCAAAACAACCCGCGCTTGAACCAGCTGCAGGACGGCTTTCTCAACGGCGGGCGCTACTTCTGCGGCCGCTGCGCGCCAGTGTATGCCCCGATTGTATTCTTCCCCCAAACCGGCACCCTCAGCCTGAGCGATGGGTTTGACTCCTGGAAGACTGCTTTCGATACGCTTCATCAAAACCGCATCGAAACCCTGTTCCTGCCCCACGCCGCGACGCTCGACGTGCAGTTTCTGGATTACCTGGCTGGGCAGAACGTGGCTGTTCTGGCGACCCAGTCCCCGCCGGATGGATACGCCGACCGCTGGATCGCCTCGATCCAGGTTGACCCGCTGCCCGCGCTGGAAAACCTGTGGCAGGACTGGCAGTCCGGCGCGGCGGGCAAAGCCGTTCAGCCCGCCCTACAACTGAGCGACATCAATCCGCAGCGGTTGACCGAAGGAAGACAGCGCCTGGTGGAAAACATGATTTCCGAACTGCAAGGCGGCTGGATCGCACCGCTCAGCGTGCCGTAAAAGCGATCACTCTGGCGGGTTGGCACTGCCCGCAAACGGTTCGGCTGTATCCTGCCCCGGCGCGTTGATTCCTTCGCGGCGCAGCACCTTCCAGATGGTCAGGGTGAGGATTTTTAAGTCCAGCCGCAGCGACCAGTGTTGCACATACCACACATCCAAGCGAAATTTTTCCTCCCAGGTGAGCGCATTGCGCCCGTTGATCTGCGCCCAGCCGGTGATGCCGGGCAGCACATCGTGGCGGTGCGCCTGTTGGGGATTGTAGAGCGGCAGGTACTCTACCAGCAGCGGGCGCGGTCCAACCAGACTCATCTCACCGCGCAGCACATTGAACAGTTCGGGCAGCTCGTCCAAACTGGTGGAGCGCAGAAAACGCCCCAGGCGAGTCAGGCGCGCGCCGTCGGGCAGCGGCTTGTCGTGGCGGTCGAAGGCGTTGCGCATGGTACGGAATTTGAACAGGGTGAAGATTTTTCCGCCCCGGCCGGGTCGCTGCTGGCGGAATAAAACCGGCTTGCCTTCCTTGAGGTAAAGGATCAGCGCAATCACCGCCATGAGCGGCAGCCCCGGCAATAGCAAGAGCAGGGTCAAGGTCAGGTCGAACAATCGTTTGCGCAGTGGTATTGGCTGCATGATGACTTTTGAACAAAGAACGTATCACAACCGCTTTTGGGGTAAAGATTATAGCCACATGAATTATAATTCAGCAACCCTATCGAAAACGGAGCATTCCATGCAACTGGAGATCACGATCGAATACTGCGCGGTCTGACACTACACCGAGCGCGCCATCAGTTTGATGGTTAATCTGGTGAAAACCTATGAAACTCGCATCCGCGCCATCACCCTGCTGCCATCCGATGGTGGCTGCTTTGAGGTGATTATCAATGGGAGCAAAGTGTATTCCAAACTCGCCACCCGCCGCCACGCCGAACCGGGCGAGGTACAGGAATTGATTAAAAATTATATCGAGAGAGGTGCTTGATCGTATGCCGAAAAAAGGAAGGGTTTTCTCCGGCGCAAGACCCACCGGACGCCAGCATTTGGGCAATTACCTGGGCGCGATTCTCAACTACGTCGCTCTGCAGGACGATTATGACTGCGTATACTGCATCGTTGACGTACACGCCTTGACCACCATGGAAACCACCCTCGACCTGCGCCAGAACACCTATGAAATGGCGCTGGACTGGCTGGCTGCCGGCATCCGCCCGGACGAATCGATCGTCTTTGTCCAGTCGCACGTCCCCCAGGTAATGGAACTGCACACCTACCTTTCGATGGTTACCCCCCTGGGAAAATTGACCGATCTGCCCACCTTCAAGGAAAAAGCCCGCGAGCAGCCGCACAACGTCAATTACGGTCTGGTCGGCTACCCGGTTTTGCAAACTGCCGATATTGTCCTCTACAAGTCCGATCTGGTGCCGGTCGGCGTCGATCAGGCGCCGCACATCGAATTTGCCCGCGAAACCGTGCGTTCTTTCAACTACCGCTACAACACCCAGGCATTGATTGAGCCGCAAATGAAAGCCACCCAGGTGCCCAAGGTGCTCGGCATCGATGGGGTGCAAAAGATGGGCAAGAGCCTGAACAATCACATCGAACTGGCTGCCACCCCGGAAGAAACCCGCCAACGGGTCATGCAAATGGTGACCGACCCGCAGCGCCAGCGCCGCTCGGATCCCGGCAATCCGGATGTATGCAATGTCTTCAGCATGCACAAGGTATTTTCGCCGCCCGACCAGGTTGAGCAAATCAACGCGGAATGCCGCCGGGCGGGCATCGGCTGCGTGGATTGCAAAAAACAGTTTGCCGAAAACCTCAACCATCACCTGCTGCCCTTCCGCGAGCGCCGCGCCGAAATTTCGCGCAACCCCGAACACGTTTGGGATGTTCTGCACGACGGCGGCAAACGCGCCTTGAAAATCGCGGAAGCCACCATGGCGGAAGTCCGCCAGGCAATCGGGCTGCCCTGATATGCGCGCGGTCATCCAGCGGGTACAGCGCGGCGCCGTCAGCGTCGAACAGCGCCCGGTTGCCGAAATTGGTCGCGGGCTGGTGATCCTGCTCGGCGTTGGACCAGCGGACACCCGCCAGACCTGCGAGGCGCTGGCAAAAAAAATTGCCCTGATGCGCATCTTCGAGGACGAGCACGGGAAGATGAACCTTTCCTTGCTCGACGTGAAAGGGCAGGCGCTGGTGGTTTCGCAATTCACCCTGTATGCCGATACCCGCAAGGGCAACCGTCCCTCGTTCACCGAGTCCGCCCCACCGGAAATCGCCCAGCCGCTGGTGGATCACTTCATCGTCGCCTTACAGGCGCAAGGGGTCGCGGTGCAGTCGGGCATTTTTGCCGCGCATATGCTGGTGCACATCGAAAACGATGGACCCGTCACCATCTGGCTGGAAAGAGAGCAGCCAATTGGTTGACGCGGTTTGAAAAAATGTGGTAATATCTAAACCAACCCGTTCCGTGAGCGCATAGCGGAGGGTTTTGTGTATCATTGGCTGAGGAGAAGAAAGGAGCAAGCCCATTAGTACAACAAATTATCGGGTAAATGAGGCAATTCGAGTCCCGGAAGTGCGGGTGATTGGACCCAATGGCGAAAATCTGGGCGTATTGACCATCGACAAAGCGCTTCGCGCCGCCCGCGAAGCCGAGTTGGATCTGGTCGAGGTGGCTGCCGGGGCAACCCCCCCGGTTTGCCGGGTGATGGATTTTGGCAAGTTTCTGTATGAACGCACCAAAAAAGAACGCGAAGCCCGCAAAGCCCAAACAAAAATCGAGGTCAAGGAAATCCGGTTGCGCCCGAAGACAAACGAGCACCATCGCGGTTTCAAGACGCGCGATGCGCGCCGCTGGCTGCAAGAGGGGATGAAGGTACGCGTCACGGTGCGGTTTCGCGGTCGGGAAATTACCTATCCGGAACTGGCACTGGAAGATCTAAAAGAAATCGCCCAGGAACTGGCGGATATATCCACCGTTGAGTCGATGCCCTCCATTGAAGGCAAGAGCATGACGATGATGTTGGCGCCGGTGCGCGGACCACGCAAAAAGACCGCCGATGCGCCCGAATCGGTAGCCAGCGAAGAAACCACGGCTGGTTGAGCCGCCAAAATTAATTTATTTCAGCGCGCGCCTTGTTCGAATCCGAAAATCTGGTATAATCAGCGGTCGCGGAAGCAGACCGTTATTCTAGGGTATTGATGAGAGGAGATACACCGTGCCTCGCAAAGCGAAAGCAGGAAAAATAAAAATGAAGACCCACAAGGCGACCTCCAAACGGTTCCGCCTGACCGGGTCGGGTGTGCTGGTGCGCACCAAAGGCGGCAAAAGCCACTTGCGCCGCCGCACCCCCAAGCGCACCAAAGCGCTGTTCACCGAGATGATCGCCGTCGAAGGAGAGAACATCGTCAAGCGGGTCGAACGCCTCGTGCCTTACCTGAAGAAAAAGGACTGAGGCAAATCGTTTTCGGGTTTTGTGCGGCTGTTGGGTGTTTACAACAGGTGGAAACACCGGCGCCCAGGGGTTCGCAAAGGAGTAAAACATGCGTGTAAAAGGTGGACCACAAGGTCATCTGCGACATAAGAAAGTTTTGAAATTCACCAAAGGTCAGCGCGGCACGAAGCACTTCCTCTTCCGCCGGGCAAACGAAGCCATGCTCAAAAGCATGTGGTATGCCTTCCGCGACCGGCGTACCCGCAAGCGGGATCTGCGCAAGTTATGGATCACCCGCATCAATGCAGCGGCGCGCCTGAACGGGATGAGCTACAGCCGGCTCGTTTTTGCCTTGCGCAATGCCAACATCGAATTGAATCGAAAAATGCTCGCCGACCTGGCAGTGCGCGATCCACAGGCGTTCAACGCCATCGTGGAACAAGCCAGGGCAGCCTAAGCGATCCAACAACGGTTCTGCAAAAGCGATGGATTTGACGGGATGGTGCACCATCCCGTTTTCATTTTCTTCCCGCCGGAATCTGCCCATTCTTGGGGTATACTGGGGGAAATTGACAGGCAAGCAGACCCAACCAACAATCCGATGATCACCTCTGCTCACAATCCGCGCATTCAACGCGTGCGCGCCCTGCTCAACCAGCGCGACCGGCGCGAAGCCGAACAGGCTTTCGTCATCGAAGGCGCGCGCCTGATCGAGGAAGCCTGGCTGTCCGCCTGCCCGCTGGAAGTTGTGTTTGCCAGTTCCAATCTCACCCCGCGCGGCGCAGATTTACTGGCGCGGCTGGCAGCCGGCAAGGTCGCCATCGAACCGGTTGCCGAGAGCCTGTTCAACCGCCTGGCGGAGACGGAATCTCCACAGGGGCTACTGGCAATCGCCCGGCAGCACCCACTGCCCCTGCCGCCGGGTTGGGACTTCGTCGTGATCGCCGACGAGCTGCGCGATCCGGGCAACCTGGGCGCGTTGCTGCGCAGCGCCGCAGCGGCTGGCGCGCAGGCAGTCATCCTCACCCCCGGCAGCGTGGATGCCTATTCCCCCAAGGTGGTGCGCGCCGGGATGGGCGCTCATTTCCGCATCGCCATCCTGCAGCACACCTGGGAGCACATCGAAGCCCTGTGCCGCCGCCGTGAAGACCCGCCCGCCCGCCTTCTGGTAACCGCGGCGGAGGGAGGCAGACCCATCTGGCAGGCAGACTTGCGCTCCCCCTGCGCACTGGTGATCGGCAGCGAAGCCGCCGGCGCCAGCCCAAGCGCGCTGCGCCTGGCAGATGAACTTCTCACCATCCCCATGCCGGGGCAATTCGAATCGCTTAACGCCGCTGTCGCGGCGGGTATTCT
>JBBIQB010000029.1:0-1411 GCA_037442545.1 Bellilinea sp.
CTAAGTAGTTCACCGAAAGTACTTTAACAAACGATGAAACATGGTAAACTCGGAGCATGCCAAAAGTCCGAGACTATCACCTGACCGAACAAGAGTTACACAACGTAGAGGCCGCAATGAAGCGGGACCAACGACCCGGAGTGCGCCAACGATGCACAACCATACGGTGGTTGCATCTGGGATACAAGCCGGAAGAAGTGGCAAAAATGCAAGCGGTGAGTATTCCAACGGTTTACTCCTGGATCAAACGCTGGCGCAAAGGCGGACTGGAAGAACTGGCGACCAAACCGCGCAGCGGTCGACCAGCCAAAGCAGATGAAGCATACAAACGGCTTGTCGCCGAAGTGGTTGAGAAAGAGCCGGAAGAATTGGGATACAACTTCACGGTATGGACAATCGACCGCCTGCGCTTGCACCTGGCCAAAGAAACCGGGATTGAACTGAGCGCGTCACGCTTTCGGGCATTGTTGCAAGCCAAAGGATACCGGTATCGCCGTCCGAAATACGCTTTGGACCATTTGCAGGACAAAGAAGCCAAGGCAAAGGCGGATGAACTGCTGGACGAGTTGAAAAAAAGGTCCGCGGAGACGATTTCCAGCTCATCTTTGTGGACGAAACCACGCTGAGCCTCGATCCACCCTTGCGAGCCTGCTGGATGAAGGTCGGACAACAGCGGCGCATTCCGGCCACCCAGCCAGGGACAAAGCAGAAACGCCACATTTTTGGTGGGTATAACTGGATGGGTGATCAGATCACCTGGATTACGGCGGAAACCAAGAACAGCGCTCAGTTCATTGACTTCTTGGAGCAACTGCTGGTGAACGAATACCCAACCGGGCGAGTGGTGTTGGTGATGGACAATGCTTCGTATCATAAGAGTGCTGCTGCTTTAGCGGCGTTGAGCTTGTTTGAGCATCGCGTGATGCTGGTCTGGCTGCCGCCCTATTGCTCGGACTTGAACCCGATTGAACGTTTTTGGCGTCATCTCAAAGATCGAGCCTGCGCCAACAAGCTTCAAGACACGATTGAGGCAGTGATGGGTAGCGCCGAGCAGATATTGAGCGAGCAAAATCGGGCTGAGCAAGTTTCGAGATTTCATGTCTCTAAAAACTTATGACGGTTCACTTATGATAAGGAGGGTGTTGAAATGATTAAAAAAGACTCCGCATTTGCAAGCGAATACCAAAAAAATCATCGACCAGCCAGCGAATTTGCATCAAGAAGTGAGTATCTGGACAACGAACTTAGGATATTGGTGCCAAAACGATGGCGACTTAATCTTCCGAAAAGGGACTTTAATTTTGAGATCGAGGATTTAATTCCCGCGATTTCAGGCTCAATCGGAAAAACGGTAATGACTACCGCCATTGTGGGCACTTTCGCCATTGGTTATGGACTTTCTCCGGAATTC
>JBBIQB010000029.1:1516-10962 GCA_037442545.1 Bellilinea sp.
CTGATCGCCGCATTGCTTTTTGTAATTCCGATAAGCGGTTTCTTGAATTCGCGGGTAAATCTACCTGGATCTCATGGTCCAATGATCCCGATTGTGGTACTGATCGCAGCCGCAGGGGGACATCCTCTCGCATTGGGAGTCTTGGTGGGTCTCTTGGGTTTAATTTTAGCTCTCTCAAAAGGCGGATCCAAATTAGTTGGCTTAACAGGCAACGGCGTACGCGCAGGATTGCTGATTACCTTGGGATTTCAGGGTGTTTTGGGACAACTGGATTTGTTAAGAAGGTGGCAGCCTGGACCCCTGTACGAACAGATCTTTTTCCTGGTAGTAGTTGCTACCATTGGTGTTTATGCCTATCTGGCAAAAATCGGTAAACGATGGTTGGCTTTACCGGCATGTTCACTGACTGCCATGATGATCGCTTTGGCTATGGGAGCCCGATTGGAGTTTGTAACCTCACCCGGTATCCCTAATTTAAATCCTTTTTACTGGTGGGGCACTGATACTGGCTGGATGTTAGGCTTGCCGACCTTGGAACACTTTATTATCGCATTACCTTTTGCGTTGCTGGCAGTGGCTATGTGGCCGCCCGATTTCTTAAGCCACAGTATATTTCAGGATATGAGCTATCCGAAAGGTGCTGAGCGGGCTGTGATGAATGTTGACGACACCATGACGAGTTGTTCCTTAAGACAAATAGTGGGAAGTGTCCTTGGTGGTGGCAATATAACATCATCATGGGGAACCTATCTTATTCCAGCCTCAATTGCCAAAAGGCCAATTCCGGCTGGAGCGATCTTGACCGGAGTCGGATGTATAGCGTTTGCTCTCCTAGGGTATCCAATGGATATTGCCAAATGGACGCCCGTGCTTAGAGTGGCTTTGCTTGTGGGTGTATTCCTCCCGTTGCTTGAGGCTGGGATGTCGATGATAAAAAACAAAAAAGATGCAGAGGGCGCGGCGATTTGCATTTTTACTGCGGTGTTTGTAAATCCGGTTTTCGGCTGGGTGCTTGCAATGATGCTTGATAATGCCGGGCTAATTGATCCTGATAGAGGCAAATCATTAAAAGTCATCGATCGATATATCATACCGATTACAACCTTTATCATTTGTACAATTGCGATGGCAATAGCCGGACTGATCCCCGGTTTTCCCACGCTGTTATAGCATGGCAGGTCGATTGTCTCGACTTGTTATCAACATCATTATTCCAACCGTCTCGACAGCCCAATTAATTGTTAGTCCAGATTCTGTTGGTATAATTTCAGCACCTATGTCCACCCGTGTATCACGCCGCGAATTTCTAAAACTGTGCGCTGCCGCCAGTCTGGCAGGACTGGCATTTCGCCCATTTTCCGGCTTCGAGGAAGACAACCAAAAAGATGACCTGATCCGCATTACCATCCGTTCGGTTAGCGTATATGCGCAGCCCGACGACAAGAGCCAGATCCTTTTCCAGCGCTTTCGCGACCAACTCGTCAATCTGTATTACGAGGTCGAATCGCAGGCGGGACCCGGTTACAATCCGGTTTGGTACCGCGTTTGGGGCGGCTACATCCACCGCGCCAATACGCAGCGGGTGCGGGTGCAATACAATGATGTCGCCAGTTTCATTCCCGAAGGCGGTCAGGTTGCCGAAGTGACCGTGCCCTACTCTCAGGTGATGCGCTACACTTCACTTTCCGGCTGGCAGCCGCTGTACCGCCTGTATTTTGAATCGGTGCATTGGATCACCGGCGTCGACGAAGGTCCGGACGGCGAGCCGTGGTACCGTATTTTGGATGAATTGCTCGATATCGAGTACCATGCCCCAGCATACCATTTTCGCCTGATCCCACCCGAAGAATTGACCCCCATCACGCCGGATGTGCCGCATCACAAGAAACGTATTCATGTCAGCCGCGCCCGCCAAACGCTGACCTGCTACGAGAACGACGAGATCGTTTTCCAAACCAGGGTCTCAACCGGTTTGAATTACAAACCCGAGGGCGAGATCCCTTGGGAAACCCCCAAAGGCGACTTCAACGTCCAATCCAAGATGCCTTCCAAACACATGGGCGATGGACGCCTGAGCGGCAACCCCGAGGATTACGAACTGCCCGGAGTACCTTGGACAATGTTCTTCGAGCAGAGCGGTGTCGCCTTTCACGGCACCTACTGGCACCAGGATTTTGGCATTCCGCGATCGCACGGCTGCGTCAATATGCGCACCGACGAAGCCAAATGGTTGTTCCGCTGGGCGCTGCCCGTCTCTCAGCCGGAAGATATGATACGGATTGGCTATGGCACCCGGGTTGTGGTCGAATAACCCCTGCCCGCCTTGGCATAGTCCGCTTCCGACAGACCAATAAATTCACCGAAAACCTGGTTGCCGAGCAGCCAGCCCTGCCGGGTCAGGCGCAGGCGGCGCTGCGGCGCATCCCCTGCCCATTCGATCAACCCGCGCTGGATCAACCGTTCAATCGGTTTTCGAAAGACCATCGCCAGCGGCAATTCAAATCGCTGCATAAAGGCTTGTTCGCCAACCCCTTCCTCAACCAGCCGCAGCCCAACCATCATCGTTTCCTGCATTTCAATCCATTCTGAAACCGGATTGACCTGTTCTGCCGCCGGACCGCCCGGAAAAGTAGCTGCTTTGCCTTCCCGCACGCGGGCGATATATTGCGAAACGCCGCGCACGTTCACCGTCCGCGCGCCGTTCCAATACCCATGCGCACCGGCTCCCAAGCCAATATACGGGAGATTGCGCCAATACTGCAAATTATGGCGGCACACCGCTGCGTTGTCCTCATTTTCGCGTGCCCAGTTGGATATTTCATAGTGGTGGTAACCCTCGTCTGCAAGCATAGTACAGGCAAACTCGTACTGATCGGCTGCCAGGTCCTCATCCGGCAGTTCGACCAATCCGCCTTCGATCCATTTCCCGAAAGGAGTACCGTGTTCGATTGTGAGGGCATACAGGGAAAGGTGCTCTGGCTGCATCCCGGCTGCCAGTTTGAGGGTTTCCTGCCACCGTTCCAGTGTCTGTCCGGGTATGCCAAAGATCAAATCCAGGTTCAATTGCTCAAAACCCGCCTCTCTTGCCCATTGAACCGCGCGGATGACATCGAAGGTATCATGCTGTCGTTCCAGCAGGCGCAAATCCGCCGGATGAGCGGACTGCATACCCAGGCTAATGCGGTTGAATCCCTGCCGGCGTAACCCCTCCAACGAAGCGCGGCTCAATGTGCCCGGGTTGGCTTCCAGCGTTATTTCCGCTCCTTCGGCAAGGCGAAAGGATTGCCGGCAGGCAGCCAGCAGCGCCGCCAATCCTTCCACTGGCAGAACGGATGGCGTACCGCCGCCCAGAAAGACAGTCGCAACAGTCAACCCCGCATCCACATGACCCGCCACCTCCGCCACCTGGCAAATTTCCTCGGCTAACGCGTCCAGGTACGCCGGTATCAGCTGCTCCAACCCGGCATAGGTATTGAAATCACAATATGCGCAGCGATGTCTGCAAAAAGGAATGTGAATATAGAGGCTGACCTCCATTGACATATTCCGAGCATATCACAGCGGGACGGATTTAGCAAAAATTTTGCAACCCTTGTCAAATTCTTGAATGTGTTATAATCTCACCTGCCGGGGAATTCCCCGGCATCCAATTGAAAAAGCTTATGAGTCCTGAAGAAATTTCCTCAAAATCAAAGATTTGTCCCACCTGTGGAACAAAACTGAGCGCAAATGCAACCCGCTGTCTGGTGTGCGGACGGCGGTTCGAGAGTGAGCCCCAACAGTCCTCTGGAGAGAAGAAAAAATCATCCAGCGGGGTGGAAGCTCCTCGTATGCCCACCTTGACTCTCTCCCTGCCTGTGGCGCTCGGTTTACTGTTGTTTATTCTGGCAATTGGCGCCGGGACAGTATTCGCCGTGATGCAAAACTCGCCTGCTGCGCTTGCGGTTAACACCACCCCCAGCGTTACGCCCAGCATTACCCCAACCATCACCCAGACCGCCACCGCGACCGAAACCCCCACCCCGCAGCCCACCTTCACCCCTTTGCCGCCTGTCGAATACCGCATTCAATCCGGCGACAATTGTTTGACCATTGCCTTCAATTTCGGCGTTTCGGTCAACAGCATCATTCAGTTGAACCGGCTGCCTGCCGCCTGCGACAATCTGGTGCCCGGCAACATCCTGCTCATCCCGCAGCCAACATTGACCCCTTCACCTCAGCCAACCAATACGCTCAGCCCCAACCAAGCCACCGAAGTCGCCTGCCAGATGCTCCCCTATACTGTTAAGTCCGGCGACACGTTGAGCGGCATCGCCCGAAATTACAACGTTTCGATGGAGTCGGTACGAAGTTACAATGCGCTGCCATCGGATGTCGTTTATGAAGGCATGAACCTCAACATCCCCTTGTGCGAGCGCCTGCCGACCGCCGGTCCCACCCCAACCCCGACCAATCCACCACCATATGCAGCCCCGAACCTGTTGCTGCCCTCGGACGGCGCCATATTCACCGCCGCCAACGATTCGGTCACGCTGCAATGGGCTTCGGTGGGCACACTGCGTCAGAATGAAGCCTATGCGGTCAGCGTCGAGGACGTTACCGAAGGCAAAGGTAGGCGGCTGACCGAATACGTCACCGACACCAAATTCATCGTCCCGGCATCCTTCCGCCCGACCGACAACACCCCGCATGTCCTGCGCTGGTTCATTGTTCCCGTACGCCAGATTGGCACCTCCGCCGATGGAAAGCCGATCTATGATACCGCCGGAGCTGCCAGTACGTCGCGCACCTTCGTTTGGTGGAGTACCGGGGCAGCCGCACCTTCATCAACACCTACTCCATAAGACCTCATGGATTAAACGAATGCCGGGATGTCCTGTTGACATCCCGGTTTTTTTATTGGTTTCATTGGGCTGCTTATTTGGTGTGTTCTTCCAGGTAACGCGTGGCTTGAATTGCCGCGGCGGCGCCCATTCCCGCCGAGGTGACCACCTGGCGGTAATGCGGGTCCATCACTTCGCCGGCGGCAAAAACGCCTTCGACGCTGGTGCGCATTTGCATATCGGTCACGATGTACCCTTGCGGGGTCATCTCCAGCTGCCCTTTGAAAATCTGCGTATTGGGCGTGTGCCCGATAAAAATAAACACGCCATCGGTGGCAAAATCGCGTATCTCGCCGTTTTTTACATTTTCCAGGCGCACCGCGTTGACCGCACCATTGCCTACGATCTCGCGCACCGCCGTATCCCATATAAACTGGATCTTAGGATTTTCACGCGCCCGTTTTTGCAGGATAGCCCCGGCGCGCAGTTCATCCCGCCGGTGAATAATAGTCACATCCCTGGCATAGCGGGTCAGGAATAAACCTTCTTCTAATGCGCTGTCGCCTCCACCGACCACAACCACTTTTTTGTCTTTGAAAAACCATCCGTCGCACGTCGCACAGTAGGATACCCCTCTGCCGGTCAACTCCGCTTCCTGGGGAACCTTCAGGTGGTTAGGACTGGCGCCGGTCGAGATGATCAAGGTTTCTGCCAGGTACTCACTGCTGTAGGTATTGACCTTGAAAGGGCGTTGGCTCAAATCTACCGATGTTGCCAGGTCGAATTCGAAGCGCGCCCCGAATCGCTCGGCTTGCTGGCGGAACAATTCACCCAATTCCGCGCCGCCAACCCCTTGCGGAAAACCAGGGTAATTTTCAATCGTATGGGTCAGGGAAGCCTGACCACCCATCTCGGTACCGGTCAACACCAACGGGCTCAGTTCCGCCCGCGCGGCGTACAATGCCGCCGATAACCCTGCCGGACCGGAGCCAAGCACCAGCACTTTTTCGACTTTATTTTCTTTCTTCTTTGCGCTCCCCAGAGACACATCCGAGAGGTTGAATTCCATCTTGTTCTCCTCGAAGATTCTTTTATTTCCTGTGTTTAGATGAATTAATCCGCGTTTGGTTACATATATTTACCCTTTGGCTTCGGCATCGGTAATTTGCAATGCTTTGTCAATCCAGCCAAAGCCTTCCGCCAGTTGCTCCTCATTGATAATCAAAGGCGGCAGCAGTAATACCGTATGCCAGTGGGTATACAGAAAGACACCGTGATTAAGTAAATACGTACGCAAGGCGGTCATTGCCGGGCTACTCTGGTTGAAGGGCGTCATGGGCGTCTTCTTCTGACGGTCCTTGACCAGTTCGATGACCCCGAACAAACCAATCGAGCGGATATCCCCCACCGAAGGATGCCGTTCCGCCAATTCCGCCAGCATATCTGCCATCACCTTGCCCATCTTTTGCGCGTTTTCGACCAGCCGGTCGTCTTGCATGACTTTAATGTTGGCAATCGCCGCCGCCAACGACATGGGGTGTCCGTTGAAGGTCAAGCCGCCCTCATACACCCGCTCGTTGAACGCCGCCGCGATTTCCGCCTTCATTGCCACCGCCCCAAGCGGGGCATACGCAGAAGTCAATCCCTTCGCCATGGTCAGGATATCCGGCTTAACCTGCCAGTGGTCCACCGCAAACCACTTGCCGGTGCGCCCAAAGCCGCTCATCACTTCGTCGCAGATCATCACTATCCCGTAGCGGTCGCAGATTTCGCGCACGCCCTGTAAATAGCCCGCTGGTGGAATGATCACCCCATTCGTGCCAGTCACCGGCTCAATCAGAATGGCAGCAATCGTCTCCGGGCGCTCGTACTGGATGATCTCTTCCAGGTGGTTGAGGTAATCGCGGGTGAATTCTTCCTCGGATATCTGCGGGTTGGTGCGGTGGAAGGTGGAACGGTAGCGGTACGGGTCGAGAAAATGAACAACCCCCGGCATAGTGGTGGGTTCCCAGGCAACTCGGCGCGGGTCGCCGGTCAGCGAAATTGCGCCATAGGTCGCGCCGTGATACGAACGATAGCGGGTGAGCACCTTGAAACGCCCGGTGTACCCCCGGGCAAGCTTAAGCGCATTTTCGTTTGCGTCCGCGCCGCCAAGTGTGAAGAGAAATTTACTCAAACCGGATGGAACGATTTCGGTCAGCAGGCGGCACAATTGCGCACGCGGGCGGGTAGCCATTTGGGGTCCGGCAAAGGGCAGTTCCCTTGCCTGCGCAACCATCGCCTCGATCACCCGTTCGTCGCCGTGTCCGATGTTGACGCACATGACCATCGAATTCATGTCCAGGTAGCATTTGCCCTGACTGTCCCAAAAGTAAACCCCTTTGGCTTTGGCAACCGGGATCGGATTGACTTTCCCCTGGGCAGACCATGTCCAAAAATTGTGATCCAGGCAGGTTTTCAGGAAATCATCATTCGCATCGTCACTCATATTTGGCTCTTTTATACGTTGGTGGGTTGGTTTCCCCAATCCTATCATAAAATATTTGCCAGCGACGTGATGGCTCAAAATAAAGTGTTACTTTAGTGGCGAGGCAATCGGCGCATAACGGGTATGCTATAATCCTCTGCATTCGATCACCCCAACGAGGGAATAAATGCCCGCTCAACTGGTCTATCCCGACCAACGCTACACTCGCGAACAACTGAGCGCCGCCTGTCAGGGAACACTTCACCCGCAAGCCGACGTGGGACTGCGCCTGTTCAACCAGGGTCACTATTTCGAAGCGCACGAGGCGCTCGAGCTGGCATGGCGGGAGGAAACGGGAGCGGTTCGCGAGATGTACCGCGGGGTTCTCCAGGTTGGTATCGCCTATTATCACGTCCTCAACCACAACTACACCGGCGCGGTCAAGATGTTCGCCCGCGCCAGACCCTGGCTGGCGCCGTTCCCCTCCCCTTGCCGTGGCGTCGATCTGGACACATTAAGGGATGATGCTGCCCGGATCGAAAAAATCGTTCTGGAATTGGGGGCGGCAGACTTGCACCGCTTCAGACCCGCCCTGCTGCAACCGGTAAAATACCAACAGGATCAAGCATGAACCCGCAATTCCCCTTCCAAAATAAGCTGGCGCTGGTTACCGGCGGCGGGCGCGGCATCGGACGCGCCATTGCGTTGCTCCTGGCGCAACGCGGCGCGGATGTTATCATCAATTATGTGCGCAATCAGGCGCCTGCCGAAGAAGTTGCCGCCGTCATCCGTGCCCAAGGCAGGAAAGCCGCCGCTTTTCGCGCCAATGTCGGTAAAATCGAGGACATCAACCGCCTGTTCGATTTCGTCGCGAGTGAATTTGACGGGCTGGACATCTTCATCAGCAACGCCGCGTCCGGCTTCAATCGACCTGCCATGCAGCAAAAAGAAACCGGCTGGGATCATACCCTCAATGTCAACGCGCGCGCTTTTCTCTTTGCCGCCCAACGAGCTGCGCCACTGATGGAGAAACGCGGCGGCGGCGCGATGGTGGCAATTTCCAGTCCCGGCGGGCAGCGTGTCCTTCCAGATTATGTAGCCGTCGGAGCGAGCAAAGCTGCGCTGGAAGCCCTCACGCGCTATCTGGCAGTGGAATTATCGCCGTTGAACATCGTTGTGAATGCCGTCTCACCATCCCTGGTCGAAACAGACGCCCTCAAACATTTCGCCTCGCTCTCCGATGCGGATGTCATCCCGCGCGCGGTTACGAATACGCCGGCTGGAAGGCTGGTACAGCCGGAAGATGTCGCCCGGGTGGTCGCCTTTTTGTGTACGCCGGACGCCGCCATGATTCGCGGTCAGGTGATCGTCATCGACGGTGGCTACACCCTGATCACCCCCAGTTGATCCGCCTAGTCATTCGCGGAACAACACCGCCCGGGCAGGTGCGCCATCGCTGCCGCCCAATTTGAGCGGCAGGCACACCAACTGGTAGCGCCCGGCATCCACTTTGGATAGATCCAATCCTTCGACCACAACCACCCGGGCTTTCAACAACACCTGGTGGGTTGGGCGGGATAGTTTGTACGGCGCCACCGAGAGGTAGTCCACACCTACCAGCTGCACCCCCCGATCGACCAGATATTGCGCCCCGCCGGCATCAATGCCGACAAAATCGGTTTGAAAGGTCTTCACCCCGTCCTGCCAGTATTGCGAATTGCGGGTACGGAACAATATTCGCTCGCCCTGTTCAGGCAGCCGCACCTTTTCCAAAATCTCGCGGGTGATCACCCGCACCTCATCGGGAATCCGCACAACCCAGGCTGTTCCGGTCAGCACATCCAGCGGCAACGTTTCCACCGCCAGCCCGTCCGGGATGAAATGAAACGGCGCATCCACATGGGTACCGGTATGTACGCCCATGTCCAGCCGCGAGACGTTGGCATTTGCCCCATCTTCCATCTTGTTAACCCGCCGGAGCACCACCTTTGGGTCGCCGGGCCAGGTGGGTAAATCAGGTGTAATTGTAAGGGTGATATCCAAAATTTCCATTGTGCACTCCTCGGATTGGTTAGGGTCGGTATGTTCCCCAACCGGCTGCCGTGAAGATGGCTTGGAGAAATTCCCGCCGCTCCGCTTCAGCCATCGGTCGCGGA
>JBBIQB010000029.1:11049-23912 GCA_037442545.1 Bellilinea sp.
TCGCGGACGGGAATAATCCTCCAAAAACGCCGTCAGTAGTTGGGTTGAGATATGTTTACCATTGTAAAACACGTGCCGGTCGATGAATTCCTTGCGCGTGCCTTGCGGAATTGTAACTGTATCCACCCACATCTGGTCGAAAAACAGGTTGCCCAAACCATAATGGATAAAGGTATTGCCATAAAATTCCATCGCCATCGGGTGATGGGCTTGAGAGCCGCTAACAATGACCGCCCCGGCATCCGCCGGTTTACGGAAATCTTCCTTCTCGAAGTTGTGCACCCAATGCCGGTAGGTTTCGAAATACTGGAAGGTAAATATCACAATGTAGCCTTCGTCCGTCAGCTGGCGTACCCGTTCCTGGATCCATTCGTAGTCACAGTTTGCCACGCCGGGCTGGTTTTCTCCTGCCCAGATATACTCGGGCCCCGCCGGATTGCAGCCGAGAAAAGCAAAGCGATTGCCATGATGTTCGATAAAAGCGGCATCACGCGCGCGGATTTCATCTTCACCGGCAGCATAATACGCCCAATTGCGCTGCCGGTACATGTCCAGCGAAAACAGAAGCGCGTCCCGTCCCCAATCCACGCCGTGATTGCCGGTCAGCTCGAGAATATCCGTGCCGATATAGTCAAGTAATTCAATATATTCCGGCTTGCTGCAAAAGATCAGCGGCATTGGCGCCATGGATGGATCGGGGCATTTCGGCGAGAACGACACCTCATTGTTGATGTGGGTCAGGTCAGCATCGCGCAGCCAGGGCAGAATATCCCCCGCCGGGTAGGTCATCCCCTTTTCTTCCATCCGCACCGCCGTCGCCCGCACCAGCGCAGTGACCCCGGTCATCACCAGCACAGTTAGCCGGCTGGCATCCCGGTTGCTTGCGGTCAGGGTCAGCTCACCCTGATCCCGGAGGGTCTGCAAGCGCTGCAAGGCTTCCGGCTGTCCACCCCATGTAAAACTCGCGGTAAGCGGATATGCAACCGCATCGAAGCGGTTGCTGACCGGCGATTGCTCCGCCAGCGGGATCACCTTCCACCGGGGTTCGAGCGCCTCGAAGGGTACAATTGCCAGCACATCCCGCTGCGCCCAGGCAGTTTCGAGCAATTCCTCCGCCGGGATCACTTTGACCGTCGTCTTGTCCGGTTCACCCAGCCAGAGCTGCAAGGCGCCGGCTGTGTTTGGACTAACCAGGATGGTTGGCGAGGGCGCACTTGAACCACCTTTCCACAGCGATTTCAAATCCTCAAACGCTACCTGTTCGATCAGCGAGGAAAAAGGGCTGACCAGACAAAAAACCCACTGGAAAACCGCCTGCGCTGGCGCGGCAGGCTCCAGCCACAGGTTGGCGGAAGCGCGGTCGGTTGTCAGATTAATCTCTGTCTGCGTTCGCAATCCCTCTGCCAATCCATCCGGCACATCCGGCGAGATCCACAAACTCAGTTCGACTACGGCGGTCGGCTGCGGGCTGGGGGTGTCGGTTGGCATCGGTACCGTTGCCGCGGTTAGGTGCGTTGCGGTCGCGGGAAGCCCAGCCGTTTCCTCCTGCTCCACCGGGGGCAGCGGGGTTGGATTGCATCCGCCAAGCACAAGCATTACAACCAGGGCGCACATCCATAATCGTTTCATTACAATCACTCCTCCGGCAGCCAGCCGCTGACACGAAAATACGTTTCCAGCATCTCGCGCCGTTCCTCTGGGGTCATCGGGCGCGGTCGGGCGTAATCTTCCAACAGGGCCGTTAACAGCTCGACCCCCAGGTATCGCCCGTCGTAGAATATGTGCCGGTCGAGGAACTGGCGGCGGTGCAGCGGGAACATCTGGTCGAAAAACAGGTTGCCAAGACCATAATGCATAAACCTGCCCTCCGAAAAGCCAAAGCCGTGAGCAAAGTGTGCCTGGCTTCCACTGACGATCACCGCGCCCATCCGGGCGACCTGTTCGAACTCCTGGAGGGTCAAATTCATCGGCTTGAAATTTTCCACTTCGTAGTGTTGAAATGTCACCACGGGCAGGTAGCCCAAACCCGCCAGGCGCGGGATTTCATCCCGCAGAAATTCAAAATCGCACTCGGCTGGACCGGGTTTCTCCTCGCCCGCCCAGATATTCTCCGGACCCGCCCGGTTGCAGCCGATCAACGCCAGCCGGTTCCCATTGTGCTCGATCAGCAGCGGTTGGCGGGATTCCATCGCGCTGCTTCCCCCACCGTAATAGCGAAACCCTTCCCGCTGGTACAATTCCAGCGTGTACAGAAAAGGTCCGGTGCCCCAATCCAGCAGGTGATTGCCGGTCAGCTCGATCACATCCACCCCAGCCGTACGAAGTAATTCGATATAGGCAGGGTCACTGCAAAAGCGCTGCCCCCTGCGCAGCGGAAGCGCCGGAGGACAATCCTCATAGAAGGAAACCTCGTTACTGATATGAGCGATATCCGCGTTGCGCAGCCAATCCCCGATGTCCTCCGCCGGATAATTGGTGCCCATCTGCTCCATTCGTTCTGCCGTGCGGCGCACCAGCGCAGTGGTTCCGGTTAAAAGCAATGAGGTAAACCGCTCCGCCTCACGGTTGCTGATTGGATTGGTTGAAAGCAACCCTGCCGGTGTGGAAATCGCGCCACTGGATCGCCAGCCGAAGCGGACGGTCAACAAGTAGGT
This sequence comes from Bellilinea sp., assembly GCA_037442545.1. GTDB lineage: Bacteria > Chloroflexota > Anaerolineae > Anaerolineales > Anaerolineaceae > Bellilinea. Next base: position 13,704 of record JBBIQB010000029.1, read on the forward strand.
TTCGCTTTGGAAATCCTGATCGAGTGGGGATTGTTGGTTGATGCGCAACACCTTCCAGCGCGGTTCGATCTGCTCGAACGGGATGATTGCCCAATCGCTGCGCTGTTCCCAGGCTTGTTCGAGTAAACCATCCGCGGCGACAACCCGAACGAACAACGGGTCAGCCGCTCCCCATACTTTTGTCAGGACGGCATGGGTCTCCGCGGAAAGGATCAGGCGCACCGGTTGATCGGTGGGCGTTGGTTCCCCCCGCCACAGGCGCATCAATTCCGCAAAAGAGATGTCGTCGCTCACCGTCGGAAACGCAGCGACCAGCGCATACACCCATTCGGCTTGCGCCGCGTGCGCACCGCTGGACGAATCGAGCGGCAGCAATACCCAATCGGGGTTTTGGTCAGGCTGCACCCAGCGCACCGTACCTGGGAGAACCATGCGGGTGATCAATTCGCGCGGCGCAACCGCGCCCACCCGCAGAACATCCGTCCTGGTTGGTACGCCGGTTGCCTCCGGCGGAGTCGGCGAAGGATTCGCCGCGGTCGAGGTCGCAGTGGCAACCGGGGTCACAGGAAGTTTGGTCGGCGCCGCCGGGAGCGTGTCAGCATCCACAGTAGCGCACCCGGCGCAGGTCAGCACGCACATCAGGATGCCAGTCAGCCACAAGATTTTGAGTGTTCGAGCACGGAATGACAGCACGGCGGAATTATACTACCCGGAAGGTTATATATTGACAGCGAGTTGATAGAGATTGACAGTCGTTCTCGTTATAATAACCAATGACTATCAGGAAGGAAGGGAATTTCATGCGCGAAGTAGCCGTTTTGGGAATTGGACAGACCAAGATTGATGAACACTGGGACAAGTCGTTGCGCATTCTGGCGGGCGAAGCCGCCCTGGATGCGCTTCAGGACGCCGGCATCAACAGTGTAGATGGGGTGTTTGTCGGCAATATGATGTCCGGCTCCGCCAACCGGCAGCAGCAGTTGGGGGCATTCGTCGCCGATTGGATCGGCGTGCGCTACGCCGACGCCATGCACGTTGAGTCAGCCTGCAGTTCCGGCGCAGCCGCCTTTCGCGCCGCGCTGATGGCAGTCGCCTCCGGGGTGATGGATATTGCCCTGGCAGTGGGGGTCGAAAAAATGACCGACTCGCCTGGAAACGAAATTACCGCCGAGTTGGCAACCGCCGCCGACGCCGATTGGGAATCCGGGCAGGGAATCTCGTTTGTCGCGTTGAACGCGCTGATCATGCGCCGCTACATGTACGAGTACGGCTGGACGCCGGAGCATTTTGCTCCGTTTTCGATCAACGCCCACGCCAATGCCGCCCGCAACCCCAATGCGCGTCTGCGTTCCCCCATCACCGAGAAAGATTATCTCAAAGCGCCCATGATCACCCCGCCCATCAACCTGATGGACGCCTCCCCGATGGGTGATGGGGCTGCGGCAGCGGTGCTGGTGCCGGCTGAGGTGCTCCACCGCTTCCCACCTCGCGCGGTGGTCAAAGTGCTGGCGTCTGCCGCGGCAACCGATACCATGTCGGTTCATTCACGAAAAATTCCGCTGCTGCTCAGCGCAGCCGAAAAATCCGCCCTGCAAGCGTACCAACAGGCAGGCTTGAAACCCGCAGAGATCGACTTCTTCGAACTGCATGACGCCTTCACGATTATGGCTGCGCTCTCGCTCGAAGCCAGCGGATTTGCCGAAAAAGGGCAGTCGCCCCGCCTGGCGCTGGACGGCGAAATCCGCCCCACCGGCAAGGTGCCGATTGCCACTCGCGGCGGGCTGAAAGCGCGCGGTCACCCGGTGGGCGCGACCGGCATGTATCAGCTGGTTGAAGTTGTCCAGCAGCTGCGCGGCGAATGCGGCGAAACCCAGGTGGCAGATGCGGCAATTGGCATGGCGCAAAACATTGGCGGCAGCGGTTCCAATATCATCACCCACATCTTAGGACGAATGAACTGATCCAGGCTGGTGTTTTCGGGCAATGGCGCGGAAACACCCTTTTCATTTTCCGTATCAATTCAGTACAATATAACCATCCTATCGATAGGGTGGCTGTGTTGTTGTACATTCATCAGCAAACACTTGTCGATTTCCGCCGCAAAACCTTTCGTTTGAGCGATCATGATCGCCTGCGCACCCAACAGCAGGCGATTGACTTCGTCAACCAACGCGGTTTCATCTTTTTCTGGCCAATCCAGGCAACCATGCTGCCCAGCCTGTGGGCGGCGGTTGCCGGCGACCGCCCGGTTGCCGATGAGCACGACGATCCGGGACACGTCACCTGGGGTTGGAAGGATGAACTGCTCGGCAAGAAGGTCTGGTATTACGCCCGCATCCTGCGCCGGAAAAACACACTCATTTCTCTGGAAAGCCTGCCTTACTTTTACGCCCTTTCGCCAAATTACGGCGATCCCGAGCAGGATTACCTCGAACAGTACGAACTCGGACTGCTCACCCAGGAAACCAGACAGGTGTACGAAGCGCTGCTGCGCGAAGGAGCGCTGGATACCATCTCGCTGCGCAAGGCTGCCCGCCTGTCCAGCCCCGAAAGCACCTCCCGTTTCAACCGCGCTTTGGACGCTTTGCAGGTCGAATTCAAAGTCCTGCCGGTTGGCACTGCCCAGGCGGGCGCCTGGCGGTACGCTTTTGTGTACGATCTGGTGCACCGCGAATACCCGCGCCTGATCGAGCAAGCCCGCCCAATTGGCGAAAAACAAGCCCGCGCTCACATCCTGACCCGCTATTTCGAGTCACTCGGCGCCGCGACCATCCAACAGGCTCGGTCGATTCTCAACTGGCGCAACGAGGACCTCCTCCGTGCGCTGGAACAGTTACTACGCGAAGGGCTGCTTGTTGCCGAGGTCAGGATCGAAAATCAACCTGACCCGCATTACGCATTGAAGCGACTGGCTGTTGAAACCAGCCCATAAAAAACCATGCATCTGTTTATGCGCTCTGGATTGGATTTGATATATTCTAGATAAATGGCTACGCGAAAAATAAGACGCGAGATCTCGCGCGACTGCCTCATCACCGTCGAAAAGCGGTTTTCTTCACCCTGAAAAGGGTATAATCAATTATCTCATTTGAGCGTTCCATAAAAAAGGAGTGAGCAATGGAATTCCACGTTGCCCGTCAGGCTCGCGACCGTTATGATTTCGATTCAAGCCTTTTTTCGTTCAACGGGAATGTGATTTTTGCCAATTTTCACGCGGCGCGTCAATTCGCTCAAAAAATGAACAACCAGCGCGATCTGGTCAATTTCCCCGAAAAAGCAGTTAAAGCCGGACAGATAAACGCCATGGGCTTGATCGATGAGATCCTGCACCTGGTGGTAGCCCAATACCGCTCACAGAAAAATTCGCAGGTCATGGAACAAGCCCTGGCGGAATTAGAAGGAGCGCTCGGCAAAGAGAAATTGGACGCCATCCTGCTGCTGTTTACCCAGGAATTTCCACCCCTGGCGGTTTACCGGCGCGAGATTAGCCCGCAAGACTATCTTGCCGGGCGCGCGGAGAGCGGCTCGCACCGCGCCAACACGCTGGAGGAAATCATTCTGCTCTGGGTTTCAAATAAAAATCCCGCCCTCTCCCCCTACCTCGAACTATTCGATGACGATCCGATCAGCCGCGGCAGTGAATATCTGCGCGCCTTGCAAGAACTGTATGCCTTCTTCGACACGCAGCCGCCTTTTGGACCCGATATGCAGAATCTGATCGACCTGCTGCGCGCGCCCGCCCTCGCCCATCCCTATTCGCTGACCGATCAACTGGAATACATCCGCCGCCGCTGGGTTGATCTGATCGGGCGTTACCTGTACCGGTTGCTCGGCAGCCTAGACTTGATCAAGGAAGAAGAAAAACTGCCTTTCATGGGACCGGGACCGGTGGAAATTCCGGTCTTCGACCGCCTGACTGCCGAGGGAGAGCCGGAGAACTTCAGCCCCGACCGGGAATGGATGCCCAGCCTGGTGCTGATCGCCAAAAATTCCTATGTCTGGCTCGACCAACTCGGCAAAAAATATCAGCGCCCCATCACCCGCCTGGATCACATCCCGGATGAGGAGTTGGCGCAGCTGGCAGAATGGGGTTTCACCGGGTTGTGGCTGATCGGCTTGTGGGAGCGCAGTTCCGCTTCGGCGCGCATCAAACAATTGTGCGGAAACCCGGAAGCCATCGCATCGGCGTACTCGCTGGCAGGATACACCATCGCCGCCGACCTGGGCGGAGAGGAAGCCTATCAGAATTTGCGCGACCGCGCCTGGAAGTACCGCATCCGTCTTGCCTCCGATATGGTGCCCAATCACATGGGCATCGATTCGCCCTGGGTGGTCGAACATCCGGACTGGTTCGTCGCGCTCAATTACAGCCCATTCCCTTCGTATACGTTCTCCGGGCCGGATCTATCCCATCACCCCGGCGTCGCGATTCTGCTCGAAGACCATTACTATACCCGCAGCGATGCGGCTGTGGTGTTCAAGCGGGTCGACCGCAACACCGGTGAGGCAAAATTCATCTATCACGGCAACGACGGCACAACCATGCCGTGGAATGACACGGCTCAACTCAACTATCTCAATCCTCAGGTACGTGAAGCAGTCATTCAAACCATCCTGCAGGTCGCCCGCCGCTTCCCGATCATCCGCTTCGATGCCGCCATGACGCTCGCCAAGCGGCATTACCAGCGCCTGTGGTTCCCCGAACCCGGCACCGGCGGGGCAATCCCTTCCCGCGCCGATTATGGTTTGACCAAGGAACAATTCGACCGCTTGATGCCAGCCGAGTTCTGGCGCGAGGTCGTCGAGCGGGTAGCCCAGGAAGCCCCGGACACACTCCTGCTGGCAGAAGCCTTCTGGTTGATGGAAGGCTACTTCGTCCGCACGCTGGGGATGCACCGCGTGTACAACTCGGCGTTCATGAACATGTTGCGCAACGAAGACAACGCCGGTTACCGCAAGTTGATCAAGAGTACAATTGAATTTGAACCTGAAATCCTCAAACGCTATGTCAATTTCATGAACAACCCCGACGAACGCACCGCGGTTGACCAGTTTGGCAAGGGTGACAAGTATTTTGGCATTTGCGTACTCATGTCCACCCTACCGGGACTACCGATGTTTGGACATGGACAAATCGAAGGCTATTCGGAAAAATACGGGATGGAATTTCGCCGCGCTTATTGGGATGAAAAGTCCGACCCCTATCTGGTTGAACGGCACAAACGCCAGATCTTCCCTGTTTTGCACAAACGCCCGCTGTTCGCCGGGGTGGACAATTTCCTGCTGTACGACTTTTTCACCTCCGGTGGCTGGGTCAACGAGGATGTGTTTGCCTATTCCAACCGGCTCGGCGACGAGCGCGCGCTGGTGGTGGTGCATAACAAATATGCCGAGACAGAAGGCTGGATGCGCTGGTCGGCCGGTTTCCGCGCCAAACACAGCGATGGCGGAAAATTGACCCAGCGCTCGCTGATCGAAGGGTTGGGCTTCTCCGGGCAGGAAAACCAGCACCTGCTCTTTCGCGACCTGCTGGACGGATTGGAGTACATCCGCCCCGCCAGTGAACTGGCGCAAAAAGGTTTGCATCTTCACCTGAGCGCGTACCGCGCGCACGTATTCTCCGAATTCCGCCAGGTTCACGATGATGAATTTGGCTCTTACCGGATGTTGAGCGAGTACCTGAACGGTCGCGGGGTACCCAGCATTGAGGAAGCGCTGCGCGAACTGCTCCTGGCTGCGATCATCCGCCCCTACCGCGAGATCGTCAACAGCGGCTACCTGAATTATTTACTCAACCAGCGCGTGACGGTTGATGGAGAGGCGCTCGCCGAACATGTCCTCGATGAAGCCGCTGCCAAACTGGATAATTTGTGCAACGGCATTTGCGTCATAACCGGGTTCGATGCCAATCGGACAGTGATCCGCGCCGGACTGCGCCGCCAGGTGGAACTGATCCTCCACCTCAACACGCCGGATAACCTGTTGCCACTGCCCGGTCGCACCCGCCATACCCAGGCACTGCAATTCATCCAGGCTGGCTTGGACGATCACCCCGACCGTTGGCTGGTGCTGATGGTGTTTGTCTTTCTCAATCAGATCGGATTGCTGCGCGGGCAGGACGGCGCCGAGGAACAAATCCTCACATGGATCGAAGAATGGCACCTGACCAAACCCTTGCATGAAATTGCCCATTCGATGGGCATCGATCCGACAGCCATCTGGAAATTGACCCCCACCCTGCGCATGTTAATCGCCCACCAAAACTGGTTTACAAAGTGGGGTTTGCTGCCCACCCCGCGCATTCTCGAAAACTGGCTGTCCGATCTGGAAGTACAGCGCTTCATCGGCGTCAACCGCTACAAGGACGTTCTCTGGTTCAATCACGAAGGCTTCGAGTCATTCATCTGGTGGACGACCGCGCTGGCTCTGCTGGATGCCATTTGCCAGCCGGATGCCAGCCGGGCAGACCTGCTCGAGGCGCTGCTGGGCGGGTATGAGATTGCCCAGAAATTGCTCCAGGCGGAGAGTCAGTCTGCTTACCAGATCGTAAAATTGATCGATTCCCTCAAGCAGCTGGAAAGCGAAACCGTTTAGAGGTGAGAAAATGCAAGATTTGAGTCGCGAGAGATGTATTCATCCGCAACGCGCAACCCCATCACTCAGCCGCGCCGAAATCGACCAATGGCTGCCTCTCGTGCCAGGTTGGGATGTGATCGTAGTGGATGACGTCCCGCGACTGCAAAAAACTTTTCGCTTCAAAAATTATCTGCGCCTGCTGGAATTCGCTCAACAGGTGGGCAGCAGCGCCGAGGAACAGGATCACCACCCGCTGATGGTCATCGAATGGGGCAAAATCACCCTTCAATGGTGGACGCACACCGTCAATGGCTTGCACCGCAACGATTTCATTATGGCAGCCGTCAGCGATACACTGTACCAACCGTATTCAACAATCAATTCTGCCTGACCAGGAAGAGGTGAACACATGGGACATCTTGTGCGTGATTGGATGAGCAGCCCGGTGGTTGTGATCGATCCGGACAGCAGTGTCTCCTATGCCATGACCCTGATGCGCCGCCGCAACATTCACAGCCTGGTGGTGGTCATCACCGAAGAGACTCACACCCACTACGGCATCCTGACCACCACCGACATCCGGGATAAGATCATTGCCGCTTCGCGCAACCCGGCAGAGACAACCGTCCGCGAGATCATGTCTATGCCTGTGCAGGTTGCCCACCCAGAATGGACTCTGACCGAATGTTCGCAAAAAATGCAGCAGAAGAATATCCACCACCTGCCGGTTGTGGACGAAAAAAACAATCTGATCGGCTTGATCTCGGCGACCGACCTGTTCATTGCCGCCGAGGAAATCGGCTGGGAGGCTGGCAGGCAGTCCCGCTTCTCAGATTGAAAAATACCCCCCACTCCAGGCGGGCAATTCGACAATCCAGTCCTCGCCTTTCCGGGTGAGCGGATGCGCCCCACCCAGCAGGTCCAGCGGCGGTTCGCCGCCCGGGTTGGACGAGCAGTTGGCAGGGATTGCCAGCGCGCTTTTTTGCGAGCTGAAATTGGCGGCAACCACGATACACCGGCCGCCATGCCGGCGCATCAGTGCCAGCCCATTGCGTGGAACTCGATCACGCACAATTTCAAGGCTGCCAAGGCAAAGCACCGGACTGGCGCGGCGAATCTGGATCAGCCGTTTCAGCCAGTCATGCAATTCCACATCCCAGGCTGCCGGCTGCCAGGGAAAAGCCCGTCGGCAGTCCGGATCCTTGCCACCCTGAAGCCCGATCTCGTCCCCGTAATAGATCGCCGGCGCCCCCGGAAAAGCAAACAACAGCAAATATGCCAGGCGCACTTTCTGCATGTCGTGATTAAGCAAGGTGATGATGCGTTCGGTATCGTGAGAGCCGAGCAGCAAATACATGCCGTAAAGGTTATCTGTGCCATACGCGCTGAGGATTTGATCCAGACGTGCCCGTAAATCCTGACCGGAGGCTGACTGGTTGAGTCCATCCACAATGGCGGAACGCAGTGGGTAGTGCATCACCCCATCGAAGTGATCGTCATTCACCCAGCGCGGCTGAACATCCCAGATTTCCCCCACCAGGTAAGCCTGCGAATTGGCTTTTTTTACCACCTGGCGAAATTCCGCCCAAAACGAATCGTCGTCGATCTCATTGGGAACATCCAAGCGCCAGCCATCAACACCCTCCTCGATCCAGTAACGGGCAACGCCCAGAATGTACTTGCGAACCGCCGGCGTTTGGGTATTGAATTTTGGCAAACTTTTATACCCCCACCAGGCTTCGAAATTTCTGGCTTTTCCGGGGGTGTACGCCTCCAGCGGAAAACGATGGATATGATACCAGTCCAGGTACGGGGAATTGCCGCCGTTTTCCAGCACGTCGCTGAATGCAAAAAAACCCCTGCCGCAGTGATTGAACACCCCATCCAGGATGATCCGGATTTTTTTGCGGTGGGCTTTCTTCACCAGGCGGCGGAATTCATCCAGGCTGCCGAGTTTCGGATCAATCCGGAAATAATCGACCGTGTTGTAGCGATGCGTGGAAGGCGAAAGAAAAATCGGGTTAAGGTAAAGCGCGTTGACTCCCAGGTCTTGCAGGTAGTCGAGACGCTGCTCGATACCGGCAAGATCGCCGCCTTGAAACCGAACCCCGTCCGGGCTGCTGCACCACGGCTGTACATTGGCAGGGTCATTCGATCGGTCACCGTTCGCGAACCGGTCGGGAAAAATCTGGTAAAAAACAGCCTCTTTGACCCATTCCGGGATGTGCATCATTGACTTCTCATGGATGAAAGCTCCGCCAGCAATCGTTGCGGTTGATGACGGTATGCGTCGATTGAAATTTCACCGCGCGACAATTTCAACAGCGTATCATTCAAGAAGCGGTTGACCGGGGCGATAATACCCGCCCGCGCGCCAAAACGTGCCACCGCGCCGTTGAGGTAATCCACTTCGACGCTGCCTCTCCCCTGGTGCAAATCGATGTGGAGGGACGGCATTTTGCTGCCTCTGCCGGCTGCCAGCGCCCTGCGGGCAATCAGCTGGCTCAACCGCAGCGGCAGGGAGCGCATCAAAAGCGCCAGCATGCGCACCGGCGTGCCGGGCAGGTCGACCACCCGGTACTTTAGGGCATCCATCACCGCCAGCGCTTCGCGCAACTGCCGCGCTTCCAGATCGAATAGCCGCGCATCGGAAAAAATTTGCGCCGGGGTGTAATCCAGGATCGCAGAACTGGCGTTTGCCAGCAGATTAGTGAGCAATTTCGACCATTTCATCGCACTGCCATCCCAAAAAAGACCAGCATTCAACCCAGCCCGGTTGAAAGAGTCTGCCACTTGAGCTGCCAGGGGATGGTCGTTTGCCAGACCAATGCCGCGCTTGCGCTCCAAGACCACCTTGCCCAAACCCCGTCTGCCCACCGCGCTGGTGACTGTGCCGGTCAAAATGCGCTCTTTTCCCAGCCGTTCTGCCAGAACCAGCTCGTTTTCGACCCCATTTTGCAGGCTGAGCACGGCTTTGAAGCGCTCGAGTTGCGGCTGCAGCTGGCTGGCAACCGCGGCGGTATCAAAGGACTTAACCGCTACCACCACCAGATCAACTTGGCTTCGTTGCAGGGCTTCGTCAATCGCGCCGGCAACCATCAACGGTTGAAACGGGTGAACCTGCCCAGCAATCTCCACCTGATAGTGGTGGGAGGCTGCCCCGGCTTCTCCAGCCTGCCGCTCGACAAAAATCACTTCCTCGCCGGAAAGACTCAGACTACCCCCAATATAGGTACCGATTGCCCCCATTCCAACCATTAAGTAACGCATATCCCAATGCCTCTTGGTCTGATCAGGCTTGCGCCCAGTTGCGCGCGCCGCGCAGGAAATCCTTCCCGCTCATCCAATTCTTCCCGGCTGGTTGCACATCGAGCAGCAGCAGAGCACCTTTACTCGTCCCGACCAGCGGGGTTTGGTTGCGTACTGCGCGTTCACCGGGTTGCAGTTCCGACACATCCGTAACGGCGGACTTCCTGATCTTGAGCCATTCTCCGTTCCAGCGCAGATAAGCACTCGGCCAGGGATAAAACGCCCGGACTTTGCGCTCCAGGTGCAGCGCCGGCAGGTTGAAATCCAACTCTCCCTGTTCTTTGGTCAGCATCGGCGCGTAACTGGCTGACCCATCATCCTGCG
>JBBIQB010000029.1:23922-24754 GCA_037442545.1 Bellilinea sp.
GCTGGGGTTGGATTGTCCCAGCCAGATACTCTGGCAGTGTTTGTAGCAGCAGCCGGGCGCCGCATTCCGCCAGCCGCCGGCTGAGCGTTTCCGCCGTATCCTCCGCCTCAATCGGCAGGCTTTGTTGAGCCAGGATAGCCCCGGTGTCCACGCCGGCGTCCATTTTCATGACGGTAATCCCGGTTTGCTCATCGCCGTGCAGGATGGCAGCCTGAATGGGCGCCGCACCGCGCCAGCGCGGCAGCAGCGAAGCATGGATGTTAATGCAGCCCATTGGCGGCAAATCAAGCACATTTTGTCTAAGGATCTGCCCAAATGCAGCCACCACGATCAAATCCGGCTTCCATGCCACCAGCTGCTCAAACACGCCCGGCTGGCGCAGCCGTTCCGGCTGGATTGTCTCAATCCCCAAGCGGGCAGCCAGTTCTTTGACCGGCGGAGGCGTGAGCGTTTTACCCCGCCCTGCCGGGCGGTCCGGCTGGGTTACCACCCCAACCAGGTGATAGTGATCCGCCAGAGCAGCCAGCGCTGGCAGCGAAAATTCCGGCGACCCCATGAAGACAATGCGAACCGGCTCCATAAGCCAAAATTTTAACACAAATTAACAATTTTACCCTGTTTGAGGGCTGGTATTTCTTTTCGAACCGGTATACAATGATTCACATAATGCGACCAAATCTTGTTCGTTTCACAAAGGAGGAATTTTCCGATGTCTGATATGCCCGCATCTCCAAATGATGTGACCAGCGACGATCGACTATGGGCACTCTTATCTTATTTAACGTGAGTTCGGGATAAGACGAGGATCTCCAAAAGGGAGTAGACTTTTGTC
>JBBIQB010000030.1:0-908 GCA_037442545.1 Bellilinea sp.
GATAGCGCCCCCATTCGAGCATGGCAGCTGGAAATACCGCCAGCAATGCTGGCAGCAACCCCGCCGCCAGCATACCCGCCCGGCTGTTGAATCCTTCCCTGGCGAAATACGCCGCGCCCAAACCGGACAACCCGATCAGCATCGGAGCCAATACCAGAACCACTAGGCGCGGTTCCCAACCGCTTAACGACGACAATATCGCAGCCAGCCCGTGAAATCCGAAGTGATAATTGAAGGTGATTATTTCCGGGTAGGCAGGCGCATAGTTTTCCGGCAAGCCGCGGTTCCACAGGATCAGCGCCGAGATCAAGGTATGGTGGTTGCTGTCACTGCCCAGCCCAGCCACCATAGAACGCACAGCATAGGTATTGAGCGCCACAGATGCCAGCAAACCCGCGATGAGTAAAGCCTCCCAACCACTCAGCCGGAAGGGGAAAGGTTTGCTGCGTGCCCTGTAACCGTAGTGATATACCCCAAATAACCAACCCAGCAAAGAAACCGCGGCGATCACGGGTGGGATAAAAAACGGAACGTGCAGCCAGCGCAAAGCCGCCAAAAGCACCGCCCAAAAGGCTACTGAAAGGGAAAACGCAAGAGTATAAAACGAGGTCAGGCAACTCCGGCTTGTATTGAGCATGGCGAGAATCGCGATACCCGGTCCGATATAAATGACCATCGCCAAAACCAACTGCACCCACGACACCCACGGCACATCTGCAAGCACGGCTGACCTCGAATTGGTGGTAAGATATGGACAATCAGCAGTATACCACAGCGACTTTTCGGGACATCCCCATGAACAAGACGATCCGCTCTCTCCTTTTTTTGATCATATTGCTGCTCCTTGCCGCCTGCATCCCCGAACCCAAGCAGCCGCCCACGCTCACCCCGACCCTGCCGCCCCCGCC